>CAJOGF010000132.1:0-6869 GCA_905233995.1 uncultured Bacteroidales bacterium | reverse complement strand
ATTTTTATAAATTCAGTGCTGAATATTCTTTTCCGTTAGGTTATCCTGATATTGGGATTCCGTCGGTGGTTTGGGTTAAGAGATTTCGCGGTGGAATTTTTATGGATTGTGCTAAGGGTGAGGTCTTGAAAACTAATTTGGATTTTTTCTCTTGTGGTTTCAAGGTTTTGTCTGATTTTCATCTTATTAGACTTCCTAATGTTATTTCTGCTGGCATTTCAGTTTCACGCGGTTTAAAGGATAACGGCTATAACAAAACTCAAACTTCGCTAATTTTGACTTATCAATTATAAAAAAAATGCAAGGAATTTTCCCTGCATTTTTTTAGTTTTTTTCTTATTCTAACGCTTGTTTTAAGTCGTTGATAAGGTCTTCTTTGTCTTCAAGACCGCAACTTACTCTTACAAGACCTGCTGGAATACCTGCTGCTTCTAATTGCTCCTCTGTCATTTGACGATGAGTTGAAGTTGCGGGGTTTAGACAGCATGTCCTTGCGTCGGCTACGTGAGTTTCTATTGCGGCGAGTTTGAGTTTTTTCATAAATGCTTCAGCACCTTTTCTGCCGCCTTCGATTTCAAAACTAACTACGCCGCAACCGCCTTGAGGCATATATTTTTGAGACAGTTCATAATACGGGTCAGTTTTGAGTCCCGGATAGTTTACTTTTTTTACTTTTTTATGACTGCTTAAAAATTCGGCAACGGCTGTACCGTTTTCAACGTGTCTTGGCATTCTAACGTGTAGAGATTCGAGACCGAGATTCAAAAGAAATGCGTTTTGAGGCGATTGAATGCAACCGAAATCTCTCATTAACTGTGCTGTGCATTTGGTTATAAAAGCACCAGAATTTGAAAATTTTTCAGCGTATGTTATTCCATGATAACTTTCGTCGGGAGTGCAAAGTCCTGGGAATTTTTCTTTGTGAGCCATCCAGTCGAATTTACCGCTATCAACTATTGCGCCGCCAACTGCTGAGCCGTGTCCGTCCATATATTTTGTTGTAGAATGTGTTACGATGTCAGCACCCCATTCTATTGGACGACAATTAACTGGAGTAGGGAAGGTGTTGTCAATAATAAGAGGAACACCATGTTTATGAGCGGCTTTTGCATATTTTTCAATGTCCAAAACGGTGAGGGCAGGATTTGCTATTGTCTCGCCAAAAACTGCTTTGGTGTTCTCTTGAAATGCGTTGTCGAGTTCTTCCTCGCTTGCTGTTGGTGATACAAATGTTACTGAAATGCCCATTTTTTTCAGCGTTACAGCCAAAAGATTAAATGTGCCTCCGTAAATGCTTGACGAAGATACTATATGTCCGCCACATTCACAAATATTGAAAACAGCAAAAAAGTTCGCTGCCTGACCACTTGAGGTCAACATTCCTGCACTACCACCTTCAAGGTCTGCTATTTTGGCTGCCACGTAGTCGTTTGTGGGGTTTTGAAGACGGGTGTAAAAATAGCCAGAAGTTTCAAGGTCGAAGAGTTTGCCCATATCTTCAGAGGTGTCGTACTTAAATGTAGTAGACTGAATGATAGGGATTTGTCTTGGCTCTCCGTTGCCGGGCGTATATCCCGACTGTACACATTTTGTGTTGATTTTATAATTACTCATTTTTTATATTTATATGTTTTTTTGATTTTTATATTACAAAATTTAAGAATTTTGTTGCAATGTTTTTTCTTTCAGCATTAAATATTTTCTTGAAAAATATGCTCCAATTGCGGATTCTCTGAAATCAAAACCGTAAGCCCTTCTTGTAACGGCAATTATAGGTGGTGCTTGGATTCGTTTTGCAACGCCCATGCCTTTGAAAAGTTTGTACCATTTTTCCAAATCCGTTATGAAACTTTTTGCGTCAGGGAAATTGTTTCTGATTAATTCTTCAGTTAATTCAGTTTCTTGATTGTGGTTAAGAAACTTTGCTAAATCCTTGTCTAAATAATGCTGAAGTATCTCTGCTAATGACGGTCGTTGCCACCATTGCTGAAATGCTTCAAAAAGTCTATCGTGGTATGGATAAATGATTGGGTCGCCGAGACCTTTGTCAACGGCTTGATTTTCCGATAGTTCTGCTGATGGTTTTAATGTTAATACTTCGGTTGGAACAATTTCTTTTTGATTTTTTTCGTTGATATATCTGCAAAGGTCGTAGACTGTATGTTTCCACAAATCGCCTATTGCGGCTAAAAATCCTGCAATGTCGCCATACAAAGTAGCATAACCGACAGTTGTTTCAGTTTTGTTGCCGTTGTTTGTGAAAACTCCACCCCAAGCACTTGAAATTGCGGCAAGTATTCTTGAACCTCTATCGCGGGCTTGAACATTTTCCATATTGAAAGCAGAGAGGTTGATTTCAATATTTTCGCCTAAATAGTTGGTTGGTTTTAGATGATTGATTTGACGTAAGGTGAGTTCAGCACTTTCCGAAACGGGAACCGAAGTGTACCAACAACCAAGATTTTTCGCCAATTTTTCCGCTATCGAAATGGTTGTTTTGGAATTGAATTTTGTTGGCATGTTTACTAACAAAAGGTTTTCTTTTCCGATTGCCTCGGCATATAGTGCGGCGGCAAGTGTTGAATCTACTCCTCCAGAGGCTCCGATTACAACTTTTTGAAGAAAACTTTGTCTCATATAATTTCTGATTCCGTAAATTAATGTCTTGTGAATGTCTTGAATTTCAGTTGTTTCTTGATAATCAAGTGGTTCTAACGCAAAAAGTTCTTTGTTAAGAAATTCAAAATCGGCGGATACTTCGGTATACATTTTTGAATGAGCGATAAGTTCGCCTTTGGAGTTCCAAGCCGCCGAACTGCCGTCAAAACAGAAAATAGTTTTTCCGTTGTTTTGAAGACCTAATCCGTTAACATAAATTACTGGTTTTGATAGTTTTTTGGCGTGATTAGAAAATTTGCGGTTTCGTGCTTGATTTTTCCCTGCTGTAAAGGGCGAATAACTAATGTTGATTAAAAGTTGCGCACCTTCTTGAGAGGTTCTTTCAAAAGGTTTTAGTTCGTAATCTTCGTCCCAACCGTCCTCGCAGATTAACACTCCAAGGCTTACGCCGTTGATATTGTAAGAGCGGAACATTTCCCAGTCTTTCATATTGGTTTTTACCCAAAGATTGTCTTTGAAATGTCGTGGTTCTTCAAATTCTCTGTAATTGGGAAGTAGGGTTTTTACTTTGTGAAAAATGCCTTGTTTTGTTGCAATCCAAGCGGTGTTGAGTTTTACTTTTCTGCCGTCCGTACCGGTTCTGGGTTGTTTTGACAGACTTTCAAAAAACATGACGGTTCCGAAAATCAGCGAAAAATCCTCGGTGGCTTCTTTAGAAAGTTCTTCGCTGAAAAATTCGCAGTCTTCTATAAAGTCATCTTCTTCGAATCTGTCGCCGATTAGATAACCCGGAATTGCCATTTCGGGCAAAATCAAGAGGTTGATACCGTCTTGTTTTGCTTTTTGAGCCGCTTTTTGGCAAGCAAGGAAATTGATTTGAGGCTTGCCCGGCTCAACGGTTATTTGTGCATATCTTATTTTCATACTTTGTTTATTTTTATTTTTTCAATTTTTAATTTTCAATTTTTAATTTTCAATTTTCAATTTTAATTTTCAATTTTTAATTGTCAATTGTCAATTTCTTCAACTCTTTGTCGGAAAGCGTGTTGACAAATTGTTGATAAGTCGTGATTGTTTTTTCGTCTTTAGGGTTTTGTGTTTGTTTTTGCTTTTTGAAAATATCGTAAAGACTCCAAAAAACAGTATTTCTCAAACTTGACAGCATTGATTTTTCAATCCAGAAATCGAATTTTGTGGTTTTGAAATTTCTGCTGAAATTTAGAATTTTGAGATATAATGGAAGTCCGTCAGACTCGTCATGCCAAATATCGCTGAAAACGTAATCGAAGGTGTTTTCTTGAAAGTTCAAAAGGAACGCTAAAGCATCTTGATTTATGATTCTAATTTTTTGTTTTTCAGTAAATTGTGGCAAAATATATTCAGAAAAAAGTTCAATTATATTTTTATCTGATTCAACAATTGTAACGCTTTCAACAGTTTTTTTCTCGCAGGCCATAAATGCGAAATATCCGAGTCCGAGTCCGAGAGTCAGCACTTTGCCGAATGCATTTTCTATTGGAGTTTGCATTGAAAGAATTTCGTTTGGTTTAATAGCCATCCATTCTCTTTGGTTTTGCTTTACGCAAGGAAACTTAAAATTTTCTCTAAAAAAACCTATTTGCGGATATTCTCTAAATGTTGAAGTGGTGATTAAATCGTCAAAAATAAAAGCCTCGCAAGGCAAATATTCAGAAAAAGTAAATTCCCAATCTTTAAATTTTTTCTGAGGAAATTCAATTGTTTTGAAATATTTGTCTTTAGCAAAATCCTTTGTGGAAAGTTCTTTTACTGACGGCAAAAAATAATCGTTGAAAATTTGCTTATGTAGTTGATTATCATGTATTTCAAGTCCGCATGTTGACGCTAAAAGCATAGCAAATGCCATTGAAGGTTGCATGTCGTATTCTTCTGTAATTTCTTTCAACATTTCTTCGGTTATGAATTTTTCGTTGTTGTTCAAGAAATCGGCAAGAACCTCTCTTACAGCGTTATTGTTCTGAAAAATAGTCGCTAAAGTTTCAATCCTTTTGGAATCAAAATCGTTGAGAATAATTTTCATTTTTTTTTTTTAGATTACATTAAAATGCTTTAGTGCGTTGAAAATACCGTTGGAATCCACGCTTGAAGTTACAAAATTGGCATTTGCTTTTACTTCGCCTTTTGCGTTTCCCATTGCAACGCCAATGCCGGCTTGTTTCAAAACGGGAATGTCGTTTCCGCCGTCGCCAAAAGCCATTGTGTCGTTTATGTCAATATTCAGATATTCAGCAACTTTTGCTAATGCTTTGCCTTTGTCGGCGTTTTTGTCGGTTATGTCCGTAAAATATTGAGTCCAACGACCTGATATGCAATGCGAGGTTTGTTTCAAAAACATTTCTTCTTCTTGCTCTGACAAAAAAACGGTGATTTGATAAACCTCGTTTTGTAGAATTTCTTTTATTGGTTTACGGTTTTTGTCCATGCTGATACCTAAGCCACCGTAAAAAATGGTGTTAACGATTTCTTTGTAGTTGAAAAATCCAAAATGCGTTTTGCCCATTATAATGGCTGGATAGTTGAATTTTTCAGCGTTTTTTGTTAAAATTTCAACGTCTTGTTTTGAAATAGGATTGCTGTAAATTTCTTTGTCATAACAGAGAATATGCGCTCCATTGTTTGTAATATATCCGTCAATGCAATCTTCTATTTCCTCAAGGTTGTTGATAAACGCTCTTGGTCGTCCGGTTGCAATAAAAATCTTAACGCCTTTTGCTTTTGCGGCTTTTATGGCGTTGATTGTTGAAAGTGGAATTTTGTGGTCAGAAAAACTCACTAAAGTTCCGTCAATGTCAAAAAAAAGTGCTTTTATCATTCTAAATCTTTTCGCAAAGTAAACTATTTTTTTTCTCTTTGACAAAAAAAATAAAAAAAACTTGAATAATACGAGATTATTTAAGATATTTGCAACATAAAAATTTAAACGTTTTTTTAGTATGAAAAAAATATATAATTTTTTTGCAATCCTAATAATTTCGGTAATTTTTTCATCTGTTGGATGTTCAAATTCTGGTTCTGAAAATATTATTGGTAAATGGGTAATTTCGGATTACAAAACCGATAAAAAAATGAACGACAAAGAAAGAGTCTTTTTTGAAGGTGTTATTGAAGATTATAAGGCTAACTACTATTTGGAGTTTAATGTTGATAAATCTTTTTTGGAACATTCAGGAGATAAGGACTCTCCATTCGATCAAAAAGGCACATGGGAACTTCTTGCCTCTGACGAAGTTTTAAGGCAAACTTACGAAGGCGGTAGAACAGTACAAAGTCAAATTCAAAGCCTTTCTAATTCGGAATTTTTGATTGTTCAAAAGGACGAAAATTCGGGTTCTACGATTGTCCTAACGTTAAAAAAACAATAATTAAAAAAAATTGGAAAAGATATTAATTTCGTGTTCTCCTTTAGGAAAGGAGATTTCAAGAAAACTGTTTATTGCAGTCAAGAGAAAGGGATTTCCTGTGTCGGAAGGCTTGCTTGAAAGAGTAAAAAACGATAATCTTCCCGATATGGTGGTTGTGGTTTTGACCAAGGATTCCGAAGATAATAATCCTTTGAGACTTACAATTCATACTTGTACCGAAAAAGGCATAACCGTAGTGCCTTTTGTTGCTTTTGATATGGAAAATAAGACTTTGAGTCAGGATTATTTTCTTGACGAGCATCATTGGATTGATGGTTTTAATTCTTCATTCAACGAGGGCTGTGAGTCTTTGTTAGATATGTTGCAACTAAACTATGGTTATCTTTCAAAAAGGGAGACAAAAAAAACTGAATTGCTAAAACAACAATCAAATATCAAAAATAAAAATCAAAGTCAAAAGGTTTCAAAAAGTGCCGATGTGGACTTGAAAAAAATTCAGTTGCTAAAAAATATTCTTTGCGTATGTGCGGCTGTGATTGTTGTTTTGTTGTTTATTTTGGTAAACGGCGGTCTTAAGCAGACAAATCGTGAGGCTGATAATTATAGAGCAAATAGTGCTTTAAGTAATTCTTCGTCTTCGGCAAATGCTCAAGATGTTAAAATTCAACTTTCGTCTCAATTGAAAAACAGTGAACAAAATTTTGTTGGTCGTTGGAAGATGACTGATTATTCTGATAATCAATTTCGTAGAACAAGACAAGACAGTCTTGATTTGCAACAACTTGTCAACACTCTTATTTCGAGAGCGGAATTGGTTTTTAATGCTGACAAAACTTTTTCGAGGAGCAC
>CAJOGF010000131.1 GCA_905233995.1 uncultured Bacteroidales bacterium | reverse complement strand
CTTACAGCCTGATCAGCAACATCTTCCGATACCGCCGAAGCATATATCATGTGAATATATTGAGTTGCCAAAATTCTTTTCATAACAGTAGAATAAGGCGCAAAAACAATATCGTCTTGATCTTGTCCCATCTGATTTTCGCCTTTTGACTCCAAAACGCCAATTACTTTAAAAGGTATACTTCCAAACCTTATATCCTCTCCTACTGGATTATCAGTATCAGGAAAAAGATTCTTTGCAACCGTTGAACCTATAAGACAAACCTTTTTATATTCCTTAATATCATCTTCGGTAAACATTGTACCTTTAGCAATTGTGTACTTTCTAATCGTTAGAATGTCAACCGAACCACCCTGAATAGAACCGGGCCAGTTGTTAGAACCTCTTACCAACTGTCCTGACCCATTAACCAAAGGCGAGACGTAACTGATATTTTTGCATTTCTCTTTTATAGCCTGACAATCTTTTACCGACAAAGACTGCGAGTTAGAATTTCCCAAATTAACTCCGCCCCTATTCTGATGACGACGCATAACCATAATAAGGTTTGTACCCATTGACGAAATCTGTTCGTTGATGCTCAATGTTGAACTCTGTCCGAGACTTACCATCGCAATCACCGAAGAAATGCCGATTATAACTCCCAACATTGTCAAAAGCGACCTTGTCTTGTTTCGCAGAATCGCCTGATACGCTATTTTAAAAAGATTTGAAAAATTCATTCTTTCATTTTAATTATAATCACTCGAAGCAGGCAAAGCCTCCAAAGCCGCCTGAGCCGATTGAGTTTCAACTTTTTCGTCTTTCATAACCCTACCGTCCCTAAGCATTATGGTTCTTGATGTAAAAACCGCAATATCAGGTTCGTGCGTTACAAAAACTATACTTTTGCCTTTTGAATGTAATTTCTGAAAAAGGCTCATAATCTCGTACGAAGTTCTCGTGTCAAGGTTTCCTGTTGCCTCGTCAGCCAACAAAATCACAGGGTCGTTAACAATAGCCCTTGCAATAGCAACTCTTTGCTGCTGACCTCCTGACATCTGATTTGGCGTATGCCACATTCTATCTGACAAACCAACCTGTTCCAAAGCGTCTATCGCTCTTTCGCGTCTTTCTTTTGCTGAAACCTCTTTGTTGTACAAAAGCGGCAATTCCACCTGCTCTACTGCTGAAGTTCTCGGCAAAAGATTATAACTTTGGAACACAAAACCAATTTTTCGGTTTCTAACGTGAGCCAATTCGTCTTTTGTCAACTTACTTACCTCAATTCCGTCAATATAATATTCTCCCGAAGTTGGTTTATCAAGACAGCCAAGAATATTAAGCATCGTGGATTTTCCGCTTCCAGAGGTTCCCATGATACTCACAAATTCTCCACTAACAATCTCAAAACTAACACCTTTGAGAGCCCTAACGGTTTCACTTCCGACAATAAATTCCCGTTTTAGGTTTTCTATTTTAATTATAGCCGGCATTTATTATTTTTTAAGTTAATACTTTTTTGTTTACATTGGAGGTCTGTCTCCGCCACCTTGATTTCCGCTTCGCTTAGGCGGTCCAAAAAGATTTGCACCCTGACCTTTCTTAGTTTGTTTTGCAACAAAATTTGCCGAAAGCACAACCGTATCTCCAATATTAAGTCCTTTACTTGTAACAACCGTTTTTACGCCATCATTCATACTTGTTCTAACTGGACACGGTCTAAGAGAATTACCATTTTTAATCCAAACATGCTTAAAATCAGCACCGCCATTCGGTTCTTCTGACATTGGTCTTTCGGGTCTTGAACCCTTATCAGGATTTTCAGGCTTTCCTTCTCTTTCGGGTCTTTCGGGTTTTGACATTTTTTTCATAACCTCTTCAGAAGGCGTAAACTGCAAAGCCTCAAGCGGAACACAAACACCTGACTCTTCTTTGGTAACAATCGAAATACTTGCTGTCATACCCGGATAAAGTTTTTCTTCTGGATTAGGAGCCTGAACCACAACAGTATACGTTACAACATTACTTGTTGTTGTCGGTTGCAATCTTATCTCTTTCACCTGACCAGAAAACACTTCGCCATTATAAGCGTCAACAGTAAAAGTACATTTCTGACCAACTTTAACTTGTCCTATGTCAGCCTCGTCAACATTTGCCTCAACTTGCATATTTTTCAAATCTCTTGCAATTACAAAAAGCGTCGGAGTATTAAACGAAGAGGCAACCGTCTGACCCTCTTCTATATCCTTGCTTAAAATAACTCCGTCGATAGGAGAATATATCTCAGCATAGCCTAAATTTACTTTAGCCTCTCTTAATGAGGTCTGCGCATTTTGAAGAGTGGATTTTGCTTGAACCAACGAATTTTCAACATCTTCCATTTCCACTTGCGTAGCGGCTTTGCCTTCAAAAAGCATTTTGGTACGGTCGTAATTCTGTTGAGCCCTCTTAAGTTGACTTTCAGCACTCATAACTTGAGTTTGCGCTTGCGAAAGTCTTTCATTCAAAGTCGATTTGTCAAGTTCGGCAAGCAACTGACCTTTTTTAACATGCGAATTATAATCAACATACAGTTTTTCAACAATACCAGAGACTTGCGTACCGACTTCAACCTCGTCAACAGGCTCAAGTTTTCCAGTTGCCGTTACCACATTCTGAATAGTATCCGTTGAAATTACAGACGTATTGAATACCAATTCTTTTTTTTCGGGCAGAAGTTTCATAATGATAAAAACCACAATCAACCCCGCGAAAACAAACAATAATATTTTTTTTACTTTCTTCATTTTCTATACATTTTATAAGCCGATATTTTCACCGGTATAAACATCTAAGATTTTTCTGTTGAGAATAAATCCGTATTTAGCATTTATATAATTGTTGAGCGCATTTATATAATTGTTTTGTTGCTGCAAAAGGTCAACAGTTAATATAGAACCAACCTCAAACTTCTTTTTGTAGGCTTCAAAACTTGCTGCATACGCATCTTTTCTTTCTCTATACGCCAAATAACGTTTGTATTCCAACTCAACAGCCCTATATTGATTAACAACCGTTCTTGTAACATCAAGTTCAGTTTGACGATAATCCAACTCGGCTTGCTGTTGCTGAATTTTTGATTTTGAAATCTGCAATTTTGTTGCTCCCCTATCCCAAATAGGATAACTTAAACTAAGCCCAATCTGTTGAGAAAACCTATCAGAGAGTTGAGTGCCAAAATTCTCAAAATTACTATGTCCCGTATTGATACCTGCCGAAGCCGAAAGTGAAGGTTTTGTACCAGATTTTGAAATCTCCAAAGCCGTATTTGCAAGTTCAATAGCCGAAAGAGCGAGTTTCATATCAGGCATGTGTTCTTTTGCTTTATCAAGCACCTCTTCATTTGAAGGCAACAAAGCCATATAATCTATCGCTGAAGTGTCAGGTTCGATAATTGTAAGATTAGCCTGAGGGTCCATTGACAAATAACGTTTAAGATTCAAAAGCGAATTTTCAAGCGAAATCACTGTATTTAACGAGTCGGCTAAATCGCTTTGCAACTGTGCTTTGTGCATAAGATAATCACTTTCGATAAGTGCTCCTGCATTATAACGCAACTCCGCTCTTTGAAGTTCTTGTCGAGACGAATTAACAATGGATTGCTGATATTTTAATCTTTCAATACAAGAAAGTGCATTAAGATATTCGTTAAGAATCTGAATCGTAAGATTGTCATCAAATTGAGAAGTTTTAACCTTTGTTTGCTCCATTTGCAAACGGTTCTGCTCTATATTGTTTCTGACACTTCCTCCTTGATAAATAGTTTGCGAGGCATTTACTCCTACATTTCCCGAAAAATTAACTTTATCGCTTTTACCGGTATGCGACATACTTTCGCTTGCAGAAGCACTTACAGAAGGAAATCTATTGTTTTTGCTCTGATTATAACTTTCTTCTGCCGACTGCTCACTAAGTTCGTAAGACTTACGATTGTAACTATTGTTTAAAGCGTAATTAAGACACTCTTCCAAGGTAAAAGTAAAATCCTTGGGAGTTAAAGTGTCAGTTTGCGCATTAACATTTAAACAAATCAACAATACACAACAAACAAAAGATACTTTCTTAAACATTTCATTCTTTTGAGTTAGTCATAGAATTTGAGTGCAAAAAAAGCAAAAGGTTTAAAAATAAGAAATTAAATTAACAGAATTTAACAATTTTAAAGTCATCGTTTTTTTAGTCGAAAAAAAAAATACAAAAAAACAAAAATAATTTGTATATTTGCATTATGGAAAATATAGATTTGCATTATGGAAAATATAGATTTGCAAGATATTGAATTATTACGAGAAAGCGTTGAAAATAAGTTTGGACGCAAAATCAGATACGCTAAAGATTGCGCAGAATTATCAAATAATATATTTGAAAAAACTGGCTGCAAAATAAGCGAGACAACATTAAAAAGACTATGGAAACTTGTCAATTCTGAGTTTAATCCGTCGAAATACACATTAGACTCTCTTTCCAACTATCTTAAATTCAACGATTTTGAAGATTTTTTGCTTCACAAAAACGACTACAAACAAAGCAATGAAAATATGCTTGTTTGGCAACAACTAAAAAACACAGCGGCAAAGATTTCAAGAAATACAATCACGTACCTAAAATCGAAATTAGGTGTCAGTTTTGACAAAACCATAAAGCGCGAAAAATTTTTAAACACATTTCAGGATTTTCTAAATTCAGACAAACAAGCATACGCTGTTGTAGGTCAGCACGGTATAGGCAAAACAGTTGCCGTTATGCAAGCCGCAGAAGAAATGCTGACAAACAAAAACTATGCGAACGATATTTTATGGTTTTTTAATTGTTCGCCCGACAACCCTCTAAACAAACTAAATGATAATCTAAAAATTGTACTTTCAACGTTTCTTGGCTTAGGAGGCAGAACAAGTTACAAGGAAAGTTTTGAAAAAAAACCAGCAGCATTATGCGGCAGACTTGTGCTGATTTTAGACGATATTTCTTCTTCAGACATTTTGGAAAGCATCATAAGCGTTATTTCGGCTTATAAAAACGAAAAATATTTCAAAACAGTTTTAGCCATAAAACCGCCCGTTTGGAAAGAATTTTGCGAGAAAATCAACAAAAAAAATCTTGAACAATTGTTCAATCAAATAACCGAAGACGATGACCCTATGACTTATTCTAACCTCGACATTTTTACAATTGACGAGGCAATACAACTACTTGAAAACTGCAATTGTTTCAGCATAAGAAAATTTGAATTGTTAGTAAACTTTTTTGTGAAAGGAGTTTTCCTTATTCCGGGATATACAGAATATTTGATTACAAGCAACAAAGAACTATTGACAGAAATAGAACTTTTTGAAAAAGTTTCCGAAATATATTCAAGCGATTACAAAAGCAAACGCTTGATTGATTATCTTTTGTTTGCCACAAATTACGGTTTTGACACCGATAAAGCAGAAAAAAGCCGTCTTACAAAACTTTCAGACCAATATCCGAAAGAATACAATAAATTGATTTCATACGCAATACTTAGCGAGGAAATTCAAAAAAATAACATTGACACAAAAATCACGTACACAAAATTCAAAAATACAGGACTATTTGAATATAACCTCGCACTCTATTGGTACAACGAATTTGGAATGACTGAAGCATTATTTTCGGAAGTTTTAAAGTATTACACCTCAAACAATAGGCTAAAATTAAATCTATTTACATGGTTTATCCGTCTTGCTTTCCGTCATAGACAAAAAGAAAGTTTGCTAAATATGTTTAGCATAATAGATAAATATGTAAAAGACAAAACCGAAAACTACAATTTGAAATATATGTATTGCGATTCAATAAAATATTATCCTGAACTTCAAGATACATTATTGCAGAAAAAAGAAGAAATTTTGTTTTATCTCAAAGAATATGCTGACTTAGATTTCAAAAATGGATTTATTATAAACATAACCAAAAATTTTATTAAGAAAACAAACAAAACAGAAGAAAAACTTATTTCGTATGGATTGCAACTTTTGGACGCTTTTCTAAGGTGCGACAAGCCTTTGTTGGAACAAATATATGCCGAAATCGAAAACCTTGACATAAAAGTTGACAATAGTTTTCAATATATGATATACTCTTCTTGCGAATTGTTGTATAATTTTTCTATGTACGGAAAAAGCAATCCTCAGATATTGCAACACGTTTTGGATTTTGCGGCAGAATATTACAACGGAAAACAAACATTCACAAGAATAGATTATATGCTTATTGACACTCTAACTCTTACCGAATGTTATGAAACAGCAAAAATCTTAGCGGAAAAGATTTTTGAATTAAGACCAATTCATAAATTACAATATGCTTTTTGCCTTTATAAACTAAAGAAAACTCAAAAAGCGGAAGAATTGTTCAACGAAAATATCAACATAGTTTTCAACAATTTGCCCCGAAATTCTTTCTATTACATAACGCTAAAATGTTGTAGAATTGCATACGAAATCACCAAAAACAATGCTTTTAGAAATCTCGGAATTAGGCTTGCTAAACAAAGCAACATAGTATATTATCAACACGCATTAGAAAACAACTGATTATTTAATTCGGTAGTTATACAAAAAATTGTCATTACTGCCGCACAAAAGGCTGAAATTGTCTTTTGAATTAAACTGCGAAATCGAAAACGCTGTTGCTCCACTTATCGGGAAACCACTACAAATATTGCCTTTATCGTCCCAAAGGTATATTTTGTTGACATTTTTGCAAACAGCACCTAAACGTTGTTTTCCCGAAGAAAAACTAAAAAGCAAAAGTTTGCCGCTGATTTTGGAATCTAACAGACAATTAAACAAAGCGTTACCATCTTCCGAAAAAACATCAATCATGTTTTCGTCGGCAAAAATATACTCATTCTTGCCGTCTGAATTAATGTCTGAAAGAAGAAAACTATGCGAGGCTGAATAATGTTAAACTTTTTTGACCTACAACTGCCGTCCATACGAATATAAATAATTTCGCCAGAAGAGTTTGTGGTTACAAAACGATATTCACCTGCTTTCTTTTCAAGAAAATACGGAGAATAGGCTGACTTTGGGAAATTATCAGTAACATTGATTCTTAATTCGCCACGACGATTTATAATATACGTTTTAAGATTATCGGCAAAAACCAAATATTCTGTACCTTCAGCATTGAAATATTTTACCGGAACAATCACAGGACTTGAAGTCCTAAAAGGTGTCCAAGCCTCCAAAAACTTGCCTTCCTTAGTATAAACGTAAAGTTTGCTATCAACACAAGGTACAAAAATTCTGTAATTACCATCGTTAGCATAATCAAAAACCGAAATCTCCGTAGAAAGTCTTGCCGGAAATTTAATAGGAAATTCTTCAACATAATTTCCATTTATGTCCAATAAATGAAGATGATTTTCAGTGGCAAAAAGAAATTGCAATTTTCCGTTTTGATAATAATCAATTTGCTTTACTTCGCCGACAATAGGCTCGCCCATTTGCTTTTTCCAAACTTGTTTGCCATTTTTGTCAAAAAGATAAATTCTATTGGTTTCGTCCTGAACAATAACTTGTTTCTCGTTTAAAGAATGATTCTTAACAACTTGCGGTTTTATCAAGACTGTAGAATCAATAGGCGCAATCCAATAAACACTTCTATCCTCCTCTACAACACAAGAATATTGCAACGCAAGACTCGTCAAGAAAAGATTACTGCTATTACTTCCGTATTCAAGCGCAAAATTTCTAAAACATGAAAGCAAATTACGATTGTTTTTACAATCATTTGCAGTTGAAGTATTTAAATACGAAATCACTTTATCAAACGAGTAGGTAATGTCAACATAGAAAAAAATATTATTTTCTCTAACAATATAATTGGAAAAACCTGTAAAATTGGAATTTTTGTCAAGCGTTTTACCATTTTCCAAAGCATTTATGTATTCTGTCAATGCAGTAGCGTCTTCGGCAAAAACTATTTTATCGTCATAAAAAACAAAACACTTAGACTGAAAAGAAAACAAATCGCCAAAAAATATAGGAAAAAGATTTTTTATCGGATTTAGACAAACCGTATATTTTCTGCCGCTTACCGTCCTAATTTCTTTGAAAACTTTGTTATTCTCAAGTTTATATTTTTCTTGATACTTTTTTACAATCGATAAAAACAATTTTTGCGCTTTATCTTTATTTGCTAATTCCGCTAAAACGTAAGAATCACTTGAGCGTCCAGCAAGTGAATAATCACAAGTAAACTCAGTGATACGCCCAGAGAAACACGAATACAAATCTTCCTTTAAATTAATTCTGTATTCTTTGTTGAAACTATTGGAAAGTCTGTCAATATCTAAAGTTGCATCTCGATTTTTCAGATAAGAATAGTAACTATCTGAAAACAAAAACATATCAGAAATTCCAGCGGACGAAAAGCCAACTGTTTTTGAAGGCAAATATTTCAAAAAGTCCGACCCAACAGTTTTTTGATTATCAAATACTTTAAGATAATCACTTTGCGTTTCATCACAAACAGTATATCCTGACAACAAAACATCGTTTTTCTCTAAAGTAACATCAAAAATTGCAAGTTTTGCAAATCTTTCAAACGAATTTGAAATTTTCTTCGGATTACAACCTCCTTTTAAAATTGCTCCCAAATTATCATAATCAACAATCATTGTTGAAATAGCATCAGTGCCAGTTTTTTGTAAAAGATTGTCCAAAACCTCAGCATTTTCTACCTTTTTGTCATTGCCAATATCCCTAACAGAGGCCTGCAACAACATTTGAGACTGAGAAATAACAAAAAACTTATTGATATACGCAAAAAAAATCAACTCTTCGCCTTTGGAATTTTTGACACAAAAAATAGTTGTGGCTTCGTATTTTTGAGTTGACATTTTAAATTTTTTACCATCAGAATATTTTTTGAGCGACAACGCCAAAACATCTGCCTGCCTCTTGTCTTGAAGCAAAATTCCACCAAGCACCGAAATTTTGTCCTCACCAATTTTATGAAAGGAAACAACAACTTCGCTATTATACAATATGCCTTGAATCGAAGGTGTGGACTTTATAATCGTATCCAAAGTTTTAATAACTTGATTAGTTTCTTTTGCAGCATTAATACCACGCAAATTTGACCAAAGATTGTTTTCTTTGTCAACCTGAGTTATCAACTTTTCAAGATTATAAATTTTCAGCACAACTCCAGCTCCTGAAGGCACACAATTCAAAACATGCAAATTACCGTATTGCTTGCAACAGACAAACAATAAAGTCAGAAAAAAAAATAATAAAGCCGTAAGTTTCCTTTTCAACATTTTTCATTTTTTTTATTTTTCTGAGGCAATTTTTCCGTATTCCTCCGTCTTTGTAAATTGAAAGATTTTCAAATCGAATTCTTTGATTATAGAGAACAAATGCTCGAAAAATTCCGACTGAACTACTTCAAAACCAGCCCATTCGGTGATTTTAGTAAAAGCGTAAACTTCCAAAGGAATACCAGTTGCGGTCTGCTGCATTTGACGAACCATCAAATGCCCATTTTCTACAAAAGTACCATCTTTTTTAATATAACGGACAGGATAAACCCAATCTTTTATTTCATTGTTGATATACATATCTTTGCGACGATACCTGAACGGATAATAAGTTCCAGTATCTTTAGCGTCTTCTTCCAAAAAAACTCGTGAAAGAAAATCTCGACGTTTTATCTCGTCCATTTTTGCATAATTACGAGAGAAATTGAGGTCAGAATTTTTTCTAACAAAATTTCTAAAATCACGAATTATCCATTTTCCGTTTCTTTCCGAAAGATATTCGTTTGCAGCACTTAGACCGTGAATTTTTGCAAATTCGTCTTTGTCAACATAATAATATTGTTTCATATTGCCATTTTCGTCGGTTTCAGTAATGGGTTTATATTTGACAACCTCTTGAAAATTAGCACGGATATAAAACTCAATATATTTTCTGAAAAGTTCAAGATTAGAAATTTCGCGTTTTGAAAAATCCACCATATTGTCCGACAAGTTTTCTGACTCAGAAACCCTTTTGTCAATATACTCCTTCCAACGAGGAAGTTTTGAAAACTTCGCATTTAGTGTGTCAATCATATTTTTGTCAGCAACCTTTACGCTATCGGCATCTATCATAATAGTCCTCATCATACGACGGGCTTTCATTTCCTGCATATTGGAGAAATTAATAAAAGACTCGTTCATAAGAGCAGCGGTCGGGACAGTGGAAACTGAATTGTCAAAATTTCTAACCTTAACTGTATTTAATGTAATATCAACCACATGACCGTCAATATTTCGGCTATTGATACGAATCCAATCGTTCATTTTCACCATATTTAAGCCCGAAAGTTGTATTGAAGCCACAAAACCAGAAAGCGAATCCTTGAAAATCAACATCAACACCGCTGACATACCAGCCAAACCACCGACTATTTTCAAAATGTCCTGACCTGTAAAAACAGCAATCATCATAAGTCCGCCAATGATACCAACAACAATTTTAGCAACCTGCTTATAACCTCGTGTTGAAAATTTTCTGTGTTGCTCTTCCAAGATTTGGTCTACAATCGACTGAATACAATCAATTGCTCTCATTAAAATCAACATACCAGAAAAGACATTCCAAGTAAAACACCATGTACGGATTCTTTCTACCCAAACAGCGTCAGAAATGGCAAACTGAATAAGATAATAAATATAAATTGCAGGGAAAATCTGGCTTAAAGGCTCTACAACCTTGAATCTTACAAGTTCATCATCGTATTTATTGTCGGTTTTCATAACCACTCTATGAACAGCCTCAACAATAATCCACTTGGCTATCACCCAACTTATAGCACTGACACAAAGAATCAAAAACATATTGATTATGTTCTTGAAAATTTCGGCAGTTTCATAACTAAAATTTCTATCAGTAAAGAAGTTAATCAAATATTCAGACAAATCGCTGAATAAATCTATTAAAAAATCTGTCATTTCCTTTTCGTGTGATTTTTTGATTATAAAATGCTCCGCAAAATTAATTATTTGATTTCTGATTTCAAAAAAAAAATGTTTACCTTTGTAAAAATTATTTTCGATTATGAAGTATTATTTTCAAAAAAAATTCGACTTAAAACGTTGTCTTACATTGATAATGATGATAGCGTTTTTTATAGTTTCTTGCTCCGAAAAAATCAGCAATACAATAAAAATGAATTGTCAACCCAAACTATGGCCAGACTATATCGGAGTTACAATTCCTAAAAATATTGCTCCACTTAATTTTTCAACAGAAAATTTCGACTCGTTAACACAAATAAAAGCAACAATAAAAACTTTAGATGGAACAGAATACTTTTTTTCAGGAGAAAATTTTATAAGTTTTGACGAAAAAACTTGGAAAGAAATTCTGCAAAAAAGCATCAATCAAGAATTTCAGATTGAAATATCAGAAGTAAAAAACTCAACTGAATACGTTTATAAACCGTTTTTTATAAAAGTTTCAGAATTTGAAGTTGACAAATACGTAAGTTACCGACTTTTGGCTCCGGGGTACGAAATATATAGTCGAATGGGAATTTATTGCAGAAATCTTGAAAATTTCGACCAAACAACCGTTGTTGATAATAGACTTATCAACGCAAATTGTCTTAATTGTCATAGTTTTAAACAAGGCGACACAGAGTTTGCTTCGCTACATATCAGAGGCGATTTGAGCGCAACGGTACTAAAGAAAAACGGCAAAATAGAAATCTGCAATCCCGTTACCGACAAATACAAACTCAACTGCGTTTATCCATATTGGCATCCCTCTGGACGATTTATTGCTTATTCTCAAAATAATACAGCGCAGGCTTTTCACTGTTCAAGTCCAAACAGAGTGGAAGTGTACGACTTAAAGTCAAGAGTAGTGGTATACGACACACTCGAAAACAAACTTCTTACAACAAAGGCTCTCAACAATGATTCTACTTTTACAACAGAACCCGCTTTTTCAAATGACGGTAAATATTTGTATTTCACTACGGCTAAAGCACTTGATATGGCAAAACATACTCAAGAGGTTCGTTACGATATTTGCAGAATAGAGTTTAACGCTCAAAACGGAGAGTTCGGAAAAGTTGACACACTTTTAAAATTATCTTCAGATACTTTAACAGCAGCCTTTCCAAGACCGTCATACGATGGAAAATATCTTCTTTACACAAAATTCAATTATGGTCAATTTGCAATTTGGCACAAGGTGCTAAATTTAAAAAATGGCAAAACTTTTGCTCTGGAAAAATCAAACGGGAAAGACGCAGATAGTTATCATTCTTGGTCTCAAAATTCAAGATGGATAATTTTTGAATCTCGCCGCGACGACGGTTTCTATACAAGACTTTATATTGCTTTTGTCAACGAAGACGGTACAACCGAAAAGGCATTTATGATTCCACAAAAAAGTCCTGAAGACAACCGCCGCTTAATGTTAAGTTACAACGTTCCAGAATTTTCAACTAAGGAATTTAAGTTGAACAAAGCGGAGTTAGAAACCAAACTTAAAAGCAAAGAAAAAAAACAATTCAAAGATTAAACAATAAAATTAACAAAAAATTCTTTGAATGTAAAAAATAATATATAATTTAGCAACTTGAAAATTTTTTAAAAACTTTAAACACATATTTTACAATTACAATGAGCCAGCCAATTATTACAACTGACATTTCAGCAGTAAGACCAGTTTTTTCAGAAGGTACTGCTGAAAACATAAAACGATATACTCAACTAAAGAAAATGTTCCATCACGGCAAAGAATATTCCGTTTTGGCAGAGCCTATGCTTGATGGACCTCAAAAAATAACTTGGCATACCGAATTTGAAGGTACGCCACAGCCTTTTTCAAAACTTTCGGAAGAAGAACAAACAAAAGCGAAAGGTGCATTGAAACTTCAAGTAAACAAACTTTACAAAGCGGTTTTCAAACAACTCTACCGCAACAATATGGACGATGTTTCGGATATGTTTGCTATTTTGGATTCTTGTATCGAAATTCCCGACTATAACAACATCTACCGTATACTTGCACCTTCGGGCAAAAGCAAATACGTTTTAATAAAATGGGGTTTTATTTCCGACGATTTCAACGCGCCAACAGAATTAATCAAAAAAATAATTCCAACGGCCGTTGACACCGCAAAAATAAAAGTCATAAAAAATCAAAAGGCAGCCGTTGAGGAGACAATCACAACTATTTTTAACGGCACAGAAAAAAACTTAACAACCGATTCCAAAGGTTATATCTATTTGGAAGACATTCCGCTTGGAGCAAATTTCACTCTGCACACTCTTAACAAAGAAACCGCAACAGAATATCTTTGCGACGGTAGCGACGAATATCACTTTTTGATTGGGACAAAAAGCGTTGATATGAATTTCATAATCAGCGATGCAAAAGGAATACCTCTCTCTGATACAGAAGTCTCGTTCACATACGATGGCAGAACATACTTTGAAAC
>CAJOGF010000130.1 GCA_905233995.1 uncultured Bacteroidales bacterium | reverse complement strand
AAAGTGTTTTACCCGAAATTGTAGAAATCAACCGTCAGAATTTTGTAAAGGTTTGGTCGGCTGGTTGTTCTTCGGGAGAAGAGCCTTACACTTTGGCAATTGTGTTGTCGGAGTTTGCAAGAAAACATCCGGGCTTTGATTTTCAGATTCTCGGTAGCGACCTTTCAACAATTGTTCTCGAAAAGGCTGTAACGGCTGTTTATCCTGAAGAAAAAGTTGAGATTATTCCTTTAGACCTAAAAAAGAAATATCTTTTGAAAAGTAAGGACAGAACTAATCCTACTGTAGCAAAGGCTAGTTTTATGCGTATCAATTTTATGGACGATATGTATGCCGCTCCTCAAAATTTTGACATCGTTTTTTGTCGTAACGTGTTGATTTATTTTGACCGTCCTACGCAAGAAAAAGTGATTAACAAACTTTGTAGGCATTTAAAGCAAGGTGGATATTTCTTTCTTGGACATTCAGAGTCTGTAACGGGAATCGAAGTGCCGTTGAAACAGATTCGTCCAACGGTTTTTAAAAGAATCTAAAGAAAAAAAAGTAAATAATTTTTTTATCGGAAAATAATATTATGGAAGACATACAGGCACAAAATTTAAGCGATGCCGTTTTGCTGAGCGAAATTTCCGGCCGTATCGAAAAATACAGAATGGCTGTTGAGAATCTTAATTCGCTCAACAAACAACTCCTTGAACTCAATCAAAAACTTACCGAGTCCGAGGCTATGAAATCGCATTTTATTTCTAATATCACAAACGAGATTATAAATCCGTTTGCCTCCATTCTCGGGTTGTCGAAAAGTATTGTGGAATGTCCTGAAACTGACGTTGCAAGAATGAAAAGAATGGCTTCTATGATTCATGGGGAGGCTTTTAATCTTGATTTTCAGTTCAAGAATATTTTTGCGGCTGCCGAAATCGAAGCAGGTGAAATTCAGCCTAACATTTCGGTTGTGAATATCGACGAATTGCTTTCAAGTCTTTTCTCTCAATATGCACGCGAGTTGGAAAGAAAAAACTTAACCAAAGTTTTAACAAACTTAGAAGGCGGCGATTCTCCTATTCTTTTCCGTACTGACAGCGACAAACTTACGGTTATTATGTCAAATTTGCTTTGCAATGCGATAAATTTCAATCGTAAGGGCAAAAAAGTTGAGATTTCGTTTGGTAGAAACGAAAACGGAGAACTTGTGATTAATGTTATTGACGAAGGCATGGGTATTTCTGAGGAAAATCTCAATATAATATACGACCGTTTCAAGAGACTTGACAATGGTATTAATTCTGTAAACAGAGGACATGGTCTTGGGCTTTCTATCAACAAGGCTTATATTGACCTTCTTGAAGGTAGACTTGAGGTAAAAAGCAAGGAGAACGAAGGGTCTACTTTTACGGTTATCATTCCCGAATCGGCTCAGCAGAATAATGATTATTCTGAAGAAGGCAACGAAGTATTCTTCGGGGATGAGGAGATTTTCTAAACAAATAACAAAATAATTTTTTTTTTAAACCTATGACCAGACATTTTTTATATCCGTCAACGATGTACGCCTCGATACAGGCGAGTGAGGTAACAACCATACTCGGTTCTTGTGTCGCGGTATGTCTATGGGATAGGACACTTGGCATCGGGGGCATAAATCACTATATGCTACCGACTTGGAACGGTATGGAACTTGCCTCGCCAAAATACGGCAATATTGCCATTGAAAGACTTGTTGAAAAAATGCTTCAATTGGGCAGCAAACAATCTAATCTTGTGGCAAAGGTTTTTGGCGGTGGTGAAGTTATCGCATTCTCTTCCAATATAATGCATATTGGACAACGTAATATTATGGTTGCTGAAGAAATGTTGGAAGAAAGACGCATACCTATTATAGGTCGGTCAACAGGCGGAAATAGCGGACGAAAAATTATATACAACACCAAAACCGGTGAGGTTTTGCAGGCGTATATCAAAAGCAATATGAGCAAATAACCAAAAATACAAAGTTTTAGATTATGTCGTTTGAAAAAAAGATAATAAGGGTTTTGATTGTTGACGATTCGGCAGTTGTAAGACAAACTTTGTCTACAATTTTGCAGTCAGACCCTGAGATAGAGGTTATGGGAACTGCTTCAGACCCGTACGTTGCGGCAAAGAAAATCCAACTTGAGGTTCCCGATGTGATAACTCTTGATGTTGAAATGCCACGTATGGATGGTTTAACTTTCTTGAAAAAGATTATGACTCAGCATCCTATACCGGTTTTGATTATATCTTCGCTTACCGAGGAGGGAAGTCAGACGGCTCTTAAAGCATTGGAATACGGGGCAGTTGACGTGATTGCAAAGCCGAGAATGGATACTAAGTTGTTTATTGAGGAATCAAAAATCAGACTTATTGAGGCAGTTAAAGCGGCTTCGTGTGCAAGATTGATTCCAAGGTCTCCATCTTTTTTGAAGGTTGAACCAAAACTTTCAGCCGATGTGGTGATTCCGAAACAGACTATGCCTTCGTATAGTATGATAAAAACGACTGAAGTTGTGATTGCCGTTGGTGCCTCTACGGGTGGAACGGAGGCTTTAAGGGTGTTTTTGGAGGCTATGCCAGAGGATTGTCCTGGTATTGTGGTTGTTCAGCACATGCCTGAAACCTTTACTCGCTCGTTTGCAAACCGTCTTAATGATATTTGCAAAATTGGTGTCAAGGAGGCTGAAAATGGAGATTCAGTATTGCCCGGACATGCTCTGATTGCTCCCGGAAACAAGCATACACTTCTAAAGCGTTCTGGTGCAAAATATTACGTTGAAGTAAAAGACGGTCCTTTGGTTAATAGACATCGTCCTTCGGTTGATGTACTTTTCCGTTCGGCGGCTCGTTATGCAGGAGCAAATGCTATCGGTATTATTATGACAGGTATGGGTGATGACGGTGCAAAAGGACTTTTGGAAATGAAAGAGGCTGGTGCAAAAACCGCTGCTCAAGACGAGGCAACGTGTGTTGTATATGGAATGCCGAAAGAAGCAGTAAAACTTGGTGCGGCAGATAAAGTGCTTCCGCTCGAAAAACTTTCACAATTTGCAATAAAACCGTTTTAATTGAAAAAAATTGGTATTTATATTGCATTAATGTTTAACAAAAAATAAAAAGCAGAATGGCAAAACTTAGAGTTATAGTAGCAGACGATACATACGCAAACCTTCTTCTTATGCAAGCAAGACTTGAAGATATGGATTGCGAGGCTGCAATTGCAGCAAATGGTAAGGAAGTTTTTGATGTACTTAATGACGGTAGCAAATACGACCTTATATTTATGGATATTGAAATGCCTGTAATGAATGGCATTGAGGCAACAAGAAAAATAAAAAGTGATGATAAATACAAGGATATTCCTGTTATTGGTTTAACCGCACATAATTTGGAAGATTTTATTTCAGAATATGGAGATGCTGGTTTTGACAATATTTTGGAAAAACCTTGTCCTGATAGTGAAATAGCCGACGTGCTTGATCAGTTCAGAAAATAGTTTTTTTTAAAAACAAACGAAAAGGATTAAAAATGAAAAAGAAAGTACAAACAGACGCAGCATATTCTTATACCTTTACAGGATTCTTGTTAGGTGTAGGACTTTTGGCGATAATAGTGTTTTTGGATATGGTTTTTCAAAACGAGCCTATATCCTTCGACCTTATGGTTGATACTTTTAGGGAGAATCCCTCTATGTGGGTAAACCTCGCCTTGCCGTTTTTGTTTGGCTTTTTCGGTTTTTATACAGGACGGGAACTGCAAAATAGAATTGTTGATTTGAGCGATGATATAAGCAGTGAACAATCTAAGTCGAGAAAAATTTTCGATTTTATTGAAAAAATTCGTCAAGGAAATACTGATTTTCAGTACGAATTTCAAGAGGGCGACGAAATTGGTAAATCGCTTATTAATCTTAGAGACGAACTTAAAAGAAGTAAAGAAGAGGAAGATACTCGTAAAAAAGAGGATAAAGAAAGACACTGGATTACAGAGGGTCTTGCAAAGTTTGGTGCTATTCTTCGAGAAAACAACGGCGATATTGACACTCTTTCAAACGAGGTTATTATGAACCTTGTGAAATATGTAAATGCGCAGCAGGCTGGATTTTTCTTACTTCAAGAAAAAGAAGACGGTACAAAGTTTTTTAATATGACCGCTTCGTATGCTTACGGCAGAAAAAAATATCCTAACAAGGAAATCGAGTGGGGAGAAGGTCTTGTTGGTGCGTGTGCTCAAGAAAAAAAGACCATTTTTATCAAGGAAACAAAAGAGGATTACGTAAAAATTACGTCAGGACTTGGAAAATCAAATCCGAGAAGTCTTGTGATTGTGCCGCTAAATTTCAACGATGAAATTTATGGTGTTGTTGAAATTGCTTCGTTTGTAAAGTATCAGCCGTTTGAAATCGAATTTATTGAAAGAGTTGCAGAGTCTATTGCTTCTACAATTTCAAACGTTAATATCAACATGAGAACGGCTCAACTGTTGAAAGAGTCTCAGGCTCAGGCTGATATAATGGCGCATCAAGAAGATGAGATGCGTAAAAATATGGAAGCCTTGAAGCGTACTCAGATTGAAGCCGCAAAACAGTCAGAGCAGTTTATTTCGTTCACAAACTCCGTTAACCACACTATGATACGTGCAGAGTATACTGTTGACGGCTTTTTGTTGTACGCAAATACAAAATTTCTTACCAAATTGGGTTATACCAATGCCTCTGAAATCGAAGGAAAACATATTTCGATGTTTATTTCCGACAAGGACAGAGCGTGGTTTAATGATTTGTGGCAGAATCTTGCCTCGGGCGGTAAACACTTTGAGGGCGATATGAAACACGTTACGAAGTCTGGAACGGACGTTTGGACTATGGCAACATACGTTTCGGTTCGCGACCATGAAAGAAAACCTGTCAAAATTCTTTTCCTTGGAATTGATATTACCGAAAGTAAGAAAGAAAGTCTTGATTATAAAGGACAAATCGATGCGCTCAACCGTTCAACAATGAAAGCGGAGTATGGTCCTGACGGTAGGGTTATTGAAATGAACCCAAAACTTACTGAAGTATTGCAATTTACACCCGAAGAACTTGTAAAACGTACTATTTTCAATTTCTTGACAGCAGCCGATTTGGACGAGTTCAAGTTGATTTGGAAAAATATTATCAAGGATATTCCTTTTGAAGGTAGACACAAGTGGTTTACTAAAACGGGTGAAGAAAGATGGTTTCAGGGTACTTATACTGTTGTTCATGACCTTTATGGTGAACCTGCGAAAATTGTCTTTATCGGTAATGACGTTACCGAACAAATTAGAATTGAGGAAAAAGCACGCGAAC
This sequence comes from uncultured Bacteroidales bacterium, assembly GCA_905233995.1. GTDB lineage: Bacteria > Bacteroidota > Bacteroidia > Bacteroidales > UBA3824 > UBA3824. The sequence goes on along the minus strand of CAJOGF010000130.1, from coordinate 1,916 downwards.
AGACAGAAATTTTGCGTGAACAAGAACAAAAACTTTCTCAGTCTAAAGTTGAACTTTCGCGCAAACTAAAAGAAGCTCGTGAAGAAATGAAACTACAATTCAGAGAAGTTTCTATTGTTAAGATACTTTCTGACAAAACTTTGGAAGGTATGTTAGATGCTGTTGTTACAATTAATCAAGACAACCGCATAACGCTTTTCAACCGTGCAGCCGAAGAATTGTGGGGCATTCAAAACGAAGAGGTTATGAACAAGGAAATTTCAGAACTTTTGCCTACCGACAAGGTTGATAAAGACGAAAACTACCTTGGAAACTTCTTTAAATATGGTGATAAAACACTTGTTGGCAAACGTACCGAGGTGTTTATCATTGATAAATTTGAAAACAGAACCAACGTGCTTGTAACGTTAGCAGAGGCAGCCGTTGGTGAAAGATATACTCTTACCGCATTTATCCAAAAGATAGAAGTGGAATTGTTCTAAAAGAAATTGATTGTTATTGGGTTTGGGTTATGATGGATTGCAGGAAGACGGTTTCTTTTTTTCTAAACCGTTTTACCTGCAATTTTTCATTTTTTTATTATTCGTATTCTTTTATTTTCAATTCTATCGGCAAGTCAAGGGCATAACACAAATCCTCACCGTTCTCTTTTGATGAATCGTCCTCTTCGTCATAAAGCCAAATTACAGACGCTTCGGTGCTGTGTGTCTGACTTATTTCCTTGATTATCATTAATATATCAGCCATTTTCTTTAATGACGTTGAGTTATAATAATCAAGATTAATTTCAATTGTTGTTTTTTCGCAAGGTTGCTTTGCGTATTCAGTTAGCCAATCAATAACTGGTCGGTATGCTTGCTCCGTGTTTTCGGGCAAGGAGCGTCCGGCAATTAAAAATTTTCCGTCTATTGAATCAAAACAGATTCTCGGAGTTGTGGCTGTAGCCTCTATATAAAGTCTTTGTAACATAGTTTAAACTTTTGCTGACAATGTAAAATTAATAATATTATTTTCGGTTTCTTGAAAATCGAAGTCTATTTTTTCGATGCTGTCCCGTGCTATGTCGATAAGACCAAGACCAGAAAAAATGCTTTCGTCATCGTGTCCGTTGCGTAGTACGTTTTTGTAGTATTCGTCTAATTCTTCTTTACTTTTTGAATTTAGACTGTTGATGTAGTTTTCCAATTTTTCGCATTTGTCTTTTTGAATGCCGTTGGTTGCGCTCATTGCGAAAATACCTTCGTCATAGCCCAAAGAAAAAAGTCCGATATGTCGCCCTAAAGAATCAATGTCGGCATGTTTGGCTATGTTTTGAAGCATCTCAACAAGAACATGGTAGATAGTTTTTTGCGTTTTTAAGGAGTTGCTTTCAATGTTGTTTTGCGCCATCGAAAGTATTGGATTAACAGCCGAACGGTTGAAATCTCCTTTCATTGCAATAATTTTTTTGTTGGTTTCCATTATCTGTTTCAACTCTTTGGCTTGCTGAATGCCAATTGACGGAGAATTATCGTCTTCTCTATCTTTGAGCCGCAACTGAAAATAAAAGAAAGACCTTTCGGGGCTTATTTCAACAAAATCAAAATCAAGTTTTTCTTTTGTTTTCCTGACCATTTCCATAAAACCGAGTCCAGCACCGCCTTGTTGCGAAATTTTTTTGTTTTGTAATGTTTCAAGGAAAAGTTTTTTCAAATCCTCAGCGTCCAAAGAATTTACTCTTTCAAGTTTTTCGCGCATCGGGGCAATATTGTCGTTGCTGACAAAATTTCCGGTTGTAATGTAATAACTTGACGAAGTTTTTCTTACCATAAAAATTTCGCCCGAAGTCTCGTTTTCTTTTCTGCCCAAAACACCGTAACGCAAAATGTTCTGAAAACTTTCAATCATCAGAAACGACATTTTGTTTTTTTTACCTT
>CAJOGF010000129.1:7163-15383 GCA_905233995.1 uncultured Bacteroidales bacterium | reverse complement strand
GCGGAAACCCAAACGCACCGCGTAAGCCCCAACGGGGCGACACATTATAGCCGGGGGTGTTAACCCCCGGTCAAATAAGTTGACAAACGCCCAATTCGTTGTTTATATTGTTTCAAAAAATCATTTTTAATTTTTCATTCTCAATTTTTCATTGTCAATTGTTTACTCCCATTCTTTTGAGCGGCTGTCGTCGATTTCAAATTTTATAATTCGTTTTGCGTCTTCAAAATTGGTGATTATTTGGTGTGTGTACATTGAATAATCTTCGTTTGAAGAATTTACAATAACTATTTGTCCCGCGCCAAATTTTTCGGCGGCACGAATGCCCGAAGGAGAGTCTTCAAAAACTATTATATCTTTGGGGTTCAAAAACATTCTTTCGGCGGCACGAAAAAAAATATCGGGTTCGGGTTTACTTTTGAAAGTGTAATCGTTGTAGACAAAGCGCATTGGCATAAACCATTTTTTGAATCCGTAACGACGATAAAAGAAATCAGCATTTTCCTTGTCGCTACTTGTGGCAACCGACATTGGAATCGCACACGCTAAACAATAATCAAAAAGTTCGGTAACTTTGTCTTGAAGTTGAAAATTATCCCTCAAAATAAGATTTCTGTAAATACCTTCTTTTTCTAAGGCAAACATTTCCAATTCTTGCGGCTCTAATTCTCTTTTGAACAGATATTTAAAAATTTCAGCATTGGTTTTGCCGTGCATATTTTCATGAATTTCTTTGTCAGAAAGACTTATTCCGTATTTTTTCAGAAAAATGTTCCATGCCTTGTTGTGATATGGAGTATCCCACAACAAAGTTCCGTTAAAGTCGAATATTATTCCTTGTAATGTTGACATAAAAATACTGCTTTTTCTAAGGTGCAAAATTATAATATTTTTTTATTAAAAACACGAAAAAAAGAATGAAAATCTTAAAAAAAAACATTATTTTTACAAAAAAAAATCCATAGATGTAACTTATGCGGTTGAAAATCTTTATAGTTTTGATTTTATGTTTGTTATCGCTTCATACGGATTTGTATTCGCAGGAGAGTGATGAGCATTTTCAAGAGGAAGAAAATGTTGTACCTGATATAGCGCACCTTGACGAAGAGACTCGAACCATGATTGATAAGCAACGAAATTTAATTATTGTCTTTGTGGTTATAGGAGTTGTTTTTTTGATACTTCTTACTGTGGTTGCAACTATGCTTAGAAAAATCAAGAAAATTAATTCGCGTTTGGAGAATCAAAAAGCGGAAATTGAAAAGCAAAAAAACTTGATTCAAATTAAAAACGAGCAAATTACCGATTCAATAAATTATGCGCGGAAAATTCAAGATTCTATTTTAATGCGTGAAGATAAAATTAAACGTTGGTTTCCTCAAATGTTTATTTATTACAAGCCCAAGGATATTGTCAGTGGTGATTTTTATTGGTTTTCAAAGTTTGAAAGCAAACATGTTATAGCCGCAATTGACTGCACAGGTCATGGTGTGCCGGGGGCTTTCCTGTCAATGATTGGAAACACTTTGTTGCATGAAATAGTCAATATAAAACATGTTTTTAAGCCTGACACAATTTTGTCGATGCTTCACGATGGAATTACGCTTGCATTGAATCAAGACGACGAGGCCTCGTCGGAGGTTGGTATGGATATGAGCCTTTGTACAGTTGACTCTATGTTGCATAGGTTTCAGTTTGCGGGTGCTAAAAACAATATTTATGTGGTTCAGGGGAATAAATTAAAAATTCTGAAAGCCAATTATTGTTCAATCGGAGGTAAGCCGCTTCGTCCGGATATGAAAGTAGAATTTACAAGTTACGACTTTATGTACGACGATAACACTTCTATTTATATGTTTTCTGACGGTTATCTTGATCAATATGGCGGTGTTAACAACGAGAAATTCAATACTTCTCGTTTCAAAGAGATGATTCTGACTAATAGGGAGTTACCTATGGAACAGCAAAAAGAAATCGTTTCCAAAACGATGGACAATTGGAGAGGGGAGAAGCCTCAAATTGACGATTTTTTGGTTTTGGGTGTTAAACTTTCAGGATTAACCTCGTAATTTAAATTTTTCGTATTTGATTTTCAGATAGAATGTTGTGCCTTTTTGCGGTTCTGATTCTAACCAAATCTGTCCGCCCATTGCGTTTGCGAATCCTTTGCTGATTGTAAGACCAAGTCCAACTCCGCCTGAGTTTTCTCTCATAAATTCTTCTTCGCTACCGCATTGTTCAAATGGGTCGAAAATAGCATTGTGTTTTTCAGGTTTTATTCCAATTCCTGTATCCGACACGCTGAAAATAACGTTATCATTATCCAACACGTATTTTATTGTAACGCCACCTAAATTAGTAAATCTTATGCCGTTTGTTACTAATGCTTCAAGTATGCTTTTTAGTTTTGGACTATCGGTCATAACAATAGCGGCTTCGCCTTCGAGACCTTTTTCAACATTTATATATAATCTTTTGTGTTGAGCCTCAAATTCCCATTTCCGTTTTATATTGTCTACAAGGCTGTTGAGATTTGTTTTGATTCGTATACATTGTACTTGTCCGCTTTCTATTTTCGCTAAGTTTTTAATGGCATCAACAATGTACACCATTTTTTGTGTATGCAAAAGTATATCATTTAAGGCTTGTTGGTGTACTTTAGAAAGATTATCAGCGGCTTGACGTTGCAATAATTCACAATTTCCAATGATGATATGCGCTGGAGTGCGGATTTCGTGTGATATATTTCCAAGAAAATTTGACTTTAATTTTTCTCCCGCCTCGGCTTTTTCTTTTGCAATTACAAGATTTCGTTTGTATTTGCGTTCTTTAATTTCCGAAAGCATAAGCGGCGCGATGTAGTCAGCAAGTTCCTGAACTGTATTTCTTGCTCTCAAATCGTAACCTTTTGGCGAATCGGCAACGCCTATGACCCCAATTAAATTGTTTTCTTTGTCGAAAACGGGTGTTGCAAGTAGTGTTTTGTGTCCCACAACATTAACGCCCATTTCTTGTGTTTTGCTTTGTAAAGTTTTTGCCGTTACATCTTCAGGTATAATCACAATTCTTTCTTCGTTGTCTGAATGTTTTTCTAACGTTAAGGCATCGTCTCTACGGGCAAGACATTCAATCCCGCCATCTTCGTCTAAGTAGCCAATGTATCCGTGTTTGCTTTTTGTGGTCTCAAGCAATAATTCCAAGACAATTCTGTAAAGGTTCGTGTCATAACCTAAGGCAAACGCTTTGGAAATCTTGCTTTTAACTTTTAAATCGTTTCTGATTTCTATTTCGGCTTTCAAATCGTTGAAAATCACCGCCGAATAGCCTTGTCTTGGCGAATAAGTGCAGACCTGAAAATATTTTTTGTTGGGTTTGTAATCAAAGTTGCAACTTCTTGATCTGCCGGTTTTTGCCGTTAAACTAATAGCCGAAAAAACTCTTGAATCAATTTGTGGTAAAATTGTCTCAATACTTTTGCCGATAATGTTGTTTCTATCGACTGTAAAAAATATTTCAAACATCGAATTGATGTCGACTATCTGATTGTTAATAACATCACCATTCTCATCGAAATTCACTTTCAGATAAATAAAACCTGAAGACATGTTCTCAAAAAGAAGTTTGAAATTTTTTTCGTCAACATTGTCAACTTTTTGAGCAAGTTTTCGTAAACTTAACAAAATTCCGCCCGAAAATGGCGAAAATTTCAGATTGAAAACTTCCGTTTCAAAACTTACATTAACGTCTGATTTTATATTGTTTTTTAGGCAATTCTTGATATTATCTTTTGTGTCATTGTTAAGTTGAAATGGCAAAATGTCAAAAATATTTTTATTGAGTATTCTTGTTTTGTCAGTTTCCAAAAAGACACTTGCTGCTTGGTTTACACAAAGAATTGACAGAGTTTCTGCATCAACGAAAAAGATACAATTTTCGTGCGTTTCGATAAGGTAATTTATTAATTCAAAATCCTTTATCGAAATGTGTGGGTTTTGTTCTGACAAAAAAACAATATCTTTCATTGGGCAGATAAATCTAAAAAACGTTTTCCCAAAAATAAAACTAATAATTCAAAAAAACAAATTTATTATATAATTTTTTGTTTTCTTTTTGGAACGCTTATTGTTATTTGGAAAAAGGACACTTATTTTTATAATGTGAAATGATTAGATTGTTGACTATATATTTGATTGCCTTAATAGCGGTTTTGTCCTCTTGTAATGGTGGTGGAAGTTCTTCAGAGAAACAATTTCCTGCCGAGGGCAACATTTATGGCGATATGACTTTAAGAAGAATTTACGAACTAAGATGCTCAGGCAATTCAGCAGAACTTATCAAATTGTTTTCAGACGAAGTACCTTTGTATAGAAAAACTGCAGTTTTGGCTTTAGGTTCTATGCGGGATAGTATGTCTACTGTTGCTGCGGCTTCGTTACTTTCTGATGAAAATCAAGATGTTAGACAGTCGGCTGTTTTTGCTATTGGTCAGATTGGGCATATTGCTGGTCAGAAATATTTGATTGAATATCTTAAAAAAGAAGAATCTCCTGTTGTAAGGGCTTCAATATTAGAGGCTTTAGGAAAATGCGGCGACGAAAAAGCGTTGGAGATAATGGAAAAACGATTTGGTTTTGGGAGAAATCAGAGGTTTTTGTTTTTTGGCAAAACGTGGATTTTTTTCTATCAATGGAACTCAAAAAGCAATAAATATTCTCTGTGATTCTTCTTTGCATAATAGAATAAGAACTATTGCGTCGGAATATTTTTCGCTTTGTAATACTGATTTTTCGCTCTATACTGATGAGTTTATCAAAGTTTACAAAACAGTGGATTTTGTTCCGTTGAAAGAAAATATTGCTAATGCTTTGGGAAAATGTCATAACGAAAGAGCATTTAGTTTTTTGAAACAAATTATAAATGACGAAAAAACAGATTACAGAGTGGTTCTCAATGCGATAAAAGCACTTGAAAATTATCCGTATGCTGATTGTAAAGATCTTATTTTGGAACAATTAAGGTCTTATGACGAAAAAATTTCGTCGTATGCGGCATGTTTTCTTTACAACAAAGGCACAAAAGCGGATAGTACTCTTTATCTTGACCTTTCAAGAGAAGTTGCTGGTTGGCAGACAAGAGCATATCTTTTGGCTACGGCTCTTAAATATTCTTTAAACAAAAAAAATATTGCTAAAAGTATTCAGTCTGGTTTTGAAGCCTCACAAAATGTGTATGAAAAAGCATCATTGCTTAGAAGTCTTGCAACTGACATTTCAAGTTATGGATTTGTAGAAAATCAGACATTTTATAGTGATAATCAACTTCTTATGGTTGAAGGGTTGAAAACATTGATTCAAATGTATGAAAATCCCGAATTTGAAAATTATGCAAAGATGCAAAAATTTTTAACGGGAGAAAATCTTGTTGAGGATTTTGCGCTTATTTTCAAAAAAGCGGTTCAGAATGGTAATTCGCAGATGGTGGCTTTGGCGGCTTCAACTATTGCCTCTCACAGCGAAATCTCTGATTATTACATGAATACGTTTTTTTTGAATCAAGCCATAGGAAATTGCATTTTGCCGCAAGATGCTGACACTTACGTTATTTTGATTGACGCTTTAAAAAAGATAACGGGTCAGATTGTAAAACCTGCACAAGCACCTGTTAGTGATGTTTTGGATTGGGATTATATTTGTGCCATTGCTGAAGGTGAACAAATTGTGATTTCAACACATAAAGGTGATATTACATTGAAAACTGACATTAATACTTCACCGCTTGCAGTGTCGAATTTTATGAAACTTGTTGACCAAAAATATTTTGACAATTCAAATTTTACAAATATTTCGAGTTCATACATCGAAAATAGAGGTTCTATATCTGGGTTTGAAGAAAATCAATCGTTTATGATTCCTTCTGAATTGAATTATAATTTGTTTGATGAGGGTACTACGGCTCTTTTTACAACTGCGCTCAACACCTCTTCGGCAACGCAATGGTTTATAATGCTGACTTCAAAATCTGTTTTAGACGGTTCGTCGCCAGTGATTGCAACAGTTGTTGATGGTATGGATTGTGTTCATTCTCTCAACACTGGTGATGGCATAATCACGATAAAGAGAAAAACTGAATAATTTTTTTCTTATACAAGTAACGATTGTAAAAATCCAGCAAGACCACCTAAAGCCGCGCCAACTGCAATTAGTTTCCATTCGTCCTCCTGAAAAGCAGGTCTTAGAAAATCAATAAATTGCTTTGGCTCAAGTGATGACATTTTATTAGCAATCGTGTTTTGAATATCAAGGGCTTGTCCTGTGTAGGGATAAAGCCCTTTTATGTAAAGAGGTAATTCGTTGAGAAGATTAAAAAAAATCACAGATTTAAATTCCGAAGTTTTCTGATTGGTAATCAAAAATTTAAATAATGCAGGCTGAGTTTCCAAAATTTTGTCAGCGGCTAAAGAAACGTGTTTGAAAATTATTTCGTTTGTTACGTTGTTTTTTGGGAAACGAAATATATAATCGAAAAGGTTTTCAACCGTTAAAACTTCTTCTGCAATAATTTTGGCGTAAAGAAAACTTTCCTCTTTTTGATTTCTCAAGAAAAGTCCCCATAATTTAAAAGGTCCAAACTGTTTAGGTTCAGTGGGTTCAAAGATTAATTTTATGGCTAAATAGTTTGTTATAAAACCAATAAAAACGCCATAAAGAGAAAACATCAGCCAGTGAGTAGTGTAAAAAGAAGTTATATTTTGACCAATTCCAAACAATATTCCAAGCCAAAAGCCTGAAGTTTCAATAAATCTAAATTGTTTGCCGCCAAGGTCAAGAAAAATCTTGTTAATCATTGCTTTGTCTTCTTTCATCGTGTTGACTGCAAGACGTTTAAGGTCAAGGATTTGGTCGATTTTGTCAATGATTTCTTTTAAGGAATTTTCAACGATTTCTGGCAAAGCGTCAGCAACTGATTTTTTGATTTTTGTTTTTAGACCGCCGCCTGCAATTTCCCATGCTATAGGCATTTTAATTTTCATAACTTGTTCAGTTATGTTGTCTGTCATTTCCAAAAAGTCTTTGCGAGAGATTTTTTCAAATTCTTTGATGTCAATTTTTTGAAAAACTTCTTTTGGTTTAAACAAGTCGCGAGTTAAAAGGTCAACAGATTTCTCTGCCATTTTTGCTGCTTTTGACGGCAAAATTCCCTGCCAACCGAGAAATGGTTTTATGCCGATAAAATCCAAAGGGTAAAATGTCATTTTTATCGACAAAACGTTTGTTAAATAGCCAATTAGACCGCTTATTAGCGGAACAAGAATGTAAATATAATTATTTAAAAAGATGTCAATCATTATTTTCTTTTTTGTTGACATGAAGTCTAAAATGAACCACAATATGTTGAGTTTTTGGACTATTAGTTACAATTGTTACGTAACGGTCATAAGTTCCAGATAGTTTTAGTGTAAAAAAATTAAACTCAATATATCCGCGATTATTTGGCAAAACTCCGTCTTTGATTTTGTCGTAATTGATTTTTATCCATTCAGAAGCGTTTCTTATTGCTCTTATTTTCAGTGTTGACAATCCTGTGTTTTTGAATGTTAAAGCCCAAAAGGTGGAATCTCCTTCTGTCAAAACGCCGAGATTTACTAATTTTATAGAATCAGCAAAAGACATTATCGGCGGATTTGCTATGATTTCTTTGGAAAATTCTTCCGTTACAATTGCTTTAACATTTAGTTTGTATTCGTATGTGTTGACAAAAATCGGCATACTGAAATTTACCATATCGTATTGAGATAGTTTTTGTGGGTTGAAAACACATTTTAATACGCCTTTTGCTCCGGGTTTTAGAATTTGAGGTTTTGGGGAGATGGTCATAAAGTCAGTATTTTGCGTTTCTATTTTGATATTTGCTTTTGACGGATTGAAAACTTCTATTTCTTTGGTTGCTGTTTCTGAATAATTGATTTTGTTGAAATTAATGGTTGAAGTTTTCAGTCTTAAATCAAACATTTTGAAAGGATATTCTGCTGAAATCGGGTCTGGTTTGGGTAAAACTTCTCCTGAAATGTACAACGTTTGTTCACCAGCATTTGACTTTACAATTATGCTTTTTGTAAAGCCGCCTTCACGTTCTCTTGGGTCAAAGTTTACGTCAATATACCCTGATTTGTTCGGCAAAACGGGTTCTTTTGACCAAGCCGGTGAAGTGCAACCACAAGAA
>CAJOGF010000129.1:0-7093 GCA_905233995.1 uncultured Bacteroidales bacterium | reverse complement strand
CGAAATCGTATTCTAAAATTTCAAACTCCAAAGTTTGAGCGTTAAGAACGTTTGCAAAAAATACAATACCCAATATGTATATAAAGCGTGTCATGTTTTTTATTTTTCTTTAGTAGAACCTAATTCGTATATTTCAAGGCTGTTATCTTTTCCTGTTGGCAGAAATAGCATATTTTGACGCTCTACAATATCAAATTTTTCGTTTGAAATGTTGTTGCGTTTTTTTATTATATTTTCGATATTGCCATTTTTGTCTATCCAAAATACGCCTTCTGAAGTCGAAGAAACATAAAAACCTCCGTTAAAATCGGTTTTGATACCAGAAGGGGTGAATGTTAATTTTTTCAGTGTTGCCGGTTTACCTTTTAACGGTATTTTCACGATTGAATTTTCTGTTGTCAAATATATGCAATCTTCGTATCTACATAGTGCTGAGGCAGTTTTGCAGAGCGAGTCAGAACAAAAAATGTCAGAACTTCCGTCTTTGCTTACATGGAACACACAATTTTTGAGTGGGTCGCACGCATATAATTCTTCATCTGGCAAACTGATTATGTCGCTTAGTTGCTTCGAGTCTTGGATTTGAAATTTATTTGTAACAGAATCTAAGTTGAGGTCGAATTGTATAATTGTTTGTTTGTCTACTATATATAACGAGTTGTTGTTGATTGTCATACCTAAAGGTTGTTTTAAATCGCTAATGTTTAGTGTATCAACAATTTCTCCATAAATTGAGGCGCGACATATATACCCAAATGTATCAGAAGAGTCAGTATCGTAAACGATATTAGATATATAAATCTCTCCTTTTTCTTTGTCGAAAACGGCTGCTTTGGGCATACTAAAATAATTCTTGCATTTTTTCAGCATAATATTACCCGACGTGTTTGAAGTATGTAATTTTGCTGTTTCGATTCCGTTACTTTCAGGAGTTGGGTTTTTACATGCTGCCATTCTTATTACAAGAATTACAATTGTCGCAATAATTGCGTTAAACACATATTTCATAATATTTTAAATGTTTTTTTTAATATTCCCATGCTTTGACATTATATTCCAAACGTCCTGTCGGGGAATTGTAATAATTCCAAAGCCAAGATTTTGAATTCTTGATTGTTTCTATTGGAATGTAAACTATTGACCTATCGCTCACTTCAAGACCTTCTTGGTCGAAAGTTCTTTCTCCAACTGGTGAAATTATACAACTTTTTCCTTTCGGTAATATTTTTAAATGGTAACTATGTATAAATTCTTCCAAATATTGCGACGAAATATCGTCGATAAGTTCCAATTTGGAAAGATACTTTATAATAGGACCTGAAAGGAAAGGTAAGATATTTACCGATATTACAAAATCAAAATCGTTCAAAATGTCGCTGTAACGTCCTGAACTATAGTTCGGTGAACTTATCAGCAAATCAACACAAAAATCTCTATAACGACTAATTGAATTAAATGTTTCAATTATAATCTTGGTTATATCCTCAGTTATAAACTTTACATTCTTGAACTCTGACATTTTTCTGACAACTTTTTCAGGGTGAACAACGTCCACAAGATATACTTTGTCAAACATTCTTGAAAGTTCCAAAACAGGAACGTCAATGCAACAACCGCTACCTAAAACAACACAAGAATGACGTCCGCAACATCTTCTTGCACAGTCGGTTATAAATTTTCTTGTATCAGAAATATGTGTTGACCAATTTTTTATTTCGCTCAGGTAATAATAGTAGTACAAGTTCATATCTAATTCGTACCCCATTCTGCGGATTACCTTTGACAATAATTTGTCAGAAGAGTCGCTTTTGAAAGGTTTTATAAGGGAAAACGCCAACATTTTCTTCCGAAAAATTTTAATTGCTTATTTTGTTTCGTATACTACATACGGCTCTGCTGGTCTGAAAAATACGGAGGTCATCATATAATATGGTCGTCCGTAAAATTCCCAATAACCGTTGCTTAGCGCAAATACATTACCTTCAATCCAAGGCGTATGCACACTTGAAGTGCTTAATGCAACACCTATATTATAGCCTAAAGCGTTGTTGGAGTTTCTGTTATGAAACCCCCATTTCGTAACGGCTTTTCCGATTCCAAGGTTGAGACGGTAGTAATCGGATTCAAGCACAGCGTTAAAGGAAACAATTGAATGTACATTGCCTTTGTAATTTACCATCATGTATTGTGGCGAAATACAAACATTGATTTCTGGATTTTTGGCTTTCAAGCGAAAAAGTCCTATGGTAAAATCCAAACCGTAATTAAATCCCGAGAAAAAAGTCCAACCAATTTTTAATCTCGGAGATAAATACACTCTTGTATGTAATTGTGAGTATGCAGATTGCATACTCAACAATATTACGGTTGAAACTATCAGAACTCGTTTACACATCTTTTTTTCAACCGATTTGTACAAATTAAACATCATTTGTTATTTTTTGGGGGAGAGTTTCACTACTCTGAACCCGTAATTGTAATTTGTGAATTTTGGCTGAGGACCATCTCTTGAGGTTACCCTTGCCATATCTTCCACATAATACCATGAACCTCCGCGAATTACTCTGTACATTCCTTTTGAAGGACCTTCAGGGTCTTTTACCGACGACGAAGTATAATTGCCGTAGTAATCAGAACACCATTCCCATGCGTTGCCAGACATATCATAAATGCCTAATTCGTTTGGTTTCAACTTGCCGACAGAATGTATTCCTCTTTCTCTTGTTGTTTCATCATACCATGCTACTTCGTCAATATCGTCGCTGCCAGAATATTTATAGTTTTTTGACAACTTGCCGCCTTTTGCTGCATATTCCCATTGTGCCTCGGTTGGAAGAGCGTATTTTTCGCCGTATTTTTCAGTTAGCCAATTGCAATAAGCAACTGCGTCAAAATACGTTACGTTTACAATAGGATAGTTGTCGTTCCACTGCCATGGTACTGCTTTTTCATGCTCTTGATACCATGCCGGAGGCGGATCGGAGGGCATTTTTCTTCCCGTCTCGTTACAAAACTGACGATACTGAGCCACAGTTACCTCGTATTTGCCTATGCTAAAATCAGACAATGTAACGTTGTGAACTGGTGTCTCGTCCATATATCCTTCATGGTTGCCCATTTTAAATGTGCCGCCCTTGACTTCTACCATTGTTGGCGGATTAGTTGTCTGCGCCTGTAAGTCATTTGTCAAAGGCATCGTAAAAACCGCTAACAGCAGTGTTTTGCCGATTAAGGTTGAAAGTGCCATAAGAAATCCTTTTTTATTGTTTTAAAAAAAGAAATATCGTTTTTGTATTTTAATTATTTTTAGCGAGTCTCATGCCATAGTTGAAGTTGGCAAAATGAGGCTCTGGTCCATCTCTTGAAGTTACTGTAGCATGGTCTACTTGATAATGCCAAGAACCTCCTCTTAATACTCTATAAGACGAAACCGTTAGATTTATAGGATTATCAGTGGGGGATTTTGTATAATAATCTTTTGCATAATAATCACTACACCATTCCCAAACGTTTCCGCTCATATCAAAAATGCCGAGTTCGTTTGCATTCTTTGTGCCTACTTTTTGAGGACCTTTCAAGTTAGAGGAATCATCAAACCAACAAACATCCATTGGATTTGCACTTCCAGAATAGATTGTTCCTTTGGATTTTGTACCACCTCTTGCGGCAAACTCCCATTCTGCTTCGGTAGGTAGTCTGTAACCATTTTTTGTAGGGTCAAAATCAATTCCTCCGTCAGCATTTTCGCTATAACATTTTTGCAATCCTTCCTTTTGAGAAAGCCAATTGCAATACGCTACGGCATCATACCAAGTGATGTGCTGCATAGGAAGGTCATCTTGCCAATCCCACCAAGGACGACTTGGCAAAGGATAATACTTCTTGGTGTCAGGATGCTCGGCATACCATGCAGAGTCGGGGGCAGCGGGCATTTTATGCTCCCTTTTGTTTAAAAAATCTTTTGCAGAGTTATCGGCAATAAATTGCTTGTATTCTTTTACTGTTACTTCAGTTTTGGCGATATAAAAACTTTTTACAGTAACATTATGGACAGGTCTTTCGTCAGCATCACCTTTAGGTGCTTGAGTCCCCGGATTACCCATCTGAAAACTGCCTCCCTCTACAAAAACCATCTGTGGTTTAATTTGGGCGTTTACCCCAATCGAAAAACAGAATAACGCCGCTATTAAAATTGTAATTTTATTCATCTCGCAAAATTTTTTATTTGATTAGAGATTAATTTATAGTTGTATAACAATTAAAACGCAGTTATCGTTTTAATGTTGCAAAAATTATACACAAATTTTCCTATGATTGACAAAATTATAATTTTTTTTTCAAAATTTAACATCATAAAAGTTGAAAAATCTTTAAAAAAATCATAATTGTCTATTTTTCAAGTTATTAAAAAATATAAAACTATTCTATAATTTTTATTTCAGTTCTTCGGTTTTTTTGTCTGCCTTCTTCGGTGGAATTGTCAGCACAAGGTTTGCTTGAACCGTAACCTTTGGCTTTCAGTCTGTTAGAACTGATTTTTTTGCTTTCAAGATACTTTAAAATGGCTAAAGCACGATTTTCGCTTAGTTCCTTGTTGTGAATATCAGTGCCTTGATTGTCGGTATGTCCACCGATTTCAATCTTAATTGATTTATTTTCAGAAAGGAACGTAACCAATTTGTCAAGTTCGTAATACGATTGCGGCTTAATTTCGTACTTGTCAGTGTCAAAAAAAACATTTTTCAAAGTGATGATACTTCCTGAAACGGGTTTATCCATATCAATTTCGATGTATTTCTTTGAAACAGAGTCGGGTATGTTTTTCAGCGAAAAGTTTACCGAGTTCATAAAATAGCCGTCAGCAGTAACATTAAGAGCATAATCTTTTCCTTCTGGCAAAAAGAGCGTTAAATTAACAAAATCTTTAGGCGTTTTGCCTTTTTGAATTATCTTTTTTTGAGACAAATCTACAACTTCGTATTCTGAAATTATTGGGTTTGAAGTTTTCCTATCTCTAACAATTCCAGCAACGTACAAAGTTCGTTTTGGACGAATATTTTCTGGAAGTGTAATTTCGTAAAGGTCAAGTAGTTTATTATCTTCTCTGTCGGAGGCTATAACGGCTGAATTTCCAAGAACAGATACTGCAAGCCTTGTTTCATTGTTTTTTGTGTTGATTGGATAACCCAAATTAATTGCTTTTCCCCAAGTGCCATCGTCTTGAAGATAAGACACAAACAAGTCTTGTCCGCCCATTCCCGTATGAAAATCCGAAGCAAAATATAGCGTTTTGCCGTCAGCATGCAAAAGTGGACTTGATTCGTCGCCTTCGGTATTTACTTCTGGTCCTGCGTTGATTGCCTCTGACCAAACCCCATCGCCAATTAATCTGCAATACCAAATATCTTTGCCGCCGTATCCGCCCGGACGGTTAGATACAAAATACAAAACAGAATTGTCTGCACTGAAAGCCGGTTGCGATTCCCAATAATTGGTGTTAATGGGAGAGGGTAGAGGCTTTGGAAAAGTCCATTCACCATTTTTTATATACGAATAGTAAATGTCGCAACATTTTATAAGCCCGTCGGGACAAGTACAAGAGGTGAAAAGCAAGATTCTGCCGTCAGAAGAAATAAACGGCGCACCTTCGTTGTTTGTAGTGTTGATAACTGCACCGATAGAGCGTGCTTGTTGCCATTGAGCCCCGTCGCGACGGTAAGTGATATAAATATCTTCTTGAGTTTTAGGTAAAAGTGGGTTTTGAGAGGTTTGCGGTACTTCAATTGTGTAGACCAAAATATTGCCATTTGCCGAAAGCGACGGAAAATAGTCATTATAAATAGTGTTGACGTTTATGCCAAGGTTTTTGGGTTTTATGTCAAGAGGATGTTCCATGGCATTGATTCTAAAACGTGCAATTTCGATATTTTTGACCGCTTTGTCTCTGTATTTTTGGTCAGCACGGTCTAATTTTAAAAGTTTGTTGTAATTTTCAATTGACTTTTTGTAATCTTCAAGTTCAAAATATGCATCGCCCAAACCAAATAAAATCATGTCGTTGTCGGGTTTGAGGTTGAGCACAGAATTTAAATAATTGATTTCTTCTTTGTACTCTTTTCTATTAGCGGCTATTTCCGCTTTTAAAAGATATGGTTCAACAAAATTAGCGTCAAGTTTCAATGACTTGTCGCATAATTGAATAGCCTCTGAATACTCCTGAGCAGAAAATTTATTTAACGCTTGGTCAAAAAACGCCTGCGCCTTTTTGTTGTTACTTTGCGAAAAAACCACAAAAGAAAAACATATATTCAATAATATGGTTAAAATGATTTTTTTCATATTTTGTTTTCTTTATTTTATGTCAAAAGTAATGATTAAATGAAATGGAAATTATTTTTTTAACAATATTTAATTATTTGTTTTTTTATTTTTTCCGCTGCGCAATCGTTTGCGCATTTTTTGAAGTTAAAATCTGTTTAAAAATTAGTCTTTCAGACAAATAACCGTTAAAATTGCAATGTGAAACATTAAAACCGTAAACTTTAAAATGAAAAGATTTTTGTATACACTTTTAATAATTTTTGCCGTAGTTAATATTTCTTGCGGTCAAGTGATAGAATGTGAGCCAGAATTTCCTAATTGGAATACTCAAAATGTTGTGATTACTTTTCATGCCGACAAAGGTAGCGGCGGTTTGAAAGGTTATTCTGGCGATGTGTACGCTTATACTGGCGTTATAATGAAAAATTCGTCAGAATGGTCGCATGTAAAATACGATTGGAGCAAAAACGCAGAGGATTGTAAACTAACAAAAATCTCAACAAACACTTACACTTTAACAATCAGTAATGTGAAGGATTTTTATTCGTTGACAGAATCAGAGGCGCAAAATGTTGACAAACTTGCTTTTGTTTTTCGTAGTGCTGATGGGACAATAGAGGGCAAAGATGACGGGTCAAAAGATATTTTTCAGCAAATTTACGAGCCGAGTTCGTTGAATGTTAAAATTACTTCACCTGCAAATAATCCGTTGTTTGTTTCTTCGGGCGAAAATGTTGAAATTACACTTTCTGTTTCGGACAAAACGGCAAGC
>CAJOGF010000128.1 GCA_905233995.1 uncultured Bacteroidales bacterium | reverse complement strand
TTTTTAATTTTACAAATTTAACGAATACACCTCTGCAATTTTTATATTCGTTAAATTCGCTGCCGCTTGCGGCACTTTGTTTAATGTAACTTTCTGTAAAACAATTTCGTTTTATTCGTTTAATTCGGTGTTAAATGAAATTGCCGTGTAGAGGTGATATATAATAGCCGTGGGTGTGAACCCACGGTCAAATAAGTTGACAAACGCCTAATTCGTAAAATTAATTAACAAGGAAAACCGCTTTGCTTGGACTGATACTACTTGTTTCAAATTTATCCAACAACTTACCGTCTTTGTCAAAACGGTAAATTGTGCCGTTGGTTTTATAATCCGTTGTACCGATGTAGAGGTCGTGAGTATCTGAGTCAATATCAAAGAGATACACTGTGGCAGTGGCGAGTTCGGGGGTTGCGCTAAGGTCGAGGATTGGCGTATCCTTGCCGGTATTAACGTTACGAACAAAGAACGATGTGTTAGTCGTCGCGTTCCAATTTTCGTCATAGACAGTAGCAACATTGGCGCAGAAAAGTTCGCCTTCGTTAGTGCCAATCATCTTTGTTGCTGCACCAGATGGGGTCAATGTGCCTTTTTCGATGTCAAGATTTAACATTTCCACGGAATACGTCGGTGTGAAATACGTGATGTAAACGCTGTCTTTTACTACGGCAACATTCTGATAATTACCGTAAACCTCTGATGTGATGTGTTTTGCGAGGGTGAATGTGCTAAGATCAACGATAGAAATTCTGTTGTCAGAAACGTTGTCTTTCTGCGAGTTGCAAACTACGAGATAGTTACCTTTTACGGCGATGCCTTCGGGATTGTTGCCAACCTCCACAAATGCAACTGGTGAAGCGATTGAAGTTGTGTCAAATTTTGCAACTTTACCACCGTAAGTAGAAACGTAAACAAATTTTCCATTGGCGGCGAGACGGCGAGGCTGACCCTCATCGGCTTTGAACTGATATTTTTCGATTACTTTGCCATTATTGTCCAACTTTGCCAAATAGTTGCTGCCCCATACAGAAAGGTAGAGTCTGTTTCCGTAGGCGATGAGGTCTTGACCCGTATCGCCAATCTTCTCGCCGTTGACAGCAGAGAAAATGTCTTTCTCCAAAGTTGCCGGCTCAGAATAAGGATGATAGAGGTCAAGAGTGGAATTGTTGGCATTCCAAGAGCCTTCATTTAGAATGAAAGCACGCCTTGAAACAGGGTCGATAACGGGTTCTTGTTTGTCGTTGTCCTCTTTGTCGCAGGATACAAAGCAAGTACTTAATACAAAAGTACTTAACGAGAAAAATTTTAAAAATTTCTGTGTCATTTTTTGTTATTTTTATAATGTTAAACTTAAATTCAATTGAAATTGCCGCCCTGGCATCGGATAAAATTTTATCACGTCATACTGCTCATTGGTAAAATTTATACAAGAAAATTTTACTAAAATTTGAGTATTTTTTACGCAAAATTCCCTCATCAAAGAGGCTGAAAATTCTGCATAACCTGAAATTTCGTTGTCAGGAATATTGTACGCCAAAAAGTATCTTTTGCCACTAAGCACAGAAACAAAACTCAGCGCATATTTCCGATATTTAAAAACCGAATAAAAATTGCCCGAATGTAACGGCGTATAAGGTATTTGATTGTTGTAAAGTTTTGATTTTTTGTCGGTTACGTCTACGGCTTTTTGATAAGAATATTTTGCACAAACATCAATATCAAATTCTGAAATCCTGAAATTTTTGTCCGCAGAAAAATCCGCTCCTAAAATTTTAACTTTGCCGTAATTCGACATTTTCCAAACATACAAAGTCGGAATCGCAACTATCTTATTATCAACATTATTATGATAAAAATCAGCCGAAACGTTCCAAGTTTTTTTGCCGTAACTAAAACCAAAATTCACCTCCGATGCGTCTTCCGGTTTCAGCCCTGTTGAACCTAACGTTGTGTAATACAATTCGTTAAAAGTAGGAACGCGATAAGTATTTTTTAACAGAATATCAGCGGTAAAATTTTTCGTAAGGAAAACTTCCACAGTCATATAAGGCGAAAATTTGTCCAAATCATTTAAATGCGCACCTTTTATAGTTTTTTCTCTCAAATGCGTAAACCCTTCACCCAAAGTAAAGGACAACAAATTCCTAAAACGGTAACGCAAATTTGCCACCGACTGAATTGTGTTACGCTTTGGCTGTCTGTCAGTTATATCACTTTTAAGAGTGTTGAAACTCTCGTCTATGCTGACGGAAAAACTCAGCGGCGGAATCACCTGCCAAAGATTTATCCACGAAAAGAAAACCTCGTTTTGAGTGGAATTTTGTTTGAGTTTTCCGTCGGTATACATAACATTTTTGTCTGTATAATAATTGTTGGAATAATCGTATTTTGCAATCAACTTTGTGGTCAAATTGCTGAAAATACGGCGTTTATAATCCGTCTGAACAAAAAAGTCAGCGTCTTTGAGCCTCTCTTCGGCATGCGGATTATAAAAAACAACGCTTCCGGGCAGTCCCCTCTCCGACTTGTAACCGTAAAATTTTATGTTAAAACTGTTTCTTATAGAATCGTTGAAATTCAGCGAAAACTCCAATTTGCCGGAACGGATGTCGGTATTGCGGCGTTTTTCTGTTGTTACGGTTTTATAATTTTTCAAAGTAAAATTATACATTCCGTCAGAGCGCAAAAAATCCGCATTCACACTAAAAATCAAATGCTTGCCGATTTTTTTCAAAAAGTCAGTGCCGAGGGAAAGATAGCCGAAAGAACCGGTTTTAAAATTGAGTTTCAGTTTTTGAGGCTCAGGCAGAAAAGCATCAAAAGACTTGATACTAAGGACTGCACCTGCGGCAAAAAGTTTAGCAGGTTTTAAGAGATTGTCCGTCTGACCGATACAAAGATTTATCTCGGAAACACTGCCCGTCTGAAAACGCGAAATGTCGATTTGTCCGCCCAACGTGTTAGAAACGGGGGTATGCGACGCACCGAGAGAACGCACGGAAACGGTTTTAAGACCGCCTGTACCGCCGTAATCCTTTATGTTAAGTCCGCTGAACAATTTCAAAACATCAGAAATTTCGCTAACCGGCATAAGGCATATAAATTTTCCTTCAAGTGCCTGAACGACAGAGGATTTATTAGTTTCCTTGTCGGCAAAAACATCTATTTCCCTCAAATTTTTGGTGATAACGGTATCAGAGTTTTGCGCTGAAACTCCGGCACAAAACACCACCAACCACACCAAAACAAGAGAGTATGGCAAAAGTTTTCTCATTATTTTATGAAATACTTTATGCGCAATTTCCACTGTCCTCGCAGTAAAAAAATTGCAATATAATGTGCTTTGCAGGTCTTCTGACTTACCTCATTAACGTTAAAGCCTTCCCGAAAATAAATTCAGTGGCAAAAAAGAATATAACGTTTTTTTTAAAGGTTAACAGCAGCGGGACTGTTCAGGTTTTGCACCTGATTCCCTTTTAATTTTGCGTTTTCAGAGATAAAAAGCAAAAACAAAACACGGCGGCAAAGGTAGGACTTTTTTTTAAAAAAAACAAATCACTAAAAAAAACACCGCCACCGAAAATTATTTTTTTTCACTTGATATTAGCAAATACTATTGCATAATCCGTGGCTGTAACTATCAAAAAAAACATAGTTACAGCCGCAAATATTATATAATATTCGGCTGTAATTATAAAAAAAACATAGTTACAGCCTCGGATTTTTTGTAAAATAAGAAAATAATGCTAATTTTGCATCGTTTAAAAAAATTTAAACCCTATTATTATGGCAAGATACATAGGACGCAAAAATGAAGCGGCAAGACTTGATAATATAATGCAATCTTCTGAACCAGAATTTGTTGTGATATTTGGAAGACGCAGAATAGGCAAAACATACTTAATCAATCAGTATTACAACAATAAGTTTGCTTTTAAGCATACGGGGCTTGCACTCAAAGACAAAACTGAGCAGTTGCACAATTTTGGCGACTCGTTAAGGATGTACGGTTCGCCGCTATGCCCTGACCCAAAAGATTGGATGGAAGCCTTTGCTTTATTAAGAACTCTGCTTGATAATGCCAAAACCTCAAAAGGCAAAAAAGTTGTATTTATTGACGAATTGCCCTATATGGCTACGCCTAAAAGCAACATAGTTACAGCGTTGGAACATTTTTGGAACGATTATGGCAACACGCAAGACAACCTCGTACTTATTATATGTGGTTCGGCAACATCATGGATTACAAAAAACATCATCAAAAATAAAGGTGGGCTTCACAACCGAATAACACAAAAAATATATTTAAAGCAATTTACTCTTACAGAATGTAAGGAATATTTCAAGTCTAAAGACATCATTCTCAGCAATAAAGACATCTTGGAATGCTACATGGTGATGGGCGGTGTGCCGTATTATCTAAGCATGATGGAGCGCGGACTTAGTCTTGCTCAAAATATCGACAATATGTTTTTTAAGCGGCACGGTAAACTTTATGGCGAATTTGATGCCCTATACTCATCGCTTTTTGACGAAAGTGCCAACTATGTAAAAGTAATTGAAGCATTGAGTAAAAAAAACAAGGGGCTGTCGCGTAAGGAAATAATAGAGGTTACAGGGTTGTCCGACGGTGGGTCGCTCACAAAGATTCTTGACGACCTTGATAATTGCGACTTTATTCGCAAATACTACGGGTTTAATAACAAGGAACGTAATAGTATTTACCAACTTACCGATTTTTATACGTTGTTTTATTTCAAGTTTATAAAAAAACACGGCACTACCGATAAGGAATTTTGGACTCTCCAACTCGACACCACTCAACATAATGCATGGGCGGGTTATGCCTTTGAACAACTATGTCTCAGTCACATCGACAAAATAGAACACGCTCTTGGAATATCGGGCATTCGAACTTCAGTTTCATGCTGGCAATCGCAAAAAAGCGAAAAAGGTGCGCAAATAGACCTTGTTATTTCTCGCGCCGACAATGTTGTAAACATCTGTGAGATGAAATTTTGGAACACAAAATTCAACATTACAAAAAAATATCATTCGGAGTTGCTCGAAAAGATGCAGGTTTTCATTACCGAAACCAAATGCAAAAAACCTATCCATCTTATTATGGTTACGACCTACGGACTTGTAAAAAACGAATATTCAAGCATTGCTCAAAAAGAGATAACAATGGAGGATTTATTTTGAAAAGGGATAGATGTTGAGTATATCCAACTCTTATTTATCATCATAATGAACGTATGCCGACACTACAACCATGTTAAGTCATTAAAAGCACAAAAAAACACCGCCACCGATTTACATTTCGGAACGGTGAAAATATCTAATGCTTATTTGTCATCATAATGTCCGTAAGCAGCCACAACGATTACTACAACTATATCGTCGTGAATTTCATAGATAAGGCGGTGTTTTTGTGTTATACGGCGACTCCAACGTCCGGCTTTGTCGCCCTTCAGCAATTCAGGTTTGCCCGTTCCTGTACGAGGATGCTCAATAATTTCTGCAATGAGTTTCATAGCCTTCTTATAAGAAGAAGGCTCGTCAGTCAACAATCTCCTAAGATCTTTCTTTGCTTGCTCTTTGGTTTCCAAACGATATGTACTCATAGGCTTCTGATATATTTGTCTAAATCGTCAACGCTATCAAAAGACATAGTTTCCCCCTTTGCAGCCTCTTCTACTCGCTGCAAAAACTCTTCGTGTGTCATTTCGGTAGGGTCTTTTTTCTTGGCTACAAGTTTTTTCATATATTTTATCAATTTGGCGGAAAGTGCCTCATCAGCGGAAATTTCCGCCATATACGAGAAAAATTGTGTGTTAAATTCAAGTGCTGTCATGATTATGATTATTTTTCGCAAATATAAATTATTTCAGTGGAATTTACAAGGGATTAGGCTGCGTTGTAAGATTTTTTTTATTCTTCACACATTAATCTACACATCTCATTGAGAGCAACAAAATGGTAACATTTGGATGATGTTGGGATAGATTGATACGAAATATGTTTGAGTTCTGCTTTGTACCGCAAAAATTCACGCTGAACTAACCAGACATGTGTCCGCACAAAAATAAAAGTTTTTCTGGTATTGTCAAAAATAAAAAAAACACCAACGCCGAAAAATTCGGCGACGGTGTTTTATGTGTTAGAGGTGTATGTTATTACAAATTATTCCTTAGATGCATCAAGAGTATAAGATATTGTTCCATCGTTATTTGCTGTAGCAACCAAAACGAAGGTGTATGTACCCGCTTCCTTGACGGAAAGGTCGCCCAAATCCTCAGAAATCAAGTCGCTGTTTACGGTAAGACCACCCTTGCCAACCCAGGTGAGGTCGCCATCGAAGCCAAACTGCTGATTCTCCTCCAACGTAATGTTAGCGATGGTATAAGTATAGACATTACCGTTAACAGTGGGGGCTACCTTGCCAATAATCACCCAATCTGATGAACTATCGTCAAATTCACCCTTGATGCCCTGTTCCTTGTTTGTCAAGTCTTGAGCGGTCAGGTCAGCTGTTTTTTCAGCCATTAAACTAAAGGTTATGTTACCATCATCTTCTGCAACGGCATTTATTGTAATGGTATAAAGTCCTGATTCAGTTGGATAAGGATTACCACTCTTTGCATCTACACCTAATTTATCACTGATAGTAGCAAATGCACTTGCTCCCATCCAAGTAGGTGCAGGTGAAGTTGCTCTAAAACCAAATGTTTGTGTTAATGCAATATCTGTAAACACTGCGGTATAGTTCACATTATCTGTTGTTGTGAATTTAATACCTGGAGCAACTGACTGATCCCATGGATCGTTCCAGCCCATATCGCCACCGACAATCAATATTGAAACACCCGACAAGTCTTTCTTAGAGGAACTTCCTGTTTTTTCAGCACTTAAGCTATAAGAAATACTTCCGTCTTCTTCGGCTACCGCTTTGAATGTTATGGTATAAATGCCACTTTCTGATACTTGGAGATCATTTGCTCCTTCAATAATAGGCTCGCTAATAGTGAAATTACCTTTGCCAATCCATTTTGCCGCAGGTTCAGTTGCACGGAATCCAAATCCGCCAGTAGATGTCAACTCCATATTTTCAAATACGGCGGTATATTCATCACCATCTTTAGTTACTACAACACCCGGAATTTCATCAGATGGTGTCCAATCATCATTCCAACCCAAATCGGCACCAACCATAAGGACAGTTACACCTGTTAGGTCTTTTTTCTCGGTTGCAATACGCTCGTAAGTCCATTCCATTTTTTCAAGGTCGGCTTTCATTGTTACGGGACGAATTGATGGATCGAACCACATTGAATAAACATCTCCAATCTCACGGTTTTTCTCCAATTTGAGACTACGATTTACGCCATCTTCTGGTTGCGTATAGGCATCGTCGCAACCATAAATAGTACCAGTGATGATATCTACGAAATAGAAATTCCATTCTGTATATGTGTATTCACCTTCATACAATTTAGTTTTCTCGTTGTACACAAGTTTTGCAACAACTTGAGAACCGTCTTTTGAAACTACGTTCAAAGTAGGAACTACATTGAATGGTGTAAGATTTAACTCCACAACGTTGCTCGGTGTACCTAATGAAGTATTTTCTTTGTAAGTATGGTTGATACGGAAATACACTGAAGTTGGTTTTTCCGCTTCTGCACCCAAGGAGAGTGCAAGAACACTCAATTCTACCCCTGTATAGGTTTTAGTATTGTTGCCATTAACTATTTCCACGACTTCCGACTTGATACTGCCAGAGAAATCAGGCGACAATGAACTTTCTACAAGATACGCACCATATCCCAAGTCAGCATTGACATCATTTTCCAATTTGGCATCTGATGCACTGAATTTGAGTGTGTAAAGTACATCTCCGAGTATATCTTCTGTAACTACGATGGTACTTGTGCTTTGCTCCAAAGTGGATGCCGAGGGTACTTGTACGTTAAATTCATCTTTGTCGTCCTCGCAGGAAGTAAAGATACTTCCCATTGCAAGGGCAAACGTTGATATATATAATCCAATTTTTTTCATTTCTGTTTCTGTTTTAGTTAATTATTAATAACCTGCATTTTGACTAAGATTAGAGTTTGCAGCAAGTTCGTCTGACGGAATTGGGAAAACATTACGCCATGCCTCAAAATTCTTACCAGAGGCCGCGCCACCTTTGAACTCCCAGTTGTAGTTTACATCGCCACCATATTTGTTGAAACGAACCAAGTCGGTGCGGCGTACTAATTCGTATGCCAACTCACGACCACGTTCAGCAAGTATGAAATCATCGTCAAGAGTGTAGTTTGTAGTTGCTCCAACACGATCACGGATTTCGTCAAAGATAGCCTTTGCATCGCCTGTCTTTCCTTGACGATAAAGAGCCTCGGCTTTGTTGAGCTTAACTTCGGCAAGGCGGAGAATGGGTTCGTCAGTAGAGCATGTTGGATTAGCACTCCTTACATCTCCAGTACCGTCGTCAAGTTTGTTGTTGAATTTAGTGGAAATCCAACCTTGAGTCGGTTCGTCTTCGATGGATACAAGTTGCGACCAAGAGTATTCTTTATCTATTATCTTGTTGCCATCTTCATCTAATTCATAGTTTCCATCATCATCTTTTTTATATGTTACTGCGTAATTAACCCAGAATGTAGAGCGGATGTCGTCGGTCTCGGAGAAAAGGTCGGAGAAAGCCTTGTTGGCTCTCAAAGATGACCAACCAGAGGCTATGCCAAGCAAGTCGTTGAATACGCTTGTATTAGGAGCAAATCCACAAATGATACCTGTTGTAGCACCCCATGTCATGCAATAATCTGCGTCAACATAGAAAGCAAAGATGATTTCCTTGCCTGCGCCAGCGTGCTTGTGATTGTCAGCACCGAAAAGTTTCCAATAGTCGTCTTTGCTTTCAAGAACGTAACCTTCTTTTTCGCAGTTTTCAGCAGCAGTTACGCATTTGTCGTAATCCTCAACGCCAGCATAAACCTTAGAGTTGAGGTAAATTCTTGATAGCAATGCGTATGCAGCACCTTTTGTTGCTCTTGGATATGCCACTGTAGATGACATCAACGGAGCAATTTCTTCCAATTCTGAGGTGATGTAATCGTAAATCTCCTTGCCTGATTTTTCAGGAAGATTTGCATCTCCAATTGCTTGGTCTTCAGTAGGGATTACGCCTTTGCCAAAGAGGTCAAGAATGTACGAGAGCGACAAGGCGCGCAAGAAACGCGCTTCGTAAACCATGTTCTGCATCTCAGCATCCGAACTTCCTGCAGCATTCTTGATGAAGTCGTTGCAAGATGTGATGGTAACGTAGCAACGATACCATACGTACTTCACCCACTGGTCGTTAGCGTCCCAATTGTTGTAAGTAAGGTAGTCGAGTTTGTCGCCCGACAGCCATGTGTACGCGATTGCGTCGGTTGTGCCTTCTTGAAGATTGAAGAGCGAGCGGAGCAGAGCCTCGCCTCCAATCGACAAATCTTTTGCACCGTTACCAGTAGTAACAAACGACATGTAACACTGCGCCAAAACTCCTGCGCTACTTTCCGACGAAGCATAAACTTTGTCGGACGAAACTTCCACTGTAGGGTATTGGTCGAGGTCGTCGCAAGAACCAAGACCAAGCATTGCACCCAAAGCGGCTATATATGCTAATTTTTTCATTTCTATTTACTTTGTTATTTTTAAACAATTAAAAATTTGTGTTAGAATTGGAAACCAAGGCTGAGAGAGAATGTTCTTGGACGTGGATAGAACGAATCTTCGATTCCTGTAGCAATTTCAGGGTCAATGCCTTCATACTTTGTTACCGTAAACACATTTTGAACGTTGAATGTAGCGTTCAAAGCCATCCATTTTGTCAACTGTCCGAAATTGTAGCTCAAACTGATATTGTCCATCTTGAGGAACGAAGCGTTGTGAATGTAATAATCTGACTCATACTGACGTTGTTTGAACTTTGTATCAAGATATGTGCTTGAAAGAGTGTTAATCTGACCATCACCCCATTGAATACATTCGATAGCACCCATTTTTGCTGCGGTAGCATTGTAAACATAGTTTCCAA
>CAJOGF010000127.1:7173-8396 GCA_905233995.1 uncultured Bacteroidales bacterium | reverse complement strand
TTCCATGCCGACATTGTCAGAACGATTTAAACCGCAGAAATACAATGTGTTACCATCTGGTGTTATAACTGGAGCATACTCCATTGCGTCGGTATTGATTGTTGAAGGAAACGGTTTTGAGGTGTATTTTTTTGACGGAGATTTTAGTATTGCGATTATTTTGTTGAAATCTTTTTCCAAAAGTGGAAATTTGCTTTTATATCTTGATAGTATTTCTGCCGCCTCGTCAAAGCGACCCCACTCCAAATATGGCGAAATTAGCCTTTGAAGTGTTACGTATGCTAATTGACAAGGTGCCGCTTTTTCGATATACTCCTTATAATAAGGTTCGTAATCGGATACAAATTTGTTCTGAAGTTTTAATTTTTCGGCATATTCTGCCAAAGTTTTGTCGGCTTTGTTTTTTTCTGTATAAAACGGATAATCAGGATATTGTGTTTCAAAAATTCTCATTTGAGAAATTTCGCCTTCCGAATAAAAATCCTCGCAGATACTTTGCCATTTTGTCTTGTAATAATATTTTGCTGAGTCGGCAAATTTGGAGTTCGGATATTCTTCTGCAAACGTTTTGTAACTTCTGAAATCGGTTTGGTTGTCAAACTTTTCCCAACTTTTTGCTGAAATTAATTCTTTTGCTTTGAGGATTTGAGGGTCAGCACCTTCGTATAAGTCAACAAAATTTTTTAGGTTTTCAATCGAGTTGCTTTTTATGCACATTTCAAGGTCTCTTTCTGCTACTAAACATAGGTTTTTGTAAATCTCCGACTTGTCAAAACCGTAAATATTTTTGCAAATTTCTTTGTTTTTTGTTGACATGCGGTCGAATCTGTCAAAAGCGTTTCTTATAAAACGGAAGCCTTTCAAATTGTTGAAGTTAGAATAACTGCTGTCGCAATATGTCAAACCGAGTCCGTAACCTGCTGCTATTGTTTCATTTCCTTTGTCCATTGCTTTTGAAAATATTTTAGCCGCATTGCTTGGATTGCCATTTTTTAGACTTTCAAAGCCAGATTTTAGACTTTGAGCCGATATTTGAAAGCCAAAAAGTGTTAAAAATATTAAAACGATAAATTTTTTCATAATCATATTTTTTTTTCAGAACTATTAAATGTGCAAATTTATAAAAAACTTAAAAAAATCTTTGTTTTTTTCAAATATTTGTGCTAACATTGCAAATAATTTTGCAAAAAAAAAATTATGCCACTTTTTTCTGAAATAATATC
>CAJOGF010000127.1:0-7159 GCA_905233995.1 uncultured Bacteroidales bacterium | reverse complement strand
TTCAAGAAAGTTACGACAATTCGGGTATTCAAGTTTTTTCCGGCTTTGAGGAGATAACGGGTGTTTTGTTGACATTGGACGTTACTGAAGAGGTGGTTTATGAAGCCATTAATCTTAATTGTAACCTTATAATTGCGCATCATCCAATTATTTTTGGTCATGGCATGATGAAAATTACTCCAGAGAATCCAGTGAGTAGAATTATTATGTTGGCTATAAAAAACTCAATATCAATTTATTGTGCACACACCAACGCTGATAATATGCCTAATGGAACAATCTTTTTCATGTTTTCAAAACTTGGAATTTCCAATTATGAAGTCTTACAAAAAAATCTTTCTGAAAATTTCCCTTGTGGCTCTGGAGGAATAGGCGAATTGGAATTAGAAGAAGATTCTTATGAATTTCTCAAACGAGTAAAAAATGCTTTTGACTGCAAAGTGATTCGTCATACTCGAATTGTAAAGCCAAAGGTTAAGAAAATTGCTGTTTGTTCTGGCTCAGGAAGTTTCTTGTTGAAAGATGCAATTAGTTGTGGCGCAGATGTTTTTTTGTCGGCGGATTTTACTTATCACAAGTTTTTTGAGGCTGACGGCAAAATTTTGGTGGCAGATTTAGGACATTTTGAAACAGAAACTGGAATAAAAAATGTTTTTAAGTTTATACTTGAAAAAAAATTTACTAATTTTGCGGTGAATTTATCAAGCATTAATACGAATCCTATAAAATATTTATAAAATAATGACAACATCTACTCAACAGAAAGCGGACAACGCTTTGGAGGTATCTATTGAAGACAAATTGCGAGCATTGTATTCGCTTCAATCAATTGATTCTAAAACAGACGAAATACATAGGCTTTGCGGCGAACTTCCGTTGGAGGTTCAGGATTTGGAAGACGAATTGATTGGTCTTGAAACCAGAATTGCAAAAATTGAAACTGAAATTTCTTCTTATGAGGCTGAAGTTGCAAAAAGAAAAAACGACATTGTTGTGGCAAAAGAGGCTATTAAAAAGTATCAGACTCAACAATTGCAGGTTCGTAACAACCGTGAATACGATTCTATCAGCAAGGAAATAGAGTTTCAGACTCTTGAAATTAATCTTTGTGAGAAAAAAATCAAAGAGGCAGAAAGTCAATTAGTTGCAAAGAAAACATTGCTTTCTGATTCTAAAGAGCGTCATGACGACCGTCAAAAAGACCTTGTTCGTAGCAAATCGGAACTTGAGTCTATTATTGCTGATACACAGAAAGATGAGTTGGCACTTAAAGAAAAACGTATGGCGTATATTTCCAAAATTGAAGACCGCCTTATGAATGCATATACAAGAATTAGAAGTGCCGCTAAAAATGGTCTTGCAATTGTACCGGTAAAAAGAGATGCTTGTGGTGGTTGTTTCAACAAGATACCGCCTCAGAGACAACTTGATGTGGCTTCGCACAAAAAAATTATCGTATGCGAATATTGCGGAAGAATTTTGATTGACGAGGCTCTTGCAAACGAAGTTGTTGATAATATGCAATAATGGAAAATCAATGCGATAATCTGTTTGAAAAATTTTCATCGTTTGTAGAAGACGATGAAGATTTTGAAATAGGAGAGTTGTCAAATTTTGATATTGACAAAATTTCTCCTAAAATAGTAGGTGATATTGATTTTATTTATGACAATGTTCTGGAAGATGAAAAACAACTTCTTCAGGATACAGAGTTGCGTATGGATACTAACAACGAACATGATATTGAAGCGTTGATTAGATTTTTTGAAAACTAACTAAATAAACTTAAAAAAAACTATAACAGATATGAAAAAGGTATCATTTTTATTTTTGGCGACTTTGGTTGCTTTTTGTGCTTTATTTTTGAATTCGTGTTCAGAGGATGCTCCTGAATATCAAAATTCTGCAAAGGATTTAGTAGGAAAATGGACTTGGAAAACTGAAAGTTCAACAGGTGACTTTGATGGGACTTTTGATGTTACGATTTCTCAACAAGATGAGACTACAATCACGATTTCTAATTTTCATAATTCGAGTAAATCGATTGAAGCCAAAATTTCAGGAAGCATTCTTTCATTTTCAGGCCCCCTTGGAGATTCGCAATACGAGGTAAAGACTGGCTCTGGAACAATTTCTAACGGTTATCAAACCATAAAACTTAAATACGAAATTTATGACGACGATGAAGAAACTTCAGAAATTGTAGAGGCAACTCTTAATGTTGGTGTATTGTCCAAAAAGGCAGTTCAACCTTAAAAAATTATAATGAGTTTTTCATAATTTTTTAGTTTTAACCGTCCGGAAATTATTCTGAAAAAGAATTTTCCGGGCGGTTTTTTTTATTAGAAATAGTTGTTAATTATCGAAAACCAAACTATCGGCTTCTATTGAAAAATTTCCGTTGCTACGTTTTAAGTTGTTCAACTTTGAAACGCCGTTTGAAACTGCCATTGCAACCGCAGATACAAGTATTACTGCAATAATTAAAAGTGTTGTACCCATAATAGTTAAGTGTTAAATTGTTAATAATAATGTTTGTTTTTTCGTTGCAAATGTATAAATATACAAACTGTATACCAAATTTTCTGTATAAACTTTATGTTAAGTTGTATTTTTATACAATTAACACTGTAAAAACAATTTTCTTAAAAAATTATTTTGTTTCTGAAAAAAAATGCACTAAATTTGCGAAAAAGAAAGCGGAATAAAACTCTTTAGACGGTATGGTACAACTAAAAGCGGGATATTTTACGGGCGGGATAGAATCCATAATGGTTAACCCTCTGATGAAAGAAAAAACGGAGGCTCTTTTGGAGCAGTTGTCTTACTTTGATTTGCAGACAGATATTCAAATTTCTGATACTTGCACCGATGCTTCTGTTGCCGTTTTGTACAATATCATTTCGAGAGGTACGCCTACTTATGCTTCTCAATTTATCGAGGATATTCTTTCAACAACTATTGGTAAAACAATGAAAAGAATTTCGTCAGAAGGCGAAATTTATAGGGAAATTCCAAAGCATGAGGTTAGGGACTTGGTTTTTAAGGCTTTGCACATTGTAGAACCGAGAGTGAGATTCAAAAAACTTAAAAGTCAAGACGATAGAAAGTCTACAATTTACGATTTTATCAACTATGGAGTCGTTTTTTCGCAAGGTGATTATATTTATCAATTTGCCGAAATAGACAGAGATTTTCAGGATATTGTGTGTTTGTCAAAAAAATTTCGCAGAAATATTCAATCCTTGAAATCGAATCCTGACTACGCTTTCTTGAATGAAAAATGTGATTTGAGTTTTTATGCGCCATATAGTGAAAATACTCCTAATTGGCTTGTGTATAAATTCAATTTGGATGATTCTTTGGTTGATACAACCGATTGGATTACAGAGGATAAGATTTCTAATTTGCTTAATCCTCTTGATATTTCGGGAAGAGTTGTTATAAGAAAAACTGATATTCCTTCTCACAAAACGGCAGAAATTTCCTCTTTTGTTGAAAATTCGTATTTCGATATTGTAAAAGAGAACTACAATTCGCCGCTCTATAATACCGAAGATGGTATTGAAGCATTGCAAATTGCACTTACGCCTTTTGCGGTAGCAAGAGTTCAAAAAGTATTGTTGGAGGCGATTAATAGTGAGGTTTTGTCGTTGGAGAAAAAAACATGGAAAATTGGTGTAATAGAAAGAGATGTCCCGTGTGCATTTTTGGCGATTGAAGACCTGAAACAGCATTTCAATAAGTTTTTTATTCTTGAAAATCTCTCAAGAAGTTTTCCGAATGTAAAACTCGAAATTTTTTATAGCGACGAATTTGCTTCAACCGAACTTAATTTGCTTTATCAGGGTTCAAGAAAAAATATTAGCGAATTTGACCCTGAGGTTCAGTACGATCTTTTGATTGATGTTGCAGTATTGTTGAGAAGTGGTTTTGAAGAAAAAACACTTCAGACAAATGCTAATAAATATGCGGTGATTCGTTCGGTAAAATCGCCGTATGCAAAAACTAAACTCCTGTTTTGCAATCATATAAATTATGATATTAATATTAGTGGAAACGTTTCTTTGTCAAATCAGGAGGATAACGAAGAGGACGAGGATTTAGATATTTCTTTGGACGAAGAAAATAGTATTGAGCAGCAGGAGGCTTTGAAATTTTTCTTGAAAAATCTTTTTGGTAAAAGTAATTTCTTGGAAAATCAGGCTTTGGCTGTTTCTGGACTTCTTAATGGGGACAATCTTCTTGAAGTTTCAAGTCCGAATAGCGGCAAAACAATTTCAGCCCTGCTTGCGGCGTTTTTAAAACCCGGATATAGTTTTATGCTTTCGCCGACAATTGCCGTTATGAATATGCAATTCAAGGAGTTACGAAAACGAAGAATTGAGATTGATTATTATATTAATCCTGCTCTTCAAAATTCTTTCGATAGAGATTTGGCGGTAAAAGATGTTACGACAGGAAAAAGTATTGTTACGTTTTTGTCGCCGTCTTTGGTTCATGACCCGTATTTGAGAAATATTTTTAAGGAAATCAACGAAAAAAATATTCCTTTGTATTTTGTTTTTGTTGACGAGGCGCAAAGGGTTTGCCTTCAAACTTGTGATTTCCGTCCTTATTATCAGGATATTAAAAATATTATTGCTAAAAATTTTGCTGACGAGAACATCAATATTTTGCGTATTGGTGCTTTTTGTTGGACATTGGAAAAGCATATTATCAACGAGACCGCTCAAAAATTAGGAACGGAAAAAGTTTTGGTTTGTGATTCTGATTTTCCAAAATTCAAAGTTTTGGTACGTCAAGTACCTATGAAAGGTGCTGGAAATACAAGTGATTTGTATGCGTATGCAAAAAAGGTAAAACAAATTGAAACCGAAAAAATAATTTCTGAAAAGAAAACCGATAAAGTGATGGTTTTTTCTTGGAAAAATCCATTTGATAGAACAATCGGTGATAACGAAGATTACAAAGTTTGTGGTCTGGAAACAGGATATTACGACGGTGATATAACAGAACTTGAAACAGATATTACAAGTTCGTCAGCAGTTAGTAGCATGAAAGCCGCCGAGAAATTCATCTTTGGTGATACGTCGGTTTTGTCGTGTACGCCGTCTGCAGGAGTAGGGTTGAGGGTCAAAGGTTTAAAAAATGTCATTCATTTTGAGCCGCCTCTCTCTCTTGATATGTTTTGCAGAATGAACTCAAGAGGCGATAAAAATTCTGTTGTTGGTGTTGATTTATTTCTTAACACAATAGAACAAGAATTTTCGGGAACAGAAACCGTTAGAGATTCCTCTGGAAATATCAAAACTGCTGAAAATGTGCTTGTTACTGACGTAGACACAGCAAGCAATCTTAGAAGACTTACACGTCAAAATCCCGGACAAGAAAAGGAAAAAACAATGATTTCTCAAATTTTGAAAGATGTTGTTTTTCCGCAATATTCTTTGCGTCAAATAATTGTTGATGCAGTTTATAATGAGTTTAATCAGGAAATTCAGATAGACTCCGAGCCGAGTTATAATCCCTATCAGTTGTATATTTATGCTAACAATAAGACTAAAAGTTTGGGATTTATAGATTTCAAAGCGAGAGTGCTTAATATGCCTGAATTGCAGTACGATAAGGTGTTAGCCGAAAAAATTCAGACTTATGTTTTCGATTTTATTCTTCTTAACACTTCTAATCCATTGGAATTTCTTTCTAAGTTAGAAACAGAAAATCCTTCTGAGGTTTCCTATGGAGTGCAAGACGCTTTGGATTTGGTATCGTTTGAAGAGAAGACCTCGGTTGTTATTCCTTTTTATAACAACGAATTTTTCACGGCTTCACAAATGCTTTCCTCGGCTTTTGGCTCTGAGGTTTCAACGGCGGTGATTAGACGCTCTTATAATCAAAGCCATGATTTTTCTTCGTTTGAAAAAATGTTTGAAAAAATTTCTGGCAAAAATTTGAAAACTATTGCTGCAAATCGTCGTTCTGAATTGATGAATATTTATGCAAAATTCAGAAACAAACGAGATACTTTAAGGGCAATTTCAAGACTTAAAGAAATTGACATTATCGACGATTATCTTGTTAATTCCGCAAAAGAGGAAATCGAAATCTACATGACAAAGCATAATAAGGATTTCTACCGTATGAAACTTTTGCCGATTTTGCAGCGAAATTTAACTAAAGAGAAAGTCCTTTTGTACCTTTCAACTATCAACGAGGAGCAATTTTTGTCGATAGAAAAATATACTGACGTTTTAATTGGATTTTTCTATGCTGAAATATATCCTCTTTACGAACAGTCAGTTAGAGATACTTCGATGTTTTTCAGAAAAATTTTTGAAAAGCAAAAAGAGGGAGAGGTTTCTCAGGAGGAAATTTTAAGAAATTTGCATAATTATTTTATTTCACGTTATAGTTGTGGATATTTGTTTGATGAACATTCCTCTCAAACAATTGATAATGATTCTCTTGATGGTGCTTTGAGATTAATTGGCAGAACTGAGGGAAATATCAACGAGATGCTAAGTCTTCAGGCTCGTTTTGATAGTGAAAATTTAGAAAAGTTGAGTTATCTTGATAAAATTGTGTACGGATATTGTTGTTTGTTTACAAGCAATAGTTTTGATACTAATGCAAGGTTGAACTCTTACGGCATTATCAGTGAAGGTCTTAAAAAACTTAGAGAGAAAGATTCAACAGAAGAGTTTGTTCGTGATTTTCAGAAAGTTAACAGTTTGATTACTGAAAATAATTATGATTTGAAAAAAGAAGCCGCAGGTGTTTTGGGATTGAAACTTCAGCATAGTTGGCTCAAAAAGTTTAATTCTGAAATTTTGAAAACTGATGAGGTTTTGTAACGTTTTTTTCTTGTTATATGAATTTTTATAAAAAAAATATATTTCAATATGAAAGAGTTGATTAACAACGAGTTGCTTGAATTGCAGCAAGAACTTGAAAATTTAAAATCTGCTTCCGAGATGATTGCTTCGGCGGGGAAAGCCTCGGATTCGGTAATTCGTGAGGCAGAAACTATACATAAAGAATTTTCTCAAAGTTTAACAAAATTGACATCTCTTTATCAAGAGTATGTTGATAAATTAAATAGTGTTTCTCAGGATAAGCAGAAAGAATTGTTGAGCAATTTGCAGGATTTTCTTCA
>CAJOGF010000126.1 GCA_905233995.1 uncultured Bacteroidales bacterium | reverse complement strand
ATAACTTGTTACGTAATGATAATTTGATGTATTTGCTTTGGCTTTTGAGATTATCAAATCGTTTTGCCGCATAATCTCGTACTGACCTTCCTCAATATGCCGCGCAATGTGCGCACGGATTACCTTGTAAAAAAACGGCGTCCTTAAAAGCGCGTCGTTTGAAAAATTTACATGTTCCAACTGCGTGTTGCCGGGGTGAGTGGTCGCGTTGAGACAATCAAGCATATCCGAAAGCATATTGCCTTTGTTGCTTGAAATCGTCTCTCTCAAAGCCTTTTGATAAGCGGAGTCTATTTCGGAAAGTTGTTTGTCATACGAGGGAATTTTTGAAGAATCCGTTTCGTATTTTTTCAGCGTGTCTATTCTTGCTTGCTCAATGTTCAGAGCCGTCATATCGCGCTGATAGTCAAAGAATTTTGCATTAACATCAGAACCCGTTATTTTCATTGTTTTTTGCGGGTTCTTGGTATCGCATTTCATTGTAAAATTTTGGTTGTCTTTGTCGATTAAAATGTCGAAATAGGTTTTGTCGCCATCCAAAATTACGCTGTAAATACCGCCCGGCAAAGGGTACTCTCCTTCAAAAACCACCGTTGAGCCAGACTGCGAGGCAGAATCAACCGCCAAATACTGCTTTTCTTCGTAATAATATGCGAGCCTTACTTTTTGCGGCGTGTAGTGCGAGAATTTTATTTGCAATTTGTAGCCTTGTCCTGCACTGTATACTGCAAAAAGTACGGAAAGCAATAATGTTAGATGAAATTTTTTCATTGTTTGTTCTTCGCCGCTTCTTCGATAGCCGTAATTAGTTCGTATACTTGATTGTGTGAAATTCTTTTTGCAAGGATTTCGTTGTCTTTGTTCAAGAGGTAAATTGTTGGCGTTGAATTAATATCAAAGTTGGTTCTATACTGGTCAAACGGGTTGAAAAGATTGTGCCAGCCTTGAATGTTATAAATGTTCTTTTCTTGAAGAAAATCTAAACATTTGCCTACATGACGGCTTACATCAGCAAGTTTATCAACCGAATGATTCATATAAATAGCAAAAACTTCGCAGCCTGTATTGCGCAGAGTGTCAATAAAAAACTGTTTTAATTTTGGCATTTCTTCTTTACAGTGAGAACAGTCTGGCTCCCAAAAAACAAGTAATTTGTATTTTGCTTGCATTTGATGAACCGATACATAATTTTTGTCGAATTTGGTTATAAAATCGTCCAAAAGTTTTACGACATCGTTTCTGCGGGCTTCAAAATCGGGTTTTGCTTTTTCTATTTCTTGACCTTTGGTTTTAAGATTGTCAATAGCGGGACGTAATGCATCCATTTTTTCTTTGCTGTCAGGAATAATTTTCATGGTCAAATCTTTTGACAAGTGTCCAACCAAGCAATTTTTCTTTTTTTCAACTCTTTCTTTTAGTTTGGTTTTGAAAGAATCTGTGTCCCAAAATGCGTCTTTTATGTAAATGTCTGCTAACGAGCAATATACGTTTTCGGCAATCATATTTTCGCTTTTTGCATATTTGTTGAAAAAATATACTAACATAAAGCGGAAAAGTTCGCCGTTTTTTTCGTTAAGTTTGGCATTTTTTGGACGTGTTTTGTTGATAAGCATTGTTGTCTCTTTTATCAGTGAATCAGGATCTTGAAGCACCATTTGTTCAATGTATTTTTCAATTTTTGACTCGTAAATCGGAGTTCTTAACAATGCGCCGTCCGACACATTAAAATTGTCAAAAAAATGTGCTTTGTAATAAAAATATCTTTCTCTTTGGTCTGTGATATTTTCAGGAATTGTTACATCGCGAGTTGCGGTTAAAAATCTTGAAAAAAACATATCTGGATATGTTTGTACTTGTTCTTGATATTTGCCTTCAACTTCTTTGTTGATAGCCTCTTGTTTTTGAATTATGACTGCTTCTTTGTCTTTGTTGCCTTTGATTTTTTCGTATTCGGTTCTTAATTCGGCAAACTGTTTTTGTTTTTCACCAAGAAACTTTTGATAATCCATAAAGATTTGATTTTCAAGGCTATTTTTGACGACAATATTTTTTAAAAAGTCGGTTGTGTCGTTTTCAATATAAAATTTTTCACCAGCTTTTGAGTCGATTAAAATGTCAAAATAAGTTTTTTGGGGAAGAAAAATAAAGTACATTCCTGTCGGCAAGGCTTCTTTGCCTTTGAAAACACCGTAACAATTTTTGTCCAATACAACTGTGTCGTCAGGAATAAGTCTATCGTTGAAATGATGTCCCAAAATTACGGTATCATTTGGGATATGTTTTATTTTGACTTCAATTTCATAACCTTGCGCTTTTGCGGCAAAAGTGCAAGAAAAAATTGTCAATAAGAATAAAAAAATTTTTTTCATCGCTATAAATAAATTTTAGTTTTTTGATTTTCGTTTTACAAAGTAACGCAAAAAAATAATGCTAAAGTTTTGAAGTTAACAATATTTACACATTTTTTTGCTAAATTCAGTATTTCTTAAACCAACTTGAAATTTTCATCATCAATACGCCCCAAACTGCTTCGCCAAAAATATTTGTTGACATTTTTGACGTGCCTTTGCTTCTGTCGGTGAAAATAATTGGAACTTCTTTGATTTTGAATTTCTTTTTCCAAACGGTAAATTTCATTTCGATTTGAAAACCGTAGCCTTTCATTTTTATTTTATCTAAGTCTATGCTTTCCAATACTTTACGAGTGTAACATTTGAATCCAGCGGTTGTGTCCATAATCTTCATTCGGGTTATAAATCTAACGTATGCCGAGCCGCAATAACTCATCAAAACCCTTCCGATTGGCCAATTTACAACGTTTACACCCGAAATGTAACGACTTCCGATGGCTAAATCGTAACCTTCGCTTGCGCAGGCTGCATAAAGGTCGGTAAGTTTCTCTGGCGGATGCGAAAAATCAGCGTCCATTTCAAAAATGTATTCGTAATTATGTTGAAGTGCCCATTTGAATCCAGTTATGTAAGCCGTTCCAAGACCTAATTTCCCTGAACGTTCAATGATGAAAAGTCTATCGTTGAAATCGTTGTTTTTTAGCCTTTTAACAATATCTGCTGTTCCGTCTGGCGAATTGTCGTCAATAATTAACATATCATAATTATCTTCTAACGACATAACAACGCGGATTATGTTTTCGATGTTTTCTTTTTCTTTGTATGTTGGAATAATAACTACTTTGTCTGACATTTTTTCAAATTTAAAAGGTTAAAAATTAAAAAATTTTGTATGTTTTTTTATCAGACATTCAAAAATGATGCTGCCTGAAAAAATTTCTTTGTGATTGTGTTTTTGTACTTTTCCTTCTAAAATTTTTCTTTGTTTTTTCAGTGTTTTTATGCTTGCGTAAAAGGCAAAGTGTGCTTTTAAGACCGCAGCGAAATATTTGAAATTCAGTTTAAAAAGATAAACCATTGCCGAAAAACCGTCCAAAACAAGCCGTGAAAAAATTATTGGCAAAAGTTTTTTCTTTTCAAGATTTTTGTAAAGCATTTTCAAAGAGTTTCTGTAATTGAGAAACATTTTTCTTGGGTTTCCGTTTTCGAGAGTCCCACCACCTAAGTGAAAAACCTCAGCGTTAGCACAATACATAATTTTGTATCCCAAGTTTTTTATTCTCCAACAAAGGTCTATTTCTTCCATGTGAGCGAAAAAATTTTCGTCAAAACCGCCAAGTTTTTCAAAAATATCTTTTCTTACCACCATAAACGCTCCCGAAGCCCAAAAAACTTCAGCATTGTTGTTATATTGTCCGAAGTCTTTTTCGATATTGTCCAAGATTCTGCCTTTGCAAAAAGGGTAGCCGAATTTGTCGATATAACCGCCTGCTGCGCCTGCATATTCAAATTCGTCGGGATTTCTTAGTGATTTTATTTTAGGACAACAAGCCGCAATTTCTGAATTTTCGTCCATAAGTTTTATTATTGGACCTACGGCATCTGATTTTAGCAAAATATCGCTGTTGCAAAGAACATAATATTTGCTAAACGGAATTTCAGTCAAAGCCTTGTTGTAGCCTAAAGCAAAACCATAGTTTCTATCAAGTTTTATAACCCTTGTTGATGGGAATTTTTCTTGCAACAATTTTAATGAGCCGTCGGTTGAATTATTGTCAGCGACAATAACCTCCGTGTCGGAATTTTCGGTAAATTTTATGACAGAAGGTAGATATTCTGCCAACATTTTTTCACCGTTATAGTTTAATATGACAAGGGAGGTTTTCATTTTTTGTTATCCTTCAATAATTTCGTAATTGCCTTTTGGGATTATTGCTTTGTATTTGGTGATTTCAGAAATTTTGTCGCGATATTTCCATGTAAGATAAATTATGGTTAATCCGCTCAAGATCAGTCCAGTAGCAATAAGTTGTGCTTGTGTAAATTCAAAACCCAAAAAATGAAGTTTGTTGTTGACACGAATTTGTTCAATCAATAATCTTTCTATTCCTTGCAAACTTAAATAAATGCCGAACAACATACCAGGATAGTTGATTTTTTTTCTCAACCAAAAGAATAATAGCGAAAATATTACTAACATCATTAATGTCTCGTAAAGAGAGGTTGGGAAAACGGCAGTTGTAAGTTCAGTGCAGTGCTGATGAGTGCAGTTTTCGATTGGAGAGCCTGCATTTATAACATTATTAGGAAATGTTGATGACCAAGCCCAATTAGGAATAAATGACGGTGCTTCAGCGGTGTTTTCTATTCCCCAGCAACCATCGCCAGAGAGTTGACAGCCTACGCGTCCTAAGGCATAACCTAACGGAATACCACATGCTGCGGTGTCAAGAGTATGAAAACTGCTGAGATTGTTTTTTTTCAGAAACCATGCACCAGCAAAACCTCCGACAATAAGACCTCCAAAAAACGTCAAGCCGCTGAAAGACAGAAGTTCGCCGATAGGGTCAGAAATAAATCTGTCCCAATTTTCGAGATTGTGAAAAATCTTTGCGCCAAGAAGTCCGAAAATACCTGTTACAACAAGAATATTTCCAGCCATTTGGTGTGGTAACATTTTTACTATCACGTGTTTAGGTTTGTCCAAGGCGGCTTTATTTTTGTTGTACCAACTAAATGCTGTAAAGCCGATTGCGCAAATAAGTCCGCCTAACACGCTTCCTCTTGAAGATAAAATAAAATCTTGAGCATTATTGGAAAATTCTCTATAATTATAAATTATCTCAACAAGTTTGTAACAAATTAAGAATGAGATAATAAAAGTAAAAATCATATCTTTTGTTGACGGTTTTTCTCCTATGATTTCTTCTTTGTAAACAGGTCCCATAAGAGAAAGTTGTTCTTTTCTTTTGTATTCAATGGTCATAATCCAAGTTCCTGCAACAAAGGCCATTGCAACAAAAAAACCGTATGTCTGAATCGGTAGCGGAATGTCCACCGAAAACACCTCCCTTAGAAAATCGCTCAGGGTGGCAAAACTTAAAAGTGTAAAGTTCATTTTCTGTGTTTTAACAACTGCTTAAAAAAATAATTTGTAAAATTAAGAATTATTTTTGTCAGCGCAAAAAGGTTAATGAAAATTAACTTTATGAACTTTAAAAAAACAAACGATACCTGTCGGAATCGCACTTTTTTTTGTCGATTCCGACAGGTATCGTTTTTCATAGAGATATTTATTTTTATGAAAACAAGTCGTCAAGGACAATTTCCTGCTGAATGATGCCGCTATATTTATTGTGTTTGATTCCGTAAGTTGTAATCATCGTTGGAATTAGCGTTTTTCGGTTTGCTTGTGTTGTTTTAAAAGTTGATACTTTGTTACGCAGTTTTAGTGAATAATCTTTGTCGATTGTAAACT
This sequence comes from uncultured Bacteroidales bacterium, assembly GCA_905233995.1. Taxonomy (GTDB): domain Bacteria; phylum Bacteroidota; class Bacteroidia; order Bacteroidales; family UBA3824; genus UBA3824. The sequence continues at coordinate 6,558 of CAJOGF010000126.1, read as the reverse complement.
CTCCGCTGTAAAATTTTATTTCACAGAGATTTATGGCTTTGTCGCGACGGTCAATAATTAGGTCTATTTGTGCACCGCTGATGTTTCCTTCTTTATTTGTTTGTTCAAACCAATTGGATTGTTGCGAGAGTACAGACCCTATTCCTAATGCAGTTTTTACTTGTTCAATGTGTTCTTTTACCAATTGTTCAAAAGTATATCCGAGCCATGCGTTTTTTTGAGGAGTATCAAGAGAATGAGTCCAAAAATGTTCGTCATGTCCATAATTTTTTTTGATAAAATTGAAATAGAACATTGTGTAAAAATCCGCCAATTGATAAGTCTGTGTTTTGGTTTTGTGTCCGTAATATTGGTATGCTCTTACAAAACCACATTTTAAAAGGTCTTTTAATATTTTGGAAATTAGTCCGTTATCCGACATTTTTGCGATTTTTATGATTTCTTCACGTCTGAGTCCCATGCGTTTTGTTGATAGTGCTTCTACTACTTTTAGGTAGTTTTCTGAACTATCGAAAAGTGTTTCATATAGGTTGTCGAACTCATCCCATAGTTTGCCATTGATTTTGAAAAAACAATTATCAATATTGTCGGATAAAGTGCGTCCCGGTTCTAATTGTTTGAGGTAATATGGGATTCCGCCCATTATCATATAAACCTGAGCAATGTCGTAATGTTCCCATTCAATACCTTGATTTTCAAGATATTGTTCCGTTTCTTTCAAAGTGAATGGTTTGAGAAATATTTTTGCAGATGCGCGGTTGTATAGTCCTCCTTTGTGTTTGAAAAGTTTGTTGATAATCCAATTTGTTGCACTTCCGCAGATTATCAGCAGAATATCGGTTTGAGCATTTGCCCAACCGTTCCAAAACCATTCAAATGCAGCAAGAAATCCGCTACCTTTAGAATCCATCCATGGGAGTTCATCAAAAAAAAGAACTCGTTTTTCTCCTGTTTTTGTGGATTTAAGACAAGTTTTTAGTAAATTGAATGCTTCCATCCAAGTTTTTGGTATGGAAAAGTTTGTGTTTGGAAAATATTCTTGGATTGTTAACGAAAAATTTTCTAATTGTTTTGCCATTCTGTTTTTGTAAAGACCAGTAATTTTGAATGAAAATCCTTGTTTTTCAAACATTTGGTTTACAAGAAAAGTTTTGCCGACACGTCTTCGTCCGTAGACTACTGCCATTTCTGACTCTTTGGATTCGTAAAGACGTTGTAGTTCTTTTTGTTCGTTTTTTCTTCCTATTAATAGTGTCATGTTGAGTCGATAATTTGAGACAAATGTACACTATTTTTTTTACAAAGGAATCGCACTTTTTTTTGTCGATTCCGACAGGTATCGTTTGTCGTGGAGATATTTTTATAATAAAAAACGGTCGCCTTTTTGCGGACGACCGTTAATTTCTCTATTAGTAAAAATTTTGTACTACAATTTGAATCCAATAAGTTTTTCAAATTTGTATTGTGCTGAATCACCAAGTTCTTCTTCGATTCTGATAAGTTGGTTGTATTTAGCCATACGGTCGGTTCTTGACATAGAACCAGTCTTAATCTGACCAGAATTTGTTGCAACAGCGATGTCAGCGATTGCGGTATCTTCTGTCTCGCCAGAACGGTGTGAAGTAACAGTGGTATAACCATGACGGTGAGCCAATTCAATTGCTTCAAGAGTTTCGGTAAGCGAACCAATTTGGTTAACTTTGATAAGAATTGAATTTGCAACTTTGTTGGTAATACCTTTTCTCAAGAACTCTGTATTGGTTACAAACAAGTCATCACCAACGAGTTGTACTCTATCGCCGAGTTCAGCGGTAAGTTTTGCCCAACCTTCCCAGTCATTCTCGTCAAGACCGTCTTCGATAGAATAAATAGGATATTTATCGCAAAGGTCTTTCAAGAATGCGATTTGACCGTCAACATCAAGTTCTTTGCCGTTCGGGTCTTTTTTAGCACCGTTAGTAAGTTGTTTGTAGTTGTAATAATATTTACCGTCTTCTTTCTTTGTAGCAAATTCAGAAGCAGCGCAGTCCATAGCGATACGAACTTGTTCCCCCGGTTTGTAACCTGCTTTTTCAATTGCTTTAACGATGATAGAAAGAGCATCTTCAATGCCGTCAAGAGCCGGAGCAAAACCGCCTTCGTCGCCTACTGCGGTAGAAAGTCCGCGTTCTTTCAAGAGTTTTGCAAGATTGTGGAAAACTTCAGCACCCATTCTTACTGCCTCTTTGATATTCTTTGCGCCAACAGGTCCAATCATAAATTCTTGGAATGCGATAGGAGCGTCAGAGTGTGCACCACCATTGATGATGTTCATCATAGGAAGCGGCAACGTGTAAGAGTTGCAACCACCGATATAACGGTAAAGAGGAATGTTAAGAGCGTTTGCGGCTGCTTTTGCTGCTGCAAGCGACACGCCGAGAATTGCGTTAGCACCGAGTTTTGATTTTGTTTTTGTACCGTCTAAAGCAAGCATTTTGTAGTCTAATGCTCTTTGATCGAAAACACAATCGCCTTGCAATGCAGGAGCGATAATAGTATTAACGTTTTCAACTGCTTTGAGAACGCCTTTGCCGAGATAACGGCCTTTGTTTTCTTTGTCGCGGAGTTCAAGTGCTTCGTTTTCGCCGGTTGATGCTCCAGAAGGAACTGCTGCACGGCCAAGTACGCCGTTTTCCAATATTACGTCAACCTCAACGGTGGGGTTGCCTCTTGAATCGAGGATTTCTCTTGCGTGAATTTTTGAAATTTTCATAATAAAAAATATATTTATATTTTAAATAGAATGTGTTCTCTTTTCTAAGAATTTCAACCGCAAATTTACAACTTAATTTTGTATTTTCAAAAAATATTTTAAGTTAAATTTTCATATTTGTTTTGCGCTTTCATTATAAGATAAACAGCGTAGAATGTAACGCTAAAAAAACATAATGCAGGAATTACATACGAGGTTTGAATGTCAAATTTTTCTACAACAAAACCTTGCATCGTTGTTATCACCGCTCCTCCTAAAATTGCCATAATAAGCAATGCTGAGGCTAATTGTCTATCTTGAAAGGTCTCTGCAATAGCGTTACCAAAAATAGTTGAAAACATTAACGACATGAAAAACGAAATGAAAATTATTGCTATCAAAACCGCAATGCCTTGTGCAAACATTACTATTGCCGTGCCTAATAAAGCCCCTAACGCTGCAATTAATAACAAAATTCTGTGGTTATAGTATTTCATTAAAAACGTGAAAAAGAATCTTCCTATCATAAATGCCGCTATAACAGCGATATACCATTTGCTTGCGCTTTCGTCGGTGATGTTTGAAGTTGCTTTTAACGCACTTGTTGTAAACGACCAAACGCCAGCTTGCGCTCCTAAATACAAAAACATTGTTATAAGTCCGAGAATAAAACTTTTGTTGTTTAATAATCGGTTCATGGATTTTGAAAACAGAATTTTGTCTTTTGACGTTAATCCGTATGAAGGTACATTCATAAAAAGCAATATCATCATATAAATCAAAAGAATTTGTCCTATTGCGGCGTAGACAATTGTAATAGTGTCTAATTCTTCTTTTATGATTTCAGCATTGTTGTTAAAACCAAAAGTATCACTTTCCATAACGAAAATATTACATATAATTATGCCAAAAATAGAACCTAACGGATTGAATGACTGTGCTAAATTTAGTTTTCTGATACCTTTGTTAGCATCGGATTCCATTGCCATAATGTATGGGTTAGCAACCGTTTCCAAAACACTACAACCTCCAGCCATTATATAAAAAGCAATAAGATAAAGTGTATAATTCATAAGGTTTGCCGCCGGAAAAAACAATACCGCTCCGCCTGCATACATAAGTAATCCAAGAATAATCGAATTTTTGTAACCGTGTTTTCTTATAAAGAAAAATGCCGGTAACGAAAAACAAAAATATGCTCCGTAAGATGCAAACTTAATAAAAAAAGTTTGCAAATTGGACATATTCAAAACGCTTTTGAATGTATATAACAAGGTGTCAGTCATATTGTTCGCCATTCCCCACAAGAAAAACAGTGAAATTATTATGACCGATAAAGTTCTTTTTTTTCTTTTTATTTCTTTTTCTGAACTTTCCATTTAAAGTTTTTTTTACAAACGAAAACAATGCAAATTTAAAACCTTTTTGCTGTAAAAAAAAGTTTTTTTTATGGTGTATTTTTTTATAATTTTGCCTTAAAATCAATTGAATATTAATTATATGAAAGGATTGTATAAATTTTTACTTGCGGCAATGGTTTTGTCTTCTTGCAATTCTGCCCAAAAAGAAGTAATCAATGCTAAAGGCGAGTATGTAGGCAAACAGCCGAAATACGTATTTTATTTTATTGGTGACGGTATGAGTCAGCCTCAAATCACAATGGCTGAAAAGGCGATTAATGATGACGGTTTTTTAAGTCAGTTCAACACACAAACTTGTAATATTTACAATGTTCAAAAGGGGTATTCGCTTAATGTCAAGAGGTTGACAAATTCAGGAATGGCAACCACAAATGCTGAAAATAGATTTATAACATGTTCGGCGGCAGCGGCGACAGCACTTGCAACTGGTCATAAAACTACCATTAATACTATTTCAAAAAATGGTGATAGAACAGAAAATCTCAAGGCTGTAACCGAAATGGCAAGGGACAAAGGTATGAAAGTTGGCGTTATAACCTCTGTCAGCATTGACCATGCTACTCCGGCTTGTTTTTATGCGCATTGCGACGATAGAAACAATTATGAAGAAATTGGTCATTGGCTTTTGAAGTCAAATTTCGATTTCTTCGGCGGTGGAAATGTCCGTTGGAACGATTACAAAGATATGACAAAGGAGCAATTTTTCGACTCTTTGAAATTAAAAGGTTATACAATTGCAACAGATTTACAATCGTTTAACGCATTGAATAATAAAACGGGTAAGATTTTTACAACTATTCCCAAAAATATGGAAAAAGTTCATGACGGTTCGTCATTACCTTATAATATAGACCTTGACATTCAGTCGTCGGACGATAATCGCCTTGTTTTGAGAGATTTTGTAAAAAAAGCGGTTGAATGTCTTTACAACGAGGACAAAGGATTCTTTATTATGACCGAAGGTGGTAAGATAGACTGGACTGACCATGCAAACGACGCAGTTGCAAATGAATTTTATCAGCAACATCCTGATGAAACATTGATTGTTTTCACCGGCGACCATGAGTGCGGTGGACTTACTTTGGGTTTTGCGGGAACGCATTACGAGTCGGCTTTCAACCTTATGAAAAATCAAACGATTTCGTATCAAGAATTTTCGGATCAAGATAAAAAGTTTTTTGACAAGAAACCTTCTTTTGAAGAAACCTTGGAATGGATAAAACAAAATTTCGGGTTGGGAGACCCTGACGTTTTGCCTCTTAGCGATTACGAACTAAAACGTTTAAGAACTGCATACGATGAGGTTAACAGATTTTTGGAGAAAAAAGAGTCAGCACTTTCCAAAGAAGAACGTTATCTCTATTACGGCAATTATGATTATCTGTGCGTTACGGCAACTCATATTCTTGATAATAAAGCCGGCGTTGATTGGGCAAGTTATTCACACACGGCACTTCCTGTTCCGATTTATTCGATTGGACATGGTAGCGAACTGCTCAATGGCTATATTGATAATACTGACATTCCGAATACGATTATGAAAGTTGTGGGATTAAAGTAGAAATATGCGTAACAAAAAAAATATAATATTCCTTTTTTCAGTGGGAATCATAACCATAATTATGGCTATGATTCCCACTGGTTTTGATAATCCGTCTCTTACAGAAAATGTTTTGTACGAAAAAGGTGAGATTTTGGAAACTTTTGATGAAGGGTTGCAAGAGATTTCGGTTGTTACAATTGGGATTCAAAAACTGAAAATAAAACTTCTTTCAGGAGAGTTTAAGGACAGCGTTTTTGTGGCGGAAAATGTCTTAAACGGTCAAAAAAACATAGACAAAGTATTTTCAAAAGGAGATAAAGCCTTGATTGTTATTACTTTGGACAAAGTGTCAAGACAACCGTTAACTATTAAGGCTCAAGATTTTTATCGTTTGGATATTGAGTTGATTTTGGTGGTAGTTTTTGTGCTTGCGCTTTTGGCTTTCGCTGGATTTACGGGTCTGAAAGCGGTTTTGAGTTTTGTTTTTACGGCGTTATGTTTTTGGAAATTGCTTTTACCAATGTATCTTAATGGTTATAATCCTTTTTTGACGGGGATTTTAATAACTTTTGTAACCGCGGCGGCTGTTATTTTGTTGGTTTCTGGAATTGGGAAAAAAGGTTTTACTGCTTTGTGTGGCTGTTTTTGTGGGATTTGTTTTACGGGTTTTTTGGCGTTTATCAGTGGTTATTTTTTTAAGATTCCGGCAACAGTTCAGGATTATAGTGAGGCTTTGATTTATGGAGGTTTCAGACTTGATTTTTCTGGAATTTTTATTTCAACAGTGTTTATTTCGGCTTCTGGAGCGTTGATGGATGTCAGCACAGATATTGCTGCGGCTTTGGATGAGATTCATCAGAGAT
>CAJOGF010000125.1 GCA_905233995.1 uncultured Bacteroidales bacterium | reverse complement strand
CATCAGCATATTCCTGATTGCTTTCGCTTTCAAGAATTTCCTGAATCTTGCATTTTTTACCCAAAAAGACTTCTATGAAACCTTCAAGAATATCAAAATTCTTCTTGTCGCGAAGCATATTTTTAATCGCAAAGTCAAAGCGGACGAGAAATTCGTTTTCCTTTTCCATAGTTATTGTTTTTTATATTGCAAAAATGATTATTTTCTTCGAGAAAAACAAAACAAAATCAATTTTTATGAAAAAAATCTTTCTCCCCTATCCTATATACACTTGTTCTTTCGGGTACATATAATTCTGCGACTTGACGGGTGTGAAAAACGCCGCAACAAGTGTCAATGCCCCTACCCTGCCAACGTACATCAAAAATGTCAAAACAAGTTTGCTTGCCGAGGACAATTCACCAGTTATACCCATGCTTAAACCACACGTACAATACGCTGAAACAGTTTCAAAAATTATACTCAAAAAGTTAACACTTTTGTTTCCTTCTTCAAAAATAGCAATCAAAAACGAACCCGAAAACAAAAAAATCAACGATAACATTATCACCGCAAAAGCGGTTCTAACGGTACTATTAGCGATTTTTCTGCGGAAAATTTCAATTCTATCCTTGCCACGAAGTATACCCATTATAACAAGAAAAGCAACACCAAAAGTTGTGGTTTTGATACCACCCCCAGTTGAAATCGGCGAGGCTCCTACCCACATTTGAAAAATCAAAAGCATAATAGTTGGTATTCTCATCATATTGAGGTCAACATCATTAAAACCAGCACTTCGCGGCATAACGGCGTAATAAAAAGAGTCAACAAATTTGAACCAAAAACCGTTATGAGAGGTTAAAGTATTGTTCCATTCAAAAAGCAAAAACGTCAAAGTACCAAACGAAAACATAATTGTAGATACAATTGCAGCAAGTTTGGTGTTGACATTAATCAACCTCGGCTCGTAAACATAACGTTTGCGGTCAACAATCATACGTTTTAAGTTTACCAATTTGTGATAAACAAAATTTTGAAGATTTATTAAAACCGGAAATCCAACGCCACCCAAAAGCGCAAGTATAGCGATTATGGTTTTAAGATAATAATTCGTAAAAATTCTGTCATCGGTCATGCTACCCGGTATAGTAGTAAAACCTGCATTACAAAATGCTGAAATAGAATTATATACCGAAAATTTCAGTTCTTCGGAAAAACTAACAAAAACATTATCGTCATCAATGGCAAAATAAATAGCGATTGCGCCAAAAATTTCGATTGTAAAAGTATACACAACAATCGTTAGAATCATTTTAAGAGCCGACCCCATGCCTTGCGTGCCAACCATATTACCAAGCATTGCATCGGCTTTGAAAGAACTCGTGTCCTTGAAAAAATATGCAATAAAACATGTAAAAGTCATAACACCAAGACCACCTATCTGCAAGAGTGTCAATATTATAAGTTGACCCAAAAGAGTAAATTCAACGGCAGAATCCACACATTGAAGCCCCGTAATGCTTGTTGCACTTGTTGCCATAAAAAGACAATCCACAAATGGAAGTTTTTCAACCGAAGCATTAGGAAGTTTCAAAAGCCCAGCACCGATAAAAATAAACACGAAAAAACTCAAAGCAAAAAGTGCTTGCGGCTTAATTTTAGCCACCAAAACTTTGAAAGTATTTTTGGAAACTTCAATAAAAAATACTGCCAAAATTAACAAATACACCAAGTCAGGACTTGATAAAATTCTATATATAATACCCTTATAATGAACAGATTCAAATACAAAATTAAGATTAAAAAGATAAAAAAACATCATTATCAGCATTACAATTCTGATAACGAGCATATAGATTTTTTGTCCGCGTTTTTTTAAGAAAGACGGTGTTTTAACCGAGAAAAAAATAAAATAAAAAAACAGATACGTATAATAAATTTGATGCAAAAAAAACGTGTCGGTATCTTCTGACAAAAAACCAATTTCATAAACGGCAACAAAAAAAATAATAACAGAGGAATAGAAAAGCACATTATCAAAAATGGCTCTAAACTTTGAACTCTGATATTTAGATAACCCGTTTTTTAGTATTTTTTGTATCTGTTTAATCACTTGATTCCTTGATTTTCACGATATTGCTTTCGATATTGCTCGTTTTTCCAACTGCGGTATGCTGCTGAAAATTTCGAGGGGAAATCCTCTTGTGGACCCGGAGCCGGATTCATTGACAAAACGCCTTCAGGATTTATCAAATAATACATCGGGAAAGCGCGAATATTGTATTTTTTCAAAAGAGAATTGTCATAATTATACCACAAAACTTTCCATTTTATGTCGCTATCGGATTGCAAAAGTTTTTTCATATCTTCTTTGTTTTGCGAGACAAAAATGGTAACAATATCCAACATTTCGGGTGGAACTTCTTTATAAATGGTTTTTAACAATTCTAAATCGCCATTTGAAGTATAACTATCAGGATTAAAGAATGTTAAATACACAAATTTTCCTGACGATTTTTCCAAATAATATTCCTCGTCATTAATATCTTTCAAGAGTATTTGCGCAGGAGCGTAACCACAAAGCAAAGTTGTGAAATCTTTTGAAAGATTAGCGGCTATTTTTCTGAAAAACAAATCATTGCACGTTTGAGCCATAGAATCTACAATCGCAACAAGATTTTCTTTAGGATACGAATCAAAATAATAAGCGTCCCTTAACCCCTTTAAAATCAAATAGTCAGCAAACTTTTCGCTTGTAACATTTTCGTTTGCCAAAAACTGTTTTTTTAGAGTGTTATAACTTTTGTCCTTAATTCCTAAATACAAATCCTTGATTGTTATAGCCGAGGATTTTCCCGCAATAAAAATATTTGAAAAAATCTCGTCAAAAACCTCCGAATAAGCAAGATTATTAGTTAAGACATCTTTGTTTGTAAAAAGGTCTCTAACAATATCCGTTTTGCTTCTATGATAAGCGGTGTAATCAAGAATGGCAAAACGATAGTTTTTGTAATCTTCAAAATACTTATTTTTGGACGAAAACCTCTGACTGATAGCATTTTCTATACTGTCAGTAGAGGCTTTTGAAATACCTTTTAAAGAATACAAAACTTTACCTAAAGCGGCATTATAGTGTTTTTCAAATTCTGGAATAAGATAATTTAAGTCCTCTTTGTCAGGATTAATGCTTTTTATATAAAATTCTCTCTTTTTGAAATATGGATTAAGTTTGTCTTGAATTGCAATTTCTTGTTTTTCAGGCAATACGATTTCACAATTTTTTCCGGGCTGAAGATATATCAAACCTTTGAAAACAATTAAATCAATATACGCTGGTGTAATTTCAGAAATGCGTCCCGAAAACGTGAAATTACCATTTTTGTCAACGGCGGCTTTAGAGATAAGATACTCATTTTTAGAGATATAATCCGTTAAAGTGTACATTTTCAAAGTGTCGCCAGCGTAGGTTTTAGCATTGCCAGAAATGTTGAACGTTTGACCCAAAAGCGAAAACGAACAAAAACAAAAAACGATAAAAAAAGAAAATTTTACTAATTTTTTCATACTACAAACGTTTTCTTAAAACCGCTCCCGAATTAAAAACCTCAACCGTTTGAGCGTAATCAAGTTTTGAAGTTAATCTAACCGCATCTTCCACATCAACAGCCGCTTTTGCACCCTGAAGCACAAACTTTGTAATTCCAATCTGAATAGTATCACCATCTTTTAATTTTTCTGGCTTGTCGCCTATCCTTTCAGAATTGCCGTTTATGAAAGTCCCATTAAGACTTGGCTTTCCTAAAACTTCAGCATTATCCACAATGATATATTCATAATCAAGTTGCGGAGTTTTTTTGACAACAATTACAGCATGATTTCTGCTGACATAAATATCGTTTTCAACCGCAACCTCTGGAATATTGCTTGAAGTTTTGCGACCGATTCTATTTTTTCCTTCTTTCAAAGGGTACGTTTTGGGCTCAACACCTTCGGTATGAAGCACCAACCAACCTGCAGGATTATTTTCCATAATAATAAAAAAAATTAAAATTATCGGCTAAAGTAGAAATATTTTTTTTAAAACACAAAATTTTTGCATAAATTTGCGCTAAATATAGTTTTAGTATACAATTTTTTAGTCAACAATATTACAAAAATGAAAAAAATAACACTTTTATTATTATTTATCTTAGTATTTTTTTTTGACGGTTTAAAGGCTCAACAAATCAATATTTCAAGACCTAAGATTTCAAAAGACTATTTCGACGACAATGGCAGATTTAGATTTGCAAAAGTTGTTGAAACCGATATAGATTTTTTTCAGAATGCAACAATCACAATTGATTCAACCACAAAAACATATAGTTTGCTTTTGAGTGCAGAAGATTCACAATCGTTAGGATTTTTTTTCAGCAATTTTTTTTTGGAAGACAATAGTTGCTTAAACATTTTCAATAGCAACAAATCCGAAGTTTTAGCCACCTTCGACAATTCTGTAAACAAACCGCAAAAGTTTCTTAGAACTTCGCAATTTTTTTGCGACACTATTGTTTTGGAATTAAATTGCATAAAAACCTCAAGTCAGAAAAGTTTTTTAATTTCAAAAATTTACTATGGTTTTCAAGACATTTCAGAAAAAATTTCGGGCATAAAAAAAATTAGTACAACCTCTGTTTGCAGCAACGAAGTTGACATTAATTGCGACGAAGGCTTTGATTATCAAGACATAAAAAACGCCGTCATAAAATATAGTTTTGAAGAAGACAATTATTTGTATTTCTGCACAGGGGCTCTTATCAATAACTACAAAAATGACAGCACACCTTACGTTTTAACAGCAGCACATTGTATTTGTCAGGCTGACAAAGCAGAAACGGTGATTGCATATTTCAATTATGAAAAAACCTCTTGCGGCTCCAAAGAGTCAGCGAAATACAAGTCAATAGAAGGGGCAACCTTAGTTGCAACGGCTCCAATGACGAACTACACTCCGAAATTTGGAAAAGTAACACAAGTCCCAGCAATGGATTTTACACTTCTAAAACTCAAAACAATACCAACCGAGGATTGTAAACCGTATTATGCAGGTTTTACAATCAACAAGGAGTCTAATCTTGAAACCGTAGCCTGCATACATCATCCGCAAGGTTCGTACAAGAAGATTGCAATCTCAAAATCAATACCTTACGTTGACACATATCCCAACGAAGCCGATGAAACAAACTACGAATTAAACTCTCATTGGCACATCGCAACTTGGTCGGTAGGAACAACAGAATCGGGTTCGTCAGGCTCGCCACTATTGAACTCATCAAAAAAAATAATTGGTTCACTTTCAGGAGGATACGCCTCATGTTCTGAACCTGTAGATGATTTTTTTCAGATGCTTTCTGCCGCTTGGGATACCTATCCCGACAAGTCGAATCAACTGAAATATTGGCTTGCTGGAGAATCAGGAATTACCGAATGTGATGCTTACGACCCTTACAACATCAATGTCAACTACCGCAAAGCGGAAATTTCAGGCGAAATAAACGAGGATACAACAATAGCCCATTTAACATGGAAAACATTGAAAACAAGTTCGTTTGAAAGCGATTTTGAAACAATGGAAACCACTTCGGATATAAATAATTTGTTTCTTGCAAACGCCGACATGGACAATCTTCCCTCGGACAGCACAAATCAAACCTCATCATGGATTTTGACTCAAGAGGGCGCAATTGACGGAGAAAAAAGTATCATTAGTTTTACCGCAAAAACTTCAAATACAAACGATTATCTAACGTTACCAAAAATAACGGTGTCCTCTTACGATATTTTAAGTTTTTCAGCCAAGTCAATCGGAGGAAATTCAACGCTGAAAATATCTCAAAACACCAAACCGAGCCGTTATCAAACTTTTCAAGAAATAGTTGTCCCCGAAGAGACAACCCAATACAACATACCGTTAAAACAATTTGCAGGCAGTAGTATATATTTGAATTTCAATAATATAACGTCCGCTTCAAATTCAAAAGCATTAATTTTGGATAATATAAAAATCGACAAAGACGAATCATTATTTTCGTCGGAGCCTCTCACTGGATACGCACTTTATTGTAACAACAAATTAGTAAAAGAATTTTCGTTAACGGAGCCTCAATCGTTTGATTATGAAATAGAAAAAGACGTTTCATATACTTTTTACGTTCTGAATCTCTATTCAGAAAATGCGTCTGAAATTGGCAATACAGTAACATTTTATTTTCCCACTTCAAGTAAAACACCAGTCAGCGAAATAATTCCACAAAACGCTAAAACACAAAAAATTACGCTCTATCCTAACCCTGCATCGGATAAACTTTACATAAAAAGCGATGATGATTTCAGCAACATCAGTATAGAAATTTTCGACATAATGGGTAAAAAATGGTTAAGTTCAAAAATAGACTTTTTAAAATCTGAAACACCATACGAAATCAACTTAGAGAACTTTAAATCAGGCGTTTACGTTTTTAAAATAACAAACAATTCAGTAAAAAATATTCAAAAATTTATGATTCTTTCAAGAAAATGACATTAAAAGAAATATTTGTAGGAAAAACCGAAAATAGTGCTATACAACTAATCAGAAACGTAATTGTTGAAGCCACAAGAATTGCCATTAATATGCTAATTTTATGGCTTATGTATTACGTTATTTTCGGACAAACAGACTCCATTGACGAAAAGACATACACATACACAACGATTAGCACTGTTGTAGCGTCAATGGGTTCAGGCATTGTAAACTTCATATTTTCAACCATTTGGGTTTTTCATAAAAAACAGAAAAACGGCAATATTCTAAGGTTTGTTGTTTTCACGCTGATTGGAGCGGTTGGGCTTGGGTTAAATACATTAATAACAGTTGTGTTAAAAGACAACTGCGGAATTAATCTATTTTTGAGCAATATAGTAGCACAAATCGTTGTATTTTTCTTCAATTTCTTTATGCGAAAATACATAGTATATACCAAAATGAGCGAAGAAAAATAGAGTGCATTGAAATCTTAATCTTACTTTTTCTCCCTCTTTACGCCCTCCAATTCAACCTCGTACTTGATGTCGGGTGCGTCTTTGTCGTAATTGATGCCCAACAGCACAATCTCGCGCGAAAAACGTTGGAGTTTTTTGGGATATTCCTTGCGCTTGATTTGGTCGATTGCGCCCTGAGCCGTCGAAGTGCT
>CAJOGF010000124.1 GCA_905233995.1 uncultured Bacteroidales bacterium | reverse complement strand
GTTTGATGTCTGTACCACGACCTGCCATGTTTGTGGCAATTGTAATTGTTCCTTTCTGACCTGCTACGGCAACTATGTCAGCCTCGCGTGCGTGCTGTTTTGCATTCAAAACGTTGTGTTCAAGTTTGCGCATTGTAAGCATTTTGCTAAGAAGTTCTGACACTTCAACCGAAGTTGTACCAACAAGAACAGGACGACCTTCTTTGTGCAAACGTTCAACTTCTTGAATAACGGCGTTATATTTTTCACGTTTGGTTTTGTATACCAAATCGTTTTCGTCTTTTCTGATAACAGGTCTGTTTGTTGGAATTACACAAACATCAAGTTTGTAAATCTCCCAAAATTCTCCAGCCTCTGTTTCTGCTGTACCAGTCATACCTGCAATTTTCTCGTACATACGGAAATAATTCTGAAGCGTTATCGTAGCAAATGTTTGCGTTGCAGCCTCCACTTTAACATTTTCTTTGGCTTCGATTGCTTGGTGAAGACCGTCAGAATAACGTCTGCCTTCCATAATACGACCTGTTTGCTCGTCAACGATTTTCACTTTGTTGTCCATCACAACGTATTCTTGATCTTTTTCAAACAAAGTGTAAGCCTTTAACAACTGATTTATCGTATGTACTCTTTCGGATTTTACCGCAAATTCCGACATCAATTGATCTTTCTTTTTCAGTTTTTCATCTTCTGAAAGGTCGGAATGTTCAATTTCTGCAACAATTGTTCCAACATCGGGAAGAACAAAAAACTGCGGGTCGTCAGAATTACCTGTTATAAGGTCGATACCTTTTTCGGTTAAGTCTACGGAATTTTGTTTTTCTTCAATCACAAAATACAACTCGTCGGTGATTTCTGGCATACGTTTGTTATTTTCTGCCATGTATATACCTTCGGTCTCGTTAAGAAGAACTTTGTTTCCCTCCTCACTCAAAAATTTTATTATCGCATTGTTTTTCGGAAGACCTTTCCATGCTTTTAGAAGTTTTACACCGCCTAATGTTCTATCGCCGTTTTTGATAAGCGTTTTGGCTTCGTTAAGTAGTTTGTTGACAAGTTGTTTCTGATGTTCAACAAGCATTAAAACTTTCGGTTTTAGCGACATGAAAAGTTGCATATCGTTGCCCGCTTTTGCAACAGGTCCGCTGATAATAAGCGGTGTACGCGCATCGTCAATCAACACCGAGTCAACCTCGTCCACAATTGCAAAAACATGTTTTCTTTGTACAAGTTCTTCCGGCGACGAACACATATTATCTCTCAAATAGTCAAAACCAAACTCGTTGTTGGTTCCAAAAGTAATATCAGAATAATATGCTTTGCGTCTTTGTGGTGAGTTTGGTTGATGCTTGTCGATACAGTCAACACTCAAACCATGAAATTGATACAACATTCCCATCCATTCGGAGTCGCGTTTTGCAAGGTAATCGTTCACTGTTACAACGTGTACACCTCTGCCTGTTAGTGCATTAAGAAAAACTGGCAAGGTTGCAACAAGTGTTTTACCTTCACCGGTTGCCATTTCAGCAATCTTACCCTCATGAAGCACTATGCCGCCGATAATCTGAACGTCATAATGAACCATATTCCATGTAATAAGATTGCCGCCCGCTCTCCATGTATGATTATAATACGCTTTGTCGTTTTCTATACGTATACTGTCAAATCTTGTTGCAAGTTCTCTATCAAAATCAGTCGCCGTAACCTCTATTTCTTCGTTTTCAGCAAAACGGCGTGCCGTATCTTTTATAATTGCAAAAGCCTGTGGTAAGATTTCGTTGAGTTTATCTTTGAGAATCTCACGAATTTGCTTTTCCGTTTCTTCTATATTGTCGTAAAGTGTTTCTTGTTCTTTTACAGTTAAGGTGGCTGAAGAATCTAATTGATGTTTATAGTCAGAGAGTTGCTCCTCTTGTTTTTTTACAGCCTCTTTTAAATCTTGTCTTAACTTTTGGGATAACGCCCTCAAATCATCGTTGCTTATATTTTTAAGTTTTGCAAATTCGGCGTTCACTTGTGCAACAATAGGCATCATTCTTTTGATGTCTTTTGTCGATTTGTCGCCAAAAAAAGACTTAAAAATGTTTTGAATTAAACTCATTTATTATTGAAATTTTTATTAATTTACTAATTATCAAATATTTGGCTTTTAAAGCCTTCTGTTTTGAACTGCAAATTTAATAAATAAACATCTAAAAAACAAAAATCTTATTAACTTTGCGGCGAAAAATAAAATCAAATGAAAAAAGGATCAATTTTAACGCTAAAAATCTCTGATGTAGGAATCTCTGGCGATGGTATAGCCGTTTTGGACAATGGGAAAAAAGTCTATGTTAAAAATTCTGTGGTTGGTGATGTTTTAAACGTTGTTTTGACAGAATGTCATAAAACATTCTATAAGGCTAAAATAAATAAAATTCTTTCGCCTTCAAAACACCGAATAAAACCTAAATGCAATTTTGTTGACGTTTGCGGCGGTTGTCAACTTCAACAGACTTCTTACAAAGAACAATTAAGACTAAAACGTAAATTTGTTGAAACTGAACTTTATAAAAATAATCTACAAAAAATTGTCGTTTTAGATACTATTGCCTCTGACAATATTTTTAGATACAGAAACAAAGCGTTGATTCCGTTTTCAAAAGACAATTCGGGCAAAATTATTGCTGGAATTTATCAACAAAATTCTCACAAAATAGTTGATTGTCAGGATTGTATAATAGGTGTAAAAGAAAATTCTGAAATCATAAAAACTATTATTTCGCATTTTGAAAAATACCAAATCGAACCTTACAACGAAGTTTCTTTGTCAGGTGTTTTAAGACACGTTTTAATTAGAAAGGCTTTTTCAAATAATGAAATTATGGTGTCGCTAATTACTAATGCTTTGGAATTTAAAGGCGAAAAAGAATTAGCGCAAATGCTTGTAAGTAAAAATGATAATATAAAATCTATTTGTATAAATCCTAATCTTGAAAATACAAATGTTATTTTTGGAAAAAACTTTCGTGTTTTGTTTGGTTCTGACTTTATAACGGATTGTATTTCAGATATTAAATACAAAATTTCGCCGTTGTCGTTTTTTCAAATCAACCATGGACAAATTTTTAAACTTTACAATCAAGTATCTCTTTTTGCTCAACTTTCAGGGAAAGAAATTGTTTTTGATATTTATTGCGGAGCGGGAACAATTTCGCTTTTTTTGGCAAAACAAGCAAAGAAAGTTATCGGTATTGAATCAATCCCTCAAGCGGTGGAAAATGCCAAAGAAAACGCAAAATTAAATAATATTTTAAATGCAGAATTTTTTTGCGGAAAAGCCGAAGATGTTGTGCCTCAATTGTTTTCTAATCAGAAGTTTAAAGCCGATGTCATAATTGTTGACCCTCCGCGTTCCGGGTGCGAGGAATTGGTTTTGAAAACCATTTTGAAAGTTAAACCCAAGAAAATGATTTATGTAAGTTGCAATCCAGTGTCGCTTTCAAGGGATTTAAAGTTTTTAACTTCAAACGGTTTTTCTCTCAAAAAAATTCAACCTCTTGATATGTTTCCCCAAACAACTCATGTTGAAACTGTGGCGTTGTTAAATTTTGGGAAATAAAAAGTGTGATTGTTAAAAAAAAGAGATTTCCGTTTATTTCTTAATTCTTTTGTATACGCCGATAAATGCGGGGATAAGAAATAAGTCGGCGGCGCACCATGCCATAGGGTCGCCAAAACAAACGCCTAAAAAGCCGTATTTAGGCACTATAAAAAGACTTATCAAGACGCGGGCAATCATTTCGGAAACACCGCTAAACATCGAAAGTTTGGTATATCCAACTCCTTGAATAGAACATCTTAGAATCGACAAAACGCCCAAAGCCAAATAAAAACTTACAGAGACTCTCAAAAATAATTCTGTTTTGTCCAAAACTTCTGTCTCGGAATAGTCCATAAACCAAGAACCCATATCACGAGCAAAAAGCCATAAAATCAGAAACATAACAGCGCAATAAATCACCATTATTATTGACGAATCTTTAATTCCTGTTAGTATGCGTTGAGTTTTTCCTGCTCCGTAATTCTGACCGCAATATGTTGCCATTGCGATTCCCAAATTGTCAAGAACACAAATAAAAAACATTTTTATACGCATTGAGGCTGTAAAAGCAGCAACGCAAATTGTACCTAAACCGTTGTTAGCATTTTGAAGCATCATTGAGCCAATCGCTGTTATAGAAAATTGCAGTCCCATAGGCACGCCAGCGTTAAGAAGAAGTTTTACGTTCTTAATATTTAATTCTTTTTCCTTTGGATTTTCGGTTTTTAGGATAAGAAACGAGCGTTTCATATAAACGGCGCACGCTCCGGCTGACACAATTTGAGCAATCAAGGTTGCAAGAGCCGCCCCGCCAACGCCGGAGTTGAACCCCAAAATCAACAAGAAATCCAATCCTATATTCAAGATTGTTGACATAATAAGAAAGTAAAACGGCGTTTTGCTGTCGCCCAAAGCGCGGATTATAGCCGAAAGAAGATTATAAAAAAAAGTTGCAGGGATACCCAAAAACGTTATTAAAAGGTAAATATATGCTTGTTCAATTATTTCGTCAGGGGTGTTGAGCCAAACGAGAATTTGTCGGCACATAAGACAAGTGATTAAAGTAACAATTGCTGAAATAATTATCGCAATCTTGAAACTTGAATTTATCAAACAACGCATTGAGGTATAATCTTTTGCGCCAAATTTTTGTGCCACAGGAATAGCAAATCCGCAGCAGCAACCGTTGCAAAAACCAAGAATAAAAAACAATACCGACGAGGACGCACCAATTGCACCTAAAGCGTTGATATTGATATAGTTTCCAACAATTGCAGCATCGGTTAGAGAGTATGTTTGTTGTAGAAGATTGCCAAGCATTAGTGGCAACGAAAATTTTAGAATTAGGCTTAATGGTCTGCCCGTAGTCATATCAAGGGTTTTTGCTGACATGTTTTGTTTTTAGATTTTTACTTCGTTGATAGAAACAAGATTGTTTGAAATTGCAAAAATGGTCATTGCGGTAGCGGAGTGGATTTGAAGTTTTTTCGCGATATTTCGTCTGTGTGTAGAAACGGTATAGACCGAAATATTCATTTCTTTAGAGATTTCTTTGTTGGTTTTGCCTTTTACAACAAGTCTGATAATTTGTTTTTCTCTTTCTGTCAGACCGTCTTGAGATATAAATCTTTCATGATAACCAGATAATCGGTCTATTAATTGATGAATATCTTTTGGCTCGTCATAGAGGGTTATCATGCCTTCAAAAAGGGAAAGAATTTTTGGGTCTAACTGAGTTGTTAAAAGGCAGACAAGGTGCATTCCTATTGCGGAATTTTTTTCTATGGTTTGTTTTAGAAGTTTTATTCCTTCTATTCCTAATAGAGTTGGGTTTGCGATAATAATATCAGGGGCGAAATCCAAAATAGTTTCCGCCTGCTGATATTTGTTTATTTGTTGGAAAGCGACATCACAATCAAGAGCGTTTTTTATTGTGTGGACAACTCCTGAAAGCAATATCGGCGAAGATTCAATAACCGTAATTCTTATTTTATCTTTATTTTGCCGCATCTACTACTATAAAACGTGATTAAAAAACGATGGCAAAGTTAAAAAAAAATTTTTAAAAGTTAAAGCATATTCCGCCGATAAAGGTTGCTTTTGGCATATAAAATCCGCTGTAAGTCTGATACTTCTGTGCTAATAGGTTATCTGCTTTAACAAAAACTTTTAAGAAACTTAACGGCTTGTAACCAATATTTAAGTTCAAAAGTGTATAATTTTCTTTTTCCTCGTTGCTGCCTGTTGAAATATATAGTCCTGAAATCTGTTCTAAAGTGAGATTTGCTGAAAATTTTTCGTTGTTGTAACCTGCATTGAAACATATTTTGTGTTCAGGTGCACCGTCAACAGGAGTTTCCATGTTAAGAAAAGAATAATTTAGGAGAAAATTCCAATAATGTAAGAAATATTTTGCTGACATTTCAAACCCTTTGTTTTGGAAATCGCCAATATTTTTGTTAATCATTCCGCCGCCGTCTGTTTTAGGAACGGTTGTGATAAGGTTTTCGCCGTCAATAAAGAAAATGTCTGCTTCTATTTTTAGGTTTTTAATTTGTTTTGAATACGAGATTTCATAATTCCACATTCTTTCTGGTTCAAGGTTTTCGTTTTGAGGAACAAACATGTACATTTCTCTAATTATTGGGTTTCTAAAACCTTTTGAAACAAGAAGTTTTACATTATCGTTGTGTTGAGAGAAAAACGTAAGACCAAATTGTGGAACAATTTCGGTGCCTACTTGAGAATGATTGTCAACGCGGATTCCTAAATCAGCCTTCAACCAATCAGTAATACCTTGATTAACAGTTAAATATCCTGCCAATTCGTCTTGATTTTTATCTTTTACGAGGTCAACGGTTTTGCCATCGAAAAAGTCGTTCCAAGCCTTTCCGCCAAAATTCTGATAGTCAATTCCGTAGGTTAGTTTTGTTGACTTAAAATTGTTGGTTTGATACCAAAGTATTCCGCCGATATAATCTTTGTGTTTGTAAAGATAGTCTTTTGGCTCGGCTGAAATTAAATGTCCATCGTTAATTTCATGTTCTCCCCAGTCGTAAAAAACTCTAAACGAACCCGAAGTATTTGCATATTTGTTTGATACAGAGATACTTGTAAGTCCTCTTACAATATCTGCGTCGGAATCGAAAATAGGGGCGTTTTCTGGTCCGGGGTTAGAGAATTGAAAATTAGTAAGATTTAAGTCAGCGTTTATTGTCCAATGTTCGTTGAAATCGTATCCTAATTTTATAAAGTCGGTTAATTGTTTAAAATTGGAGTTATCTCTGTGTCCGTCAGTTTTTTGATACGACACTCCGAGAGCGGTTGAAAATTTGCCTTGTCGTGCTTTTAGGTTGCCTTGAGTGATAAAAGTGCCGTAACTTCCGCCTGAAACTGAAACATCAACTTTAGATCCGTTGGTTTTAAGACCGTCTTTTGTTATGATGTTGACAACACCGCCCATTGCGTTAGAGCCGTATAATACTGAGGCAGGACCTCTTACGATTTCAACTTTTTCGGTTGAAAAACTTTGATACGCATCGGCTATTGGGTGTCCCATAAGTCCGGCGTATTGAGGTTGACCGTCTATTAAAACAAGAAGTTTTACATTATCGTTGTGTTGAGAGAAAAACGTAAGACCAAATTGTGGA
>CAJOGF010000123.1 GCA_905233995.1 uncultured Bacteroidales bacterium | reverse complement strand
ATTAAAAGAAGATTATTTAGAAAGATGTATCAAGAATGTTGAAAAATCTTACTGTATGCGCTGCAAGTTTAGCGGTATCAACAAGAGTGTCAACATCGGGGTGTCGGTTGATAAGTGTGTCAGCCAAGAAGAATGTACCTTTTTCGGAGTTCAAAATGTGCATTGTGCCGAAATGGTCGTAACCTTTGCGTATTCCGATTACATCTTTTGCTACTTGAATCGTGTCGCGATAACGTGTGTAAACGCCTGTAATAAATGCGTCTGCGTCGCCTGTTTCAACCATCATCATACCGAAATAGTTGCGGTCGAACATTTTATCGTTTGCCTCTTGAAATGTCATACCGTTGCGCTGACGTTTCTGTGCCAAAATCTTAGCGTATTTTTCTCTTCTTCCAGCCTCTGCGTCTTCACGAAGGTTGATGATTTCAATGCCATCGAGGTTAAGTTCGAGTTCTTCGGCTATCTTCTTGATTTTCTCGGTATTACCAAGAAGAATCGGGAAACAAAGACCTTCGTTTTTGGCTTCAACGGCTGCTTTCATCATTGAAGGGTGGATACCTTCAGCAAAAACAACTTTCTGTGGGTTTTGTTTTGCGATGTTGAAAAGTTGAGCCGAAAGTTTTGATTCATAGCCCATTAATTCTTTTAAGTGCTGACGATAAGCGTCCCAATCTTCGATTTTCTTTCTTGCAACTCCAGAGTCCATAGCGGCCTTTGCAACTGCTGAGGATACTTCGGTAATAAGTCTTGGGTCAACAGGTTTGGGAATAAAGTATGATGGTCCGAAGGTCAAGTTGTTAACATTATAAACTTTGTTAACTACATCGGGAACTCTTTGTTTAGCGAGGTTTGCGATTGCGTAAACGGCAGCGAGTTTCATCTCTTCGTTGATAGCCGTTGCTGCAACGTCCAATGCTCCGCGGAAAATATACGGAAATCCGATAACGTTATTAATTTGATTAGGATAATCGCTTCTACCTGTGGACATTAACACATCGGGACGTGAAGCCATTGCATCTTCGTAAGTAATTTCAGGAACGGGGTTTGCGAGGGCGAAAACGATAGGATTTTTAGCCATCGAACGAACCATATCTTGTGTTAAGATGTTACCTTTTGATAATCCCAAGAAAACGTCAGCACCTTTTATAGCCTCTTCCAATGTGTGAACATCGCGTCTTGAGGTTGCAAAGAATTTCTTTTCGGGCGTAAGGTTTTGACGGTCATCTGTGATAACGCCTTTTGAATCGAGCATTACGATGTTTTCAACTTTTGCACCAAGCGAAACGTAAAGTTTTGTACACGAAATTGCTGCTGCTCCTGCGCCGTTTACAACGATTTTAACGTCTTGAATTTTTTTGCCTGCAACTTCCAAAGCGTTGATAAGGCCTGCTGACGAGATAATTGCTGTTCCGTGCTGGTCATCGTGCATAACGGGAATATCAAGTTCTTCTTTTAATCGGCGTTCTATTTCAAAACATTCGGGTGCTTTTATATCTTCGAGATTGATTCCACCGAAAGTTGGAGCGATTGCTTTTACTGCTTGAATAAATTTTTCAGGGTCTTTTTCGTTGACTTCTATGTCAAAAACGTCAATGCCGCCATAAATTTTAAACAGAAGACCTTTACCTTCCATAACCGGTTTTCCGCTAACTGCTCCTATGTCGCCAAGACCGAGTACGGCAGTACCGTTTGAGATAACGGCAACGAGGTTTCCCTTATCGGTGTATTTGTAAGCATCGTCGGGATTCTTCTGAATTTCGAGACATGGCTCTGCTACTCCGGGAGAGTAAGCAAGCGAGAGGTCGGTTTGCGTTCTGTACGGTTTGGTAGGAACGACTTCGATTTTTCCGGGGCGGCCTTCACTATGATATTTTAAGGCTGCTTCTTTTGTTATTTTTGCCATTTTTTTTATATTGGTAATTTTTATAATTAAACTTCATGCAAAATTATTAACTTTTCTTTGTGATTGTATTTTGTGTATGTAATTTTTTTATAAATTTGCAAAAAAAAATAGTAATAAACAAAAAATAGCATTCAATGAGCAATTTAAGCGAACAAGAGATAATCATGGCATCGATAACCGGTGAAGATAAACCCGGATTAACATCGTCATTGTCGGCGATTATCGCAAAATACAACGCAACTATTCTTGACATCGGTCAGGCGGACATTCATAATTCTTTATCGCTTGGTATAATGTTTATTTCAGCACAAAAGGATTCGGGAAATATCTTGAAAGAAATGCTTTTCAAGTCTTCAGAACTTGGTGTCCAAATTAGATTTTCACCTATTTCGATTGACGAATACAACCGTTGGGTTTCGCTTCAAGGGAAAAATCGTTATATTGTAACGTTATTGGGAAGAAATATTTCAGCGGGTTTGATTGCTGAAGTTTCAAGAGTTTTGGCAGAGCAAAGCCTTAATATTGACTCTATTACCCGTCTTACGGGTAGAGTTCCGTTGGAAAACGACGAAAAACAAGGCAGAACACGTGCTTGTGTTGAAATGTCAGTACGTGGAACGCCAAAAGATAGACCTTTACTTCATAGTGAATTTATGCGTATTTCTCAAGAAATGGGTTATGATATTTCTTTTCAAGAGGATAACCTTTTCCGTAGAAATCGCCGCTTGATTTGTTTTGACATGGATTCCACTCTTATTCAGACAGAAGTAATTGACGAACTTGCAATGCGTGCTGGTGTAGGCGATAAGGTTAAAGCAATTACAGAATCGGCTATGAGAGGTGAAATAGATTTTTGTGAAAGTTTCAAGCGTAGAGTATCGCTTCTTAAGGGTTTGGACGAAAGTGTTATGAGAGAAATCGCTGAAAATCTGCCAATTACAGAAGGCGTTGCAAGAACGCTTAGAATTTTGAAACAATACGGATACAAAATAGCAATTCTTTCGGGAGGTTTTATGTATTTTGGAAACTATCTCAAACAGAAATTCGACATTGATTTTGTGTATGCTAACGACCTTGAAATCATGGACGGAAAGTTAACAGGCAATTATCTTGGCGATATTGTAGACGGTAGACGCAAAGCCGAACTCTTGAAACTTATTGCACAGTTGGAGCATCTTGATTTGCAACAAGTTATTGCTGTTGGCGACGGAGCAAACGACCTTCCGATGCTGAACATTGCAGGACTTGGAATCGCATATCACGCCAAACCAAAGGTTAAAGAAAACGCTAAGCAGTCAATTTCGTCAATTGGTATTGACGGCGTTTTGTATATGTTAGGGTTTAAGGATTCGTACATAGAAAAATAATTTGAAGAAGAAGATTTGTTTTTTTGTGTTGATTTTAATATTTTTGCATTGTCTTTTCCACGCAGTTGGCGGTGGGAGGGACTTTTATAACTAAAGGCGTTTATTAACGCTATGTTTTTGACTATCTGAAACTTCGCACCTTTCAAAGCACTGTCGGAAACTTAGCAGCGATAAATGCCCTCGGGTATGTTATATTGGTGTATAAAATTATTTTTGTACACCTTATAATATATATGCGTGGGTATTCGCTGCTCGTTTCTTCAGTGCGGGTAATGCGAAGACCTCAGATAGTGGAACGGGCGGAGTAAGAGTTCCACGCTTTTTTGTGTGTTAAGAGTCTGAATTTTGGAACTTATCAGACTTGAAGCATCTTGTTATCTATGAGTATTCACATCGGCAACCGAATCAAGGAAGAGTTGAAACAGCAAGGACGTAGCGTAAGATGGTTTCAAAACCAAATACATCGTTCTCATTCGGCTGTATACGAAATTTTTAAACAGCAAGATATTAATACTGATTTACTTGAAACAATCAGTAAAGTATTGAATCACGATTTTTTTAAAGATATTTCCGAAAGTATGTCCTAAAAATAAGGACATTTGTGTCCTGTTTTTTAGTATACCATTTGTTTGACCTTATGCAAGAAAACGGATAAATTTGCATTAATCTAAATTTACAACTTTATTAAATTATATTTATTATGAGAAGATATCATTTACCAATTTTACTCATGGCTGTTATGACCTTTCCTTTTGTAGCGTGTGATGACGATGATGCTCAAACGGAAGGAAAATTTGTTGACCTTTCCAGCGTATCTATTAGTGATTTGACGCTACAAGTGGGAGAGACAAACAAAATTGAAACTACTTTTACACCGGAAAATGCTAATGTAAAACAACTATCTTGGACTTCGAGCGATACTTCAATCGTTGATGTTGCAAATGGTGGTGCTATCAAGGCAAAAAAAGCAGGAACAGTTACAATTTCGGTTCAGTCGGTTAAATATGCTGATAAAACATCGTCATGCACGGTAACGGTTAATCCGGGTACTTTGGTTTTTGCATTTTCAGAAAAGGTTGCCGATGGTACAGACGAAGACGGAAAACCTAAGACAAAACGTGTTTATGCTGCTTATGAAGAGTTAACAAAAACATTCAACGAGAAAACAGAATTAAAAATGCCTTTTGCAGATGCAGTATCTAAAGATGGGTTTGAATTTTTGGGTTGGGGTTCTGAAACTGGTGTTGTATTTGATAAATACAAATTTGAAAAACCTGATACCCTTTGGGCAGTCTTTAAAAAATCAACTGACATTTATGTAGATCTTGGACTAACAAGTGGTGCTTTATGGTCAGCAGAAAATGTTACAGGTAAATATGCTTGGGCAGAAACAGCAGCAAAACAAGAATTTACTGGAAAAAATTATAAATTTGATACTTGTGTTGTTGAAACAATTGACAATAATGAAGTAGAAAAGTTCTTGTGGTCGAAGTATTGTAGTACAGAGGCTTCTGCAAAAGATAAAAAAGTTGACAATAAAGTGGAACTTGAAAAAGAAGATGATGTTGCCTCAGTAGGTACAAGTTGGATAAATAAATATGGTATGGATTGGATTACTCCTGACAAGGCGGCCTTTCAAGAACTTATTGACGAGTGTTATTGGGTTTGGACTGACAATTATAACGACACAAAAGCTGCTGGTTATATAGTTTACAAAGCAAAAGACGATGCTGATAAAGGTCAAATTATTTATTCTGACGATACTGCTTCTGATCAATATTCTTCAACAGGTGATAAGGAGAAAAAAGTTGAAGCCGATACGCATATATTTTTGGCTGCTGCAAATTATTGGACTAATTCGTTACAATCGGATTCTGAGGCTTATTGCTTGGTTTTGACAAAAGAAAAAGTCGGAATTTCTAATCAACCGCGTTACTTTGGCGCATCAATACGTCCTGTTTTAAAGAAATAATATTCTCATAAAGCATGTACAATAAAACAGCCGGATATCTTAAAGATAATCCGGCTGTTTGTATAACGAATAAAGAATAAAGTATTTGCTTTTTAGTCTTTTTTTAGTGGTGTACCGTCTGACATTGGTAATTTATCTGATACAATCATAATAAAGTCGATTATTGTCCAAATACCACAACCGCCAAATGTTATAAGCATAAGCCACCAATTTTTGTAGCCCATCAATAGTCTGTGTATTCCTATCCAACCCAAGAAAAAACAAATTAGTAACATTATTGTTTTGGGTTGAGCCTCGCGATGTTCTCCGCCTTGGAGATTAAGTTGTTCTTCCATAATTTTCTTTCTTTTTATTTTGTTAATGATTATTACATTTTGTGTTGCTAATTTTATTCCAAAAAGATATAATGTGATGTTATTTTTATTGTCAAAATGTATTAACTTTATGTTAAATCTAAAAAATGTAACTTGAAGAAATATTTTTTTGCTATAAAAAAACTTCATTTTTTGTAATTTTGCATTTTTAAAACAAATTTAAAAAATAAACGTGAAAATTGCGATTATAGATTATAAAGCGGGCAATATAAAATCCGTTGAAGCGGCACTTTTAAGACTTGGTTGTCAAGCCTTTTTAACAAAGGAGCCTCAGGAAATTAAAAGTGCTGACAAGGTTGTTTTCCCCGGTGTTGGCAATGCGGGTGCGGCTATGCAAGCAATCAAAAATTTCGGATTAGACAAAGTAATTCCTGAACTCAAACAACCTGTTTTGGGGATTTGTTTGGGAATGCAATTGATGTGTTCGTTTTCGGAAGAAGAAAATACCGATGGCCTAAAAATTTTTAGTGCACAGGTTAAGAGGTTTGTGCCAAAAGTTGCTGAAAAAATTCCGCACATGGGTTGGAACGAGATTTTCAATCTTAAAACTCCTTTGTTTGAAGGCATTAAAGACAAATCTTTTGTTTATTTTGTTCACAGTTATGCTGTTGAAACTTTTGAAAATACCTCGGCGGAATGTTTTTATATCAACAATTTTTCGGCATCTATTGCAAAAGATAACTTTTTTGGAGTTCAGTTTCACCCCGAAAAAAGCGGACAAATTGGTTTAAAAATACTTGAAAATTTTGTAAAACTATGATAGTAATACCTGCAATTGACATTATAAATGCCCGTTGTGTAAGACTTCAGCAGGGCAAATACGACAACGTTAAGACATACGGTCTTGACCCCGTAAAAGTAGCGCTGGTTTAACAAGACTTCATCTTGTTGACCTTGACGGTGCTAAAAAAGGCACGCTTGTTAATACCGAAGTGCTTTCGTCAATAGCGCAAAAAACATCGCTAAAAATTGACTGCGGTGGCGGTATAAAAACACATGGCGACATTGAAATGCTTTTTGCGTTAGGTTCTTTTGCTGTAAACCTCGGTAGTACGGCTGTAAAAAATCCAGAAATAATGTCGGAGGCGCTAAAAAAATACGGCGGTGAAAAAATTATTTTAAGTGCTGACGTTTTGGACGATACGGTAAGAATACATGGTTGGCAAACGTCATCACAAATGACAATTAATAACTTGATTGAAAAGTTTTTGGAATTTGGCTTGTGTCGTGTTTGTGTTACTTCGATAAAATGCGACGGTATGTTGCAAGGTCCTGATGTTGCCTTATATAAAAAACTTATGCTTGATTTTCCAAATCTTAAATTCACGGCAAGTGGAGGAGTTTCTTGTTTTGACGATTTGTTGAAACTTCAGGATATTGGAATAGATTCTGTGATTGTGGGCAAAGCAATTTACGAGAAAAAAGTTACATTGGAACAACTTGCGGAAATTTCATCATGTTAGCAAAAAGAATTATAGCGTGTCTTGACGTAAAAGACAATCAGACGGTAAAAGGTGTTAGTTTTGAAAATCTTCGTTATGCGGGCGACCCTGTAGAACTTGGCAAAGCGTATTCAGAGCAGGGTATCGACGAACTTGTTTATCTTGACATCACCGCAACAAACGAAGGTCGCAAACAGATTTATTCTCTTGTAGAAAATGTGGCAAAAAATCTGTCGATTCCTTTTACTATTGGAGGCGGAATTTCAAGTATCGAAGATGCTGAAAATTTGCTTATTCACGGTGCTGATAAAATCTCTGTCAACTCCTCTGCTGTTAGAACTCCGTCTCTTGTAAGCGACCTTGCTAAAAAGTTCGGCTCGCAGTTTGTAGTTGTTGCTATTGACGCAAAAACTATTAATGGCAATTGGATTGTTCACACTCACGGTGGAAAACGTCCAACGGATAAGGAATTGTTTTCATGGGCTAAAGAAATTCAAGACAGAGGAGCCGGTGAAATATTGTTTACTTCTATGGATCATGACGGTCATCAACAAGGGTTTGCAAATCAGGCTTTAAGACAAATGTCCGAAATGCTTTCAATTCCTGTTATTGCCTCTGGTGGGGCGGGAGAGATGAAAGATTTTAAGGACGTTTTTACTGTCGGAAAAGCCGATGCTGCATTGGCGGCAAGTATTTTTCATTTCGGAAAAATTAAGATTCCTGATTTAAAAAACTACCTTTTCAACGAAGGTATAAATGTAAGACTAAATTGATTTTTTTTGATAATCAAAGTTTATGAATATGAAACGATTAAAACTTTTTTTTACGGCTTTGTTATTATTTTCTTTCGGCGTTGTTTTTGCTCAGTCTGACTACAATTGCCGTGAGTTTAAAAGAGCCATTAACGCAAAAACGCGTACTTTAACGGGGCAACCGGGCGAAAACTATAAGACAAATTTTGCCGAATATAAAATTAACGTTTCGTTTGATACTCAAAATAATAAGCTTGAAGGTCAGGAGTACGTAGTTTATCATGTTAACGAAAGTAGGCTTTCTGTTGCAGGAAAAATTGTTATGAATCTTTATCGTAATATATATAAAAAAGGTACTCCCCGTATCCGCGCATGTAACGTTGAAGATATTACCGATGAAGGTGTTGAAATATTGGAAGTTTCCAAAGTTATTTCAGACACAGAAAAAAAGGAACTCAAGTTTTCTGAAAACGGAACTCAAATTGTAATTTCTTGTGGCGGTGTTAACGAAGGCTCGACAATAACGTTGTTTGTAAAATGGCGTACAAGGATAGCCGAAAATACTCATTTAAGGGGCGGAAAATACGGAAATGATTCTTGGTTTGTGCCGTATTTTTTCCCGCAGATAGCAGTCCTTGACGATGTTTTTGGTTGGGACAATGTTCAACATTCAGGCAACGAAGAATTTGTATTTGAACGTTCAAATTACGATGTCAATATTCAAACTACGGGCAAGAAGGTGATTTGGGCAACGGGAGAATTGGTCAATAAAAACGAAATATTTTCAAAGGAAATTCTTGACAATTGGAATAGGGCGTTAAAAAGCGATTCCAAAGTTGATATTATCAGTTCCCAAAACCTTTCAAGGGCTTTGAAAAATGAAAAAAATACTTGGCATTTCAAAGCGGATAGTGTTCCTGATTTTGTTTTTGCTTGTTCAGACGAGATGTTGTGGAGCGGGGCTTCTGTTTTGCTAAAGGGTAACAAGAAACGTACTTTTGTATCTTCTGTTTTTTTTCATAATGGCTTTTCAAGAACGATAGATATGACAAGAAAAACTTTGGAATATTTGTCGGCGGAGCGTCCGGGAGTGCCGTATCCGTATCCGCATTTAACCGTTTTTGAAGGAAGCGGCGGAATGGAATTTCCGATGATGATAAACGAAGATTTTGATAACGATTACGATTCTGACTTTTTCACAACCTCTCACGAAGTAACACATTCGTATTTTCCGTTTTTGACAGGAATGTATCAAAATCGTTTCGGCTTTATGGACGAGGGACTGACTATGTATGTTCCGCAGTATTTTCAGAATAAATTGTTCAAACATAGAAACATAATTGAATCTGCGGTTAGAAATACAGAATATACTCAGACCATGTCAGAAAATACACCTATAATTACTCCGTCGTATAGTCAAACGCATTTGTGGGTATTTACTGTCAACTCTTATTATAAACCTCAGTTGGCTTATACTTATTTGGAAGATATTGTAGGTGAAAAAGTTATGGACAATATTCTTAATACTTTCACAACTACTTGGTTAGGAAAACATCCTTTACCATACGATTTTTTCAATATGTGTGAAAAAATTTCAGGAGTTGATTTGAAGTATTTTTTCAAGTCATGGTTTTTTAGTGTTGATGTTCCTGATTTGGCGATAGCGCAGGTAAAGGATAAGACAATTTCAATAGAAAACAAAGGAGGTCTTATGGTTCCGATATACTTGAAAGTCAACTATCAAGACGGAACTTCTGAAACTATAGAACGAAATGCTTTGTGTTGGAATGCGTCAAACAATATGGTTAATATGACAGTTAGTAAGGCAATTTCTTCTGTTGAACTCGGTAATTCTCAAATTCCTGATATGGATAGTAAGGATAATGTTTGGACAAAGTAGTATATTAATAATCTTAAGTAAAAAAAATAAAAATTTTAGGGTATGTTTTTAAGAAAATCATTTTTAACATTGTTGGTGTCTATTTTGACACTATCAACGCTTCGTGCCGACGAAGGAATGTGGCTTTTGCAGATGATTGGCAAAAATTACAATCAAATGAAAGCCCAAGGTTTTAAGTTGAAACCAGAAGATATTTATAGTGTTAACAAATCTTCTCTCAAAGATGCGGTTGTTGTTTTTGGTGGATATTGTACTGGCGAGATTGTCTCGGACAAAGGTTTGATTTTCACTAATCACCATTGTGGTTATGAAAGTATTCAGCAGCATAGTTCTTTGGAACACGATTATCTTAAAGAGGGTTTTTGGGCAAAAAGTTTTGACGAAGAAATCCCGACTCCCGGACTTTACGTAAGTTTTTTGCGTGAAATTCGCGATGTTACCGATGCTGTAAATGACGGAGTAATGGCTTCAATGAGCGAAAATGAGCGTCAAGAAAAAATCCATGCAAACATCGAAATTCTTTCCACTCAGTACGAGAAAGAATTTCCGAGTGCAAGATACAACAAAATAGAAATCAAACCTTTCTTTGAAGGTAATGCTTATTATATGTGTGTATACTTGGTTTTTAACGATGTAAGAATGGTTGGCACACCTCCTGATGCAATCGGTAAGTTTGGTGCTGATACCGACAATTGGATGTGGCCAAGACATACTTGCGATTTTTCTGTTTTCAGAGTTTATGCTGACAAAAACGGAAATCCCGCTGAATATTCCGAAGATAATGTACCTTACAAACCTAAACATTTTTTCCCTATAAGTTTGAAAGGGTATAAAGAAGGCGACTTTGCAATGGTTATGGGTTTTCCCGGCACAACAGTAAGATATTCCACAAGTTACGAAATTGCTAACGATATGGAAGAAAACGATTATTGTTCCAAAATTAGAGGTATTCGACAAGATGTTTTGATGGCTGATATGGAAAAAGATGATGCGATTAGAATTAAATATGCAACAAAATTTGCCCATTCGTCTAACTATTGGAAGAAATTTATTGAGGCAAACAAAAGCCTTAAAGCCTTGAAAATTCCTGAATTAAAGGTCGAAAACGAAAAGAAATTTACTTCTTGGTATAATTCTGATGCCAATCGTAAGAATGAATACAAAGATGTTTTGTCTTCAATTAAGGTAGCCTGCGAAAATATGCGAGAGGACAATCGTCGTCTTAACTACATTAACGAATGTTTCTGGTCAGGAATGGAACTTATGGAATTTTCATACACTTTGTTGAGTGGTATGTATGATCCGGATTGCGACGTAGAAAAGTTCAAAAGAGACGTAAATAATTTTTATAAAGATTATAACGAAAGCACCGATTACAAGTCGTCAATTGAAATGATAAAAGTATTTAAGCAGGATATTGACCAAGAGTATTGGCCAGATTTTATCAAAGCCTCTGATGACCCAAAAGAGATAGTTGATAATCTTTTCAAAACGGAATTAAAAACTAAAGATGGTCTTGTGGCTGCTATTCAGGATACTACGGCTGACATTATGGACGATCCAGCAATAAAAGCAATGCTTGATGTTTTACACGTTTATAGAACTGTTTATACCCGTCTTAAAGAGTACAAAAACAATTTAACAGCGGCTCGTCGCCTTTATGTAAAAGGTATCAACGAGATGAACTCTGGAAAATTGGTTTATCCCGACGCTAATTTTACAGAACGTCTTACTTTTGGAACTGTTAAAAGTTATAAGCCAAAAGACGGTGTTTCAATGAGTTATTTCACAACTGCTGAAGGTGTTTTGGAGAAAGAAATTCCGGGTGATTACGAATTTGACGTTCCTCAAAAACTTAAAACTTTGATTCAGAATAAGGATTTTGGACGTTATGCTGACAAGGACGGCAAACTTCACGTTTGTTTCTTAACCGATAACGATATAACTGGTGGAAATTCAGGTTCTCCCGTTATTGATGGCAAAGGCAATCTTATTGGTTTGGCTTTTGACGGAAATAGCGAATCAATGTCTTCAGACTGGGTTTTCAATCCGAAATTGCAGCGTTGTATTAATGTTGACATTCGTTATGTACTGTTCATAATCGAAAAATACGGCAATTGCAACAGATTGATTGATGAATTGGTGTTCGCAAAATAGTTAAATTTTTTTACGGCTTTGAATCAAAGACAATATATAGCAATCGACTTAAAATCATTTTTCGCCTCGGTTGAATGTGCTGACAGAGGCTTGGATCCTCTTACCACAAATCTTGTTGTTGCCGACAAAAGCCGTACAGACAAAACAATTTGCCTTGCCGTTTCTCCGTCGTTGAAAGCGTATTCAATAGCGGGAAGGGCAAGGCTTTTTGAAGTTGTAAGACGTGTAAAAGAAATTAATCGGGAACGAAGAAAAAAAATCCTGTATAGTTTTACAAAAAAATCTGTTTTCAAAGCCGAAATTGATTCTGACCCTAATTGCGAACTTGATTATATTGTTGCACCTCCGAGAATGGCGAGATATATTGAGGTCAGCACTCAAATTTATCGGATATATTTAAGATTTGTTTCCAAAGAGGATATTCACGTTTATAGTATTGATGAGGTTTTCATTGATGTTACTTCGTATATTAAAGTCTTAAAAATCAGTGCGAGAGAGTTTGCCGAAAGAATGATTAAAGCCGTTCTGAAAGAAACCAAAATTACCGCAACTGCTGGTATTGGTAGCAATCTTTATCTCTGTAAAATAGCCATGGATATTGTTGCAAAACATATTGAACCAGATAGCAATGGCGTTAGAATTGCGGAGTTGAACGAGCATTCATATCGAGAAAAACTTTGGAATCACAAACCTTTGACCGATTTTTGGAGAGTTGGGCGGGGGACGGTTCAGCGGCTCAGTAAGTTTGGTATTGACACTATGGGCAAAATAGCGCGTGTTTCAATCACAAACGAGGGTTTTCTTTATGACCTTTTTGGTGTAAATGCCGAACTTTTAATCGATCATGCTTGGGGTTACGAACCTTGTACGATTGCTCACGTAAAAGCCTATAAACCTTCGAGCAATTCTATTAGTAGTGGACAAGTGCTTTCATGTCCTTACGATTTCAAAAAAGCACGGGTTGTAATCCGTGAAATGGCAGATTCTATTGCGTTGGATCTTGTTAAAAAGAATCTTGTTACTTCCCAAATCGTAATTACGGTGGGTTATGACGTTGAAAATCTTAAAAATAATAGCATCGCAAGTCTGTATCAAGGAGATGTTTCAATTGATTATTACGGTAGACAAGTGCCGAAAAATGCTCACGGCACTCAAAATCTTGACGGCTTTTTTTCGTCAGGAACGGTTATAGTAGAAGCGGTTACAAGGCTTTTTGATAGAATTGTAAATCCTAACCTTTTGGTTAGAAGACTTAATGTCTCGTTAAATGTTGTAAATCAGGATTTTATAATAGAATCAAAACCGCAAACGCTTCAACTTGATTTGTTTACTGATTATGAGGCTATAAGAAAAGAGAAAGAGAAAAAAAAACTTTCTCTTGAAAAAGAACGTCGTATGCAACAAGCGGAAATTTTGATAAAACAAAGATTTGGAAAAAATGCGATTCTCAAAGGTTTAAATTTTGAAGATGGGGCGACAGCCAAGGAACGAAATTCTCAAATAGGAGGGCATAAAGCATGAATGATGATTATTCAGATATTATAAATCTTGAGCATGAGACATCGCGACCGAGAATGTCTCTGATGGCGCGTGCAGCGCAATTTGCACCATTTTCAGCGTTGACAGGCTTTGATGATTCAATTTCAGAAGCCGGATTTTTTAACGAGCAAAAAATGGACATGGAAGATTATTTTTTTCCCATTAATAACCAAGATTCGGATATTGTTGAGGTCTAATTTTTTTAACGAATTAGGCGTTTTGTTACTTAAATAAAAATCCTTATCTTTGCACTGTTAACCAGTCTTACTATATTCGAGTTCGGTCAAAGATTCCCGACAGAAGAAGCCTGCCTGCAATATCTGAGCGAAAAGAAATGGGCAGATGGCTTTGTATGCCCAGTGTGCGGACACAAACTTCGAGAATCTTCTTGCGAAAGTCATCGCTCACTCTCCGAAAACGTATAAGTCACTATATGCCTAAGTATAAAAATATTTAATAGTAATAAACGTTAAACCGCAACTTTTTTCGGAATATGACACTTTCGTTGAAATGTATTTATTGCAAAACTTTATTACAATCGAGTAGAAATCTTATAGTCTAAAAAGTTGATTACCAAAATCTTTGTTTTTTCGGGGTCTGTTCTATTGAGCCATACATCGGCGTCGATTTCCTTTCGCCCAGCCTTTGCAGCATACATAAGGCACGTATGTATTTTGTCTTTCATACCAATAAACAAATCTTTCAATTCGATTGTCATTTTTTCATCTCCGCTCTCGAAAACACCGCTGAACTTCACCACGTAGGACGAATTTTCCAATGATTTTTCCGTTCCAAACTGCCACCGACCACCGAACATAGACAAAGGTTCCATTTTGTAATCCTTGAATCGGAATGTCGGTTTTTCTACTTCAGTATGTCGGTTTTCATACAATACGACAGACTCGGCAGTCCATTCTGTGAACTTGCCGCTTAATTTTACGGTGTCCTTTTCGGGGAAATATTTTCTGATAGCATCTCGATATTGAAGAGCCTCCTCGTCGGAAAGATCTTCGAGGCCGCCTTCGCCAGACCGCCTTGCGTAATAAATGTACCCTACTATGAATATTATAAAAAAAATGTATTTAATCCATTCCATAACCTTGTTTTGATAGAATTTTTACCGTTGCAAATGTAAAAGAAAATTTTTAAAATTGCAACAGGGGAAAATGTTTCAATTTAAAATCTAAAGTTTGTGCATTCTTATTACCACCAAAAGAAAGTGCATCTGTCAACATCTTTAAAATGCGGCACTTCGATACCCTTTCCGTCTGTTGTAACCATCATCAAGTGGCCTTCTACCTGCACGAATAAAATACCTTCAGCAGTGAAATGAGCCTTGTCAAATTCCATTTGACGAACGTTTCCGTCTTTGGTAACAAATCCCCATTTCTTGCCCTTTTTCACGACAGCTAAAACGTTGTCACCACATTTTACGAAATTTTTGGCTTCGTCAAACTGAGGCTCTATTACAAATTTGCCTGTTTTGTCGATATAGCCGTATTTGTCGTTGCTGCCTTTGAGGTATGCCAAGCCGTTGTGAAAATCGCCAGCATAGAACCAAAGCGGAATTTTGACAGAGAATGCAACGTTGCCCTTTTCGTCGATGTACATATCATGATAGCCAGTTTCGTCGTGCGATTCTACAAAAGCAAGACCTTCGTAAAAGAGGTTGGCTTTCTCGTACTTTGGTTCGATTTTTACATTGCCTTTTTCGTCCATATACCCCCAAAGTTTCTTGCCGTTCATACAAGGTGCAAGTCCATTATCGGAATATTTTTTCCAATTTCCGTATGACCAATGCAACTGTTCCATTACGAAATTGCCTTCCTTGTTGATGTAACCAAATTGGGATTCGTCTTTTTTGACTGCCATAGCAAGACCATTGTCAGCAAACTCTCCAACTTTGTCGAATTGGAGTGGTATTACCAACTTGCCAGACTTGTCGATAAAGCCCCATTTGTCGTTTTTGCTTACAGCCGCCAAACCGTTAGTAAATTCGGTGATGTCGTCGTATTGGGCTGTTTCTTTTTCGAGGCAGTAATTGCCGGTCTGATCAATGTACTTCCATTGGTCGTCGATTAGTACGCGGATGCGTACGTCGTCCGTCTGTGCCTTGGCACCGTTGCCTGCCGCGCCGAATGTCAGTATGGCAAGCAGAATGATAATAAAATGTCGTGTTTTCATATTGCGTGTAAATAGTTTCATTTCTAATGTTTTTTTATTTATTTTTGTACAAGACCCTTTTGAAGGGCAATTTCTACTTGCGTATCTATGTCACCCTTGGCTATGTAATGGATGATGCCCCCCAACAATCCGCCGAGAAGAAGGGCTTTTAGCCACTGGTTCATATCTGTGGCAATTAAGATTTCAGTTTTGCCCGTTTCTGGATCTGTAGGTTGTATGGAAACGTGGACATGTACTAATCCCGACTTCTTCATAACAACGCCCTCACTGCCGCCCAAGTTATTAGCGATGAGCCAGCCGCCCCACTTCCCTTCGCTGATTTCATATTTTGGAAACCTGCGTTTCAAGATGTCGATTACAATGTCGTTGGTAACATTGATTCCATTGTCTATTAACATAGCGTTTTCGTTTTTGATTGTTTATATATTTTGTTTTTATTCCACAATAAATGCAGTAGACTGCAAATCAAATTCAGTGCCGTCTGGACTTTGGGCTTTTATGTCTTTTATGATGACAAATTTGTTCGCCTTTTTGATAATGTCTTTTTGTTCGGCAGTAAACTGATCACTCGTAGAAACGGCTTCCGTTGCAATGCCTTTGATATAAGCAGCAACAGTAAACTGCGTTACATGGAATTTAACGTCATAATCAAAATCTTCCAAAACAACGTTAATGCCCTTTTGACTTGACAATGTTGCTCTTGAAATATTACCACCTGATTTACCATTCACTTTGACAACAGGGACAGGTAGTTTTTTCACACGGAATACTTGAGAAGCCACGCTCTTACCGTTACGTATAACGTTTACTTTTACACTTCCCGCACTTTTAACAGAAAGTTTAAAGTGCCCATTTGATTCTCCTTCTGTGATTTCGCCATTAGAAGCCGACACTTCTATGCCATCGTCCCATGTATAACCCGTAAGACAGACTTCAATGTCATTTTGAACTCCTACATAAAGTAGATTGCCCTTAGTTACTGTTACTACTGCGCTTTTGTCCTGAGCGTTAGCAGCAAAAACAATGCAACACAACAATGTTGCTAAAATATTTTTTAGTTTCATGATTTTTATCAATTTTAAAGTTAATTTTTTTATTGCAACTGAAATACTACGGGTTGCAAATCACGTTCTTTCGCGTCAGGTCCTTTGACTTTTATATCAGTGATAATAATATAACCGTCGGAAGGCGCATATTCAATTAACGTCTTTTGTTTTGCGGTAAATTGTGCGCTTTCTGAGGTTTCAGTCTGAAAAAATCCTTTAACGCATGTGACAATCGAAAATTTAGTAACCCGAAACATAACATCAAAGTCGAAATCATCAATTTGAGCACGGATTCCTGGCTCATTGTATAATTTTTCCTTTGAAATCTTACCGCCCGACATTCTTGCCACTTTCACCGATGGATTAGGCAAAGATTTTATTCTCAGCACTTTAGACGATACTTTTTTACCATTTTGGGCAATGGTTATCTCTGCATTACCGGGTTTTATACTCTGAACCCAAAAGTGTCCTTTGCCATGTATAGTGTCGTCGACGATACTGCTTCCTTGCGAAATCGAAACTTTAAGTCCATCGTCCCAAGTATAGCCGGTAAGGTTGATATCAACGCTATTTCTAACACCGACATAAATAACATTACCTTTTTCTAAGGTAACAATTGCACTTTTGCCAGGTTCAGACGCAACAATCATATCATTGTCTGCATTTAACCCATTGTCAAGTTCTTCATCTAATACATTTACAGAATCATTCTGCTGAGCTTCGGCTTCTCCCGAACTTGTTTTAGGAGAATTGCTACAAGATGTTGTGCAACTTAATGCGCAACATACAAAAAATAACAGATAACTTTTCATTTTTATTTTCTTTATTATTCATTATAATTTGATTTTTTTACTATTCGTTTAATTATTCTGCCGAGAGATTTTCCACCTCAGACATATGTTTCGTAGGCGGTATCGTCCTCATTAATGGTTGTCCAATCCATATCGCAGCCTGAACTCACCGATGTGGCTATCAATACCGCCACCGTAATCCATATATTGTTTTTGTTTATCATAAATAACATATATTTTTATTTACAAACATACCGACAAATATTAATTCAAAAAAAAAAAATAGTTAATAAAATGTTAATTTCTTAATTATTTTTAACTTTTCTACATAATTCTATAAAAACACTCCGATTGTAGGAATTTTCCACATTTTCAACATTAACATCTTAATAAAAAAAGCGAATTGGTATTTATGCCAATTCGCTTTTTTTTGGTATGCCTCAATTCCGAAAGTCTAAAATTTTTTCGATAAAAAAATATTTTTTACCTTGTAATTTTTTTATGACTGTAAAAATGTAAAGTTTAGTTTACTCCTA
>CAJOGF010000122.1 GCA_905233995.1 uncultured Bacteroidales bacterium | reverse complement strand
GGAAGTTTCCGACACCGCAAAATTAATCAATTTTTTATTTATTAGTGTCAATTATTGAAAAAAGGTTACACTTTTTCGCAACTTTTTTTGTTCGGTGCAAAGTTATTTATGATAATTTTATTGTCCAGATAATTGTGTATTAGATTTTTAGACAATTTGTATTAGATTTTTGGACAAATATTAGACACTTCTTCCATTATATTTTCCACCTTGTTCCTCCCTATTCCATCAGATTTGTCATTCCTTTTCTACAAACAATTGCCAAATTTTTTTTGAGGAAAAATTTTGGTTAGTGATTAATGATTTGTTTTTTGCAAATTGTCTTATTCCTTCGTAAGATACCACCTCACTGTCCAATCCAATTTCTTGCTGGGTTTGAGGGTTGTGTATGTGCCTTGGCTTTCGAGTTCCACGTATGTATCGCCTTGGTTTACATACACTTGAATTTCAGCCTCGTCGGGCGCGGGGTCGGAAGGTTTGAGGTCGGGGAAGACCTTTTTGAGGACGAGTCAATTGCTCTTGAAAGCGAGCCAACCCTTGCCGTCGGTGTTGATTTTGCGGTTTGTGCCAATTTTTTATCGTTTTTTTTGCTTTAATCAAAATTTAATGATTAAATTTGCAGGAAAAGAAATTCAAATATGACATTCGAAAAGTTGGACTTTGCGTTGTTTTGCATTGGCTGTCTCGCTGAACGACTAAAACTCAATCAGACAGTTGTTGATTGATGAATTTTGTATTGAATGGAATTCTAAATAATTGGTATTATGTCGCTTGCCATCACCCCCATCGCCAGAATCCGCACCGAGTTTCCGCAGAAGTTTGGAATCCCACGGCAGCCGCTGTTGTCAAAAAACACGGTCGCGGAAATCGTTTTTGAGCCAGAGTTTCGCAATCCTGATTGCATTCGTGGCATCGAAAAATGCAGCCATTTGTGGCTGATTTGGGAGTTCTCGGAGTTTCTTGGGCGGCAATGGTCGCCGCTTGTGCGTCCACCGAGGTTGGGCGGCAATAGGAAAATGGGCGTTTTTGCTACACGCAGCCCTCTGAGACCCAATCCGTTGGGATTGTCAGTGGTGAAAATACTCGAAATCCTTGACGACCGCCCCCGTGGTCCCGTAATCCGTGTGTCGGGCGCGGACATGTTGGACGGTACGCCAATTTATGACATCAAGCCTTATATTCCTTACGCTGACTGTATTCAAGACGCTGTTACTGAGATATTTACACAACCTGAAACGCTTTCATCTGTGCGTTGGGAGTGTGATTTACCATTGATACGCTCCGACCGCAAGATTGTCGCTTTGGAGGAAGTTTTGTTGCAAGACCCACGTCCGGCGTATAAGCACAATGACACAGGTAGTTACGCATTTGAGTTCGCGGGGCTGCATGTGGAGTTTTGCGTGGAGGAGGATGTTGTTGTGGTCAGCAAATGTGAGGTGTTGTAAAAAAAATATTAATTCTTAATCACAAAAAAAGTACGTTTGGTTTGTCTTCCTTTTTCTTAATAATTCCTTAATATTGCCTTATTGTTTTCTTAGTTTTTAAAATATACTTTTGTCCCGAAACTAATAATTAGTTCGGAAATTTTAGAACAAATAAAATGCAGGTAGTATTAACAGAAGAAGAAAGAGTTCGTAAACAACGGGAACTCGTTGAAACAATGGGCAGACTCACCAATCAAGGCGGAGGAACTTCGCTTGCCGGAAGAATTATAGGCTTACTTTCGTTTTTGGATAAAGAAGAGTTTACTTTTGAAGAAATTGTTGACGAACTTAAAATATCAAAATCTTCTGTCTCAACAACCTTAAATCACCTCATGGAAACGGATAAAATCGAATATATAACTTATCCGGGTGATAGAAAACGCTATTTCCGATTGAAAATCAACACGCGCAAACAGTTTTTGCAAGCAATGAAGCGCCATATCGAAAAAATGGAAAAACTCAACCGCATGGCATTGGAACTTAAAAAAGACAAAGAATCACGCACGGCTAAAAATATTAGCGCCATGCTTGAAGGTCTTACCTTTTGGAAATCTCAAATGGAAAATTATGAAAAAGAGTTTTTAGCGGACGAGATTTAAAATGGCAACAGAAATGACAAAAGATAACAATATAATAAAATCGGAAAATAATCTTTTTGACAGAGTCGCGTCTTTGATAGAAAACGCCCGTAAAAAAGCAGCCACAACGGTAAATTCCGTTATGGTTTATACGTATTACGGTGTCGGTAAATATATTGTGGAGTTTGAACAAAACGGGAAAGTTAAGGCTGATTATGGTAAACAAGTTCTAATAAATTTGTCTCAAAAATTAACTGACAAATTCGGCGAAGGGTGGAGCGAAGAAACGTTGAAAAAATGCAGAAAATTTTTTACGGTATATGTTGAATTTCCCACACCGGAAAAAATTTTAACTGCCTCAACAGATTCGGTCTACGGTGTGGACCAAATTCATAAGTTCTCTCTTTCATGGAATCATTATCAAATTTTGATGAGAATAAAAAACGAATCGGCACGCAGTTTTTACGAGATTGAAGCGTATGAACAACAATGGAGTGTTCGTCAACTTCAACGTCAAGTATCAAGCAGCCTTTTTGAACGTTTAGCTTTGAGCCGTGATAAAAATGAAGTTCTTAAACTTGCAACAGAAGGTCAAAAAATTGAAAAACCAGACGATATTTTAAAAGACCCACTGGTTTTGGAATTTGTTGGATTAAAATCTGATACAAGTTATTCTGAAACAGCGCTTGAAGGTGCTATTATCAGCAAAATGAAAGATTTTTTGCTCGAATTAGGAAAAGGCTTTTTGTTTGAGGCGCGTCAAAAACGTTTCACTTTTGATGAAGAACATTTTTATGTTGATTTAGTATTTTACAACAGACTTTTGCAATGTTATGTTTTGATTGACCTCAAAACAGGAAAACTCACGCATCAGGATTTAGGACAAATGCAGATGTATGTCAACTATTTTGACCGTTATGCAAAACAAGATTTTGAAAAGCCAACTATCGGAATTTTGCTTTGTGAAACTAAAAATGACGCTCTTGTTGAACTTACTTTGCCAAAAGATGCTAATATATATGCACAACAATATGCAGTCTGCCTACCTGACAAAAAATTGTTACAAAATAAGTTGCGAGAATGGATTGCAGAATACAATCAACAACAATTATCAAGTAAATAAAATAATACAACATACAAAAATGAATTTAAAGAGAACATTAATGCTAATATTTGCAGCAGGGGTATTTTCGGGTGCTAATGCCCAGATTGACTCTACTGCAAATCAAGGGCCGCTAATCTTGACTCTTGATTCGGCAAAAACTTACGCCGTTCAGCACTCTAAAACCATGCGTACTGCTGATTTGAATATTCAAAAGGCAGAATGGGCTAAATGGCAGGCTATTTCCAATATGCTTTTGAATGTAGACGGATCTCTCACTTGGTCAACTACATTTGAGCATGCAATGAACTTTATGGGGCAAGACCACAAAGATCCTGTTACAGGCACAAAGAGTATTTCAGCATCCGTAGCAATCAACGGTCAAATGGTTGTGGGTGTGCAAATTGCAAAGATGGCGATTGAGATGCAGCAACTCGCGCAGTCTTCGAGCGAAAACGACGTAAGAGCCGCAGCCACAACGTCTTACCTTTCAGTACTAATTGCACAAGAAAGCAAAAGCGTGATTGAAGACAGCCGCAAAAATCTCGAAAAATCTTACAATAATGTTGTTCAATTGGCAAAAGTTGGAATGGCAGAACAAACCGATGCCGATCAGTTGAAGGTTCAACTCATGGTTCTTGATAACAATCTTAGAGCCGCAGATAGAAATATCCAACTTGCTAAAAGCGCACTTGTAACAGCACTTGGAGCACCGCCCGCAACAGAGGTGGAACTCACCGAAAGTCTTGACTATTTCTTTGAAAACGAGCAGATTACAGAGCCGAGTGGAAACGTTGAAAGCAATTTGTCAATGCAACAACTTGACATGAATATCAAACTTGCAGAAAAACAGTGGACTCTCTCCCGCTGGGCTTACGGTCCCACGCTTGCAATGTCATATAGTTTCAGGGGGCTGCATTATTTCAAAAACGCACCGTTCATTGATATGAACTCACCTCATACATTGGCGGTGTCGTTGCAAGTGCCGATTTTCTCGTCAGGCAACCGTTACGCCGCTTGCAAACAGAAAAAAATCGATGTTGACATCGCTCAAACTCAACGCGACCAAACTTTGGAACAGTTGCAAGTTCAGGAAATTCAATTGAAATATAATCTTTCCAACGCTATCGAGACTTACAATTCAAGCAAAGAATCTTTGGAACTTTATCAAAAAATATTCAAAAATTCATTGCAGAAATTCAACGTCGGAACAATTTCAAGCAACGATTTGATTACTGTCAACAACAACCTTTTGAATGCGCAAAGCACTTATATTCAGAGCCTTTACTCGGTTATGAACGCACAGACAGAATTGCTTAAACTTTATAACAATTTGTAATAATTGACAATTGAAAATTGATAATTGACAATTTATAAAAACGTAAATACTTTTTAATCATGATAAAATTAAAACATTACCCTGTAATTTTGGCAGCGGTTGCTATGCTGTTGCCCGCTTGCTCAAGCAAATCGGCAGAAGATACCGAAACAGAGCAAGAAAAAGTGGAAACGGTTTCTACTCAAAAACTTCAAAAACAAGAAATTATGCGTGTCTTGACTTTTTCGAGCGTTCTTCAACCTTACGAAAAAGTGTCGGTTGCTCCGGCTCTTCAAGGTCGTATTAAAAATCTTTATGTTGAGGTTGGCGACAGAGTTCAGAAAGGTCAGATGTTGGCAAAAATGGACGAGACTCAATATCTGTCAACTAAACTCAATTATGAAAATACAAAAACTGATTTCAACCGTATCAAAATTTTGAACGATTCTAATAATATTGCAAAACAAACTTACGACCAAGCGAAATCGGGTCTCGACGTTTTGGAAACTTCGCTCAAAAATCTTGAAGAAAATACTTATCTTCGTGCTCCGTTTGCAGGTGTGATTTCGGCTCGTAACTACGAACCCGGTGAACTTTTTTCTGGTCAAGCAATTTACGAATTGGTGCAAATCAGTACACTAAAAGCATTGGTTGAAATTCCTGAATCGCATTTCCCTAATGTTAAACAAGGCATGAAAATCAATCTTAAAACCGATACATACGCCGATGAGGTTTTCCCTGCTGTTGTAGAAATCGTTTATCCTACAATAGACGAAAAATCGCACACTTTTTCGGTTAAACTCAAAATTTCTAATGCTAATCAAAAACTTCGTCCGGGTATGTATGTCAACACAACTCTTGAAATGGGTAAAGAACAAACTTTGGTTGCTCCTTACAATGCCGTTCAAAAACTTCAAGGTAGCGACGAACGTTATGTTTTCTTGGCTGAAAACGGAAAAGCAAAACGTGTTGTTGTAAAATTCGGTCAGCGTTTTGATGACAATGTTGAAATTTTGGCTGACGAAATAAAAGAAGGCGTTGAACTTATAACACAGGGAGTTGCAAAACTTCACGATGGAACTCCTATACAAATTAAAAATTGACAATTGACAATTGACAATGGAAAAAAAATAAAAATTAAAGAGTAATATGAAAGATGAAAGTTGTGTGTTGATTATTGAATTTCAATTTT
Source organism: uncultured Bacteroidales bacterium (assembly GCA_905233995.1). GTDB lineage: Bacteria > Bacteroidota > Bacteroidia > Bacteroidales > UBA3824 > UBA3824. Next base: position 7,443 of record CAJOGF010000122.1, on the reverse strand, counting down.
CAACTTTCAATTTTCAACTTTCACCTTTCAATTAAAAAAAAATAAAAATGAGTATTTACAAAACCGCGATAGAAAAACCGGTAACCACCTCCTTGATATTTGTGGCGGTGATAATCATCCGGAAATGGAGCCGCCTTACGTGTCTGTTATGTGTACGTATGCCGGCAACACGGGTTCGGAAATCGAAACCAACCTTACCAAACTGTTGGAAAACAGTCTTAACTCTATAGAAGGTCTCGACGAAATGACCTCAACCTCAAAAGATAACATAGCCCTTGTTACGATGAAATTTCAATGGGGGCAAAACATGGACGAGGTGGTCAACGATGTGCGAAGTGCGCTCGATATGGTTTCCGATAATTTGCCTGATGGAGCGGGCAAACCGATTGTGTTCAAGTTCAATACTTCGATGATGCCTATTTTGATGTACGCCATCACCGCCGAAGAAAGTTATGCTGGACTTGACAAAATTCTTGAAGAAAATGTTACCAACGTTCTCAATCGTGTTGATGGTATTGGTAACCTTTCTGTTTCGGGAGCACCAGAGCGTTATGTTTATGTAGATGTTGACCAAAGAAAAATCGACGCTTACGGTATTAGTCTTGAACAAGTGGCTAATGCTGTATCAATGAATAACTTAGACGTTTCGTCGGGAACGGTCAAAATGGGAAAAGAGCAGTATGGGTTGCGTGTTAAAAGTGAGTTCAAGGAAAGTGCTGAAATCAACAACCTTGTTGTTACAACAACTCCGCAAGGCAAAAAAGTTTTCATAAAAGATATTGCAACTGTCCGCGATACAATCAAAGATTTGTTTTTGGATTCTAAAATTAATTCAAGCGAAGGGTGTCGTCTTATCATCATGAAACAAACTGGCGGAAACACCGTTCAGATTTGTAAAGACGTTAAGAAAATGATGGTTGACATTCAGAAAACTTTGCCGCCAGACATTCATTTTGAAATTATCAACGACTCGTCAGAAACCATTCAAAACTCAATTAACTCTTTGACAGAGAGTGTGTTCTATGCGTTGTTGTTTGTGGTTTTGGTGGTTTTGTTTTTCCTTGGACAATGGAGAGCAACTCTTATTATCGCAATCTGTATTCCTATTTCGTTGATTGTGTCGTTTATTTACCTTTTGGCAACCGATAGTTCGTTGAATATCATTTCATTGTCGTCGCTTACGGTGGCTATTGGTATGGTGGTTGACGATGCTATTGTGGTTTTGGAAAATATTGATAAGCACATTCAGAGAGGTTCGTCGCCAAGGGAAGCCGCTATTTATGCAACCAACGAGGTTTGGATTTCGGTTATCGCCACAACGCTTGTAACTTGTGCCGTTTTCGTACCTTTGACAATGCTTACTGGTATTGCTGGTATTTTGTTTAAAGAGTTAGGTTGGATTGTAACAATCTGCGTTTGTACTTCAACAACGGTTGCTATTTCGCTTACCCCGATGCTTTCGTCTAAAATGTTGAAAGCCCGTGAAATTATCATGGAAAAACTTGGTCGTGGCACTGGCAAAAAACATGGCAAATCGCTTTACGAACGCACCGTTCTTCGTGGTCTTGATTGGCTCGACATTCAATATTCAAAACTTCTTGCTATTGCGCTTCGCCACAAGGTGATAACAATTTTGGCAATTGTTGGATTTTTTGTTCTTTCGCTTATTCCTGTTTTTATGGGCAAAATTGGTATGGACTTTATGCCGCAATCAGACGAAGGTCGTTTGGTTGTAACGTTTGAACTTCAGCGTGGTACTCGTATTGAAGAGGCCGCTAAAATTGCCCGTCGTATAGAGGCTGAAATGGCTGCAAACAATCCTGAACTTAAAATTATTTCTACCACTTTGGGTTCTGACGAAGATGCGGGTATTTCCTCTTTGTTTGCTTCAACAAGCAACTACAAAGGTCAGATGTATATCCGTGCAACCAAGAAATGGGAACGTGAACGTACTATTTTCCAAATTGCAAATTCAATTCGTGATCAGTTTGACAACACTCCCGAAATTGTCAATTATACTGTTTCAACCTCTGGTGGTGGCGGCATGAGTAGCAACTCTGTTGACATAGAGATTTACGGTTATGATTTTGACGTTACAAACCGTATTGCTGAAGAGATAAAGGAAAAACTCAAAGTTGTGGAGGGCGCAAAAGATATTAATATCAGTCGTGAAGCCGACCGTGCAGAATTGCAACTTGTTTTCAACAAAGAAAAACTTGCAGAATATGGTCTTAATACTGCAACCATTGGTTCGTATATTCGTAACAAAGTTAACGGTTATACGGCGGGATATTTGAAAGAGGACGGTGATGAGTATTATATTCGTGTTCGTCTTCGCGAAGAAGACCGCAATTCTATGGACAAGATTAACGAACTTACTATCAACACTCCAACTGGTCAAATGGTTAAAGTAAAGGAACTTGCAACAATCAAAGAGTATTGGGCACCGCCTCAGATTGACCGTAAGACTCGTCAGAGAGTAAATACCGTTTCTGTAACTCCTGACGATGTTGCTCTTACAGATTTGGCAGAGGACGTTCAGAAGATTCTTGATAAGATAGACACTCCTTCTGATGTGAAAATCGTTATCGGTGGTGATTTGGAAGATCAGCAAGAATCTTCAAGGGATATGACTATGCTTTTTGGACTTATCGTGATTTTGGTTTACATTGTGATGGCATCGCAGTTTGAATCTTTGTCGAAACCGTTTATTATTATGATGAGTATTCCGTTTGCTATTTCGGGTGTTATTTTCTCGTTGTTGATTACGGGAACAACGCTTAATATGGTTGGTATGCTTGGTGTCATAATGCTTGCTGGTATTGTGGTTAAAAACGGTATTGTGCTTGTTGACTACATCAATCTTATGCGAGATAGAAATCTTGAACTTAATCAAGCAATTGTAGTGTCGGGTCGTTCGCGTTTGCGTCCGGTGTTGATGACGGCTGCAACCACAATTCTCGGTATGATTCCTATGGCAGTTTCTTCGGGTGAAGGTGCTGAAATTTGGGCTCCTATGGGTGTTGTGGTTATTGGAGGTCTTATTGTATCAACTGTCATAACGCTTATTATTGTTCCTGTGCTTTACGCTATATTCTCAAAACACGGCGAACGCGACAAAGCCGAAGCGGTAAAACAATCGTTTGTATTCTACGATATGCCAGATGACGCAGTATTCGATTCAAGAAAACCTTTGGATTAATTAACAATGAACAATTGACAATTGACATTGAAAAAATTGTCAACTGTCAATTGTCAATTATCAATTAAAAAAAAATGAAAGCAGTATTTATAGTATTCAATCAAGCCAACACCGAGCGTGTTGAATATATGTTGGAGCGTCTTGAAATTCGTGGTTACACTATGTGGGAGCAAGTTTTTGGACAAGGCACCAACGATGGCGACCCTCGCCGTGGAAATCACACATGGCCAGAAATGAATTCATCGCTTTTAACCATAGTTCCCGATGAAAAAGTTGACGAACTTCTCTCAAAATGCAAAAAACTCGACAACCGTAACCTCGAAATGGGTGTCAGAGCGTTTGTTTGGAATATTGAGAAGATGATGTAAGAAGTTGAAAGTGGAAAAATTAAAAACAGCCGTTGGATTGTAGAAACCAATGGCTGTTTTTGTTTTTTTGTATATTTTTCATACTTTTGCAGAAACAATAACTATTATTGGAATGATAACGTATAACACCATAATTAAACAAGCAGACGACCTTGTAACTACACGTGAGCAGACACGTGCGGGGTTCATAAGTTTTGCCCTTGAAAAAAATAGACGTTCAACCACTATTATTGATAACGCTAAATCTTTAAAAGTTTTAGCATCAAATGTCAGAAATGCAAAAGACCTATTGAAAATAAAGGATATTAGACTGGCTTTGTTAACAGCATCAGGATTATCTGATAAGGCTATGTCATATTTTTCGGAAGAAGACAAAGATATTGCTATAAAAGAACTTATACACAATTTTTTAGAACCAGCAGGAGAATACTTTGCAGACGAATTAGTGTATAGGTACCTTTTGGTAAAAGGTGATTCATTGGGCGGCAAAATGAGAAATGTTGTAGGTGCTTTGGCTCAACAAAAACTCATTAGAACATTGTTGTCCAATTTATCAGTCATGGGAATAGATTGCAAATGGTTGGATAATGATACTAAAAAATGGAACGACGAACATGATGATCTAATAAACATTGAGAATAGGCTCAAAGCCGTATATTGGCAATATGGTAAGAACAGGAGGACGTTGGCATTCAATTTAAACATTCCTTTAGTACACAATAATATTGACATTTGTCTTTTCGATGCCACTTCAGAAGAGTTTGCAACAGGTGAAATCGTTAATATACCTAACAAAATTTTAATGATGGGAGAATTGAAAGGTGGAATTGACCCTGCTGGAGCCGACGAACATTGGAAAACAGGAAATACTGCATTGAACAGAATAAGAACTTCATTTGAAAATGCGAGGATTCCTATTGCAACATCATTTGTTGCTGCTGCTATTGAAAAGAAAATGGCTGAAGAAATATTTACACAGTTGCAGGCAGGAATTTTGTCTTTTGCTGCCAATCTTACCAAAGACGAACATCTTGTAACCTATTGTAATTGGATAATCAAGAATTAAAAATATGAAAGAATTAACATTATTCGATATGCCATGTGATATTTCCAATTGGCAGGTTGATAATTTCTCAGCAGACAATTTTGGAAAACAAGATGCGCGTATTGCATTAGAAAATAAATATATTTCTCAAATTGAAATTTCAGAAAGTTTCAACAGACAAAGTGTAAGTTTTCAACTTAGTAAGAATGATTGCTTGCATAAGTGGTTGAAATATAAAGAAGGTTTTTCTTCGTCATTAGTCAATAGTCTTTTGAAAGAGTTTAATATATCCAGAAACGGATTGGTAATGGATCCGTTTATGGGTTCGGGAACAACTGCCTTAGTGTGTCAAATGAATGGCATAAATAGTATTGGATTTGATATACTTCCTATGTCAAAAATAGCAATTGAAGCCAAGAAAAATGTATTCAAATACGATATAAACGAATTGTCAGACATGTTGTCTGAATTAAAAAAAATGGAATGTCCATTAGGATACAATAAATCTTTTGACTACCTTTCGATTACCGATGGCGCTTTCCCCGATGCCACCGCCAAAGAAATTGCTTTTTATTCCGATTGGAATGACAAATCACACTATTCGACAGAAACGAAAAATCTTGTAAAATTGTGTATTCTTAATTCTTTGGAAACAATCAGTTATACAGCCAAAGACGGGCAGTATTTGCGATGGGACTACCGTAGTAAAAAAATGGTAGAAGCAAATGAAGACCGACAAAACAAAGGCAAAAGACCTATTGTTGTAAGACTTGACAAAGGTATTTTACCGGGATTACACGAGAATTTATGTAAAGAGTTGGAAGGTGTAATTAACGACATCAAGCAGATTCAAAAGACATTATCTCAAACCAATGCACAAATTGATTATAAAGAAGGCAGTGTATTATATGAATTACCTAAACTTGACGATAACATTTTAGACGGTGTTATAACTTCACCGCCGTATTGCAACAGATACGACTATACTCGCACATACGCACTTGAACTCAATTACTTGAATCTTTCAAAGGAAGATATAACAAAATTGCGTCAAACTCTTTTGTCTTGTACTGTTGAAAACAAATCAAAAGTCGAAGATTTATCGGCATACTATGAGAAACTCCAAAAACATGATTTTTATGACCATGTTTTCAATATTATAAAAAGCAATGCCGCATTAAATGAGGTTAAAACATGGCTACACGAGAGGGATAAAAAAGGCTACATAAACAACAAAGGTGTGCTTAGAATGGTTGACGGTTATTTCACAGAACTTGCATTTATTTTTGCTGAATTATATCGTCTGTGCAAAAATGGGGCGAAAGTCGCTTTTGTAAACGATAATGTTAGATATGCAGGAGAGGTTATACCTGTGGATTTTATTTCCACTGAGTTAGCAGAACAAATTGGCTTTAAGTCTCAAAAAATCATAACTTTAAAACAACAAAAAGGTAACAGTAGCCAACAAATGAAAAAGTTCGGCAGAGTGCCATTAAGGAAAAGTATAACAATTTGGGAGAAATAAACTATGGAAGTAACCTCGAAATGGGTGTCAGAGCATTTGTTTGGAATGTGGAGAAGATGATGTAAGAAGTTGAAAGTGGAAAAAAATTAGAAAAAAATGAAAAAAAATTTTTTTTTCTAAAAAATTATATTTTCCTTTGCAACGTAGTAAAGTTAATATTTTTATGAGAGAATTTATGGTATATGGCAATTGGTGGTGGTGCTTACGGAAACTAAAATTCGTGAGTTAAACTTTGTGTACCTTAAATTTCCAAACTATGATGATTTAATAAAAGGTCTGCCGAGAACTCACGGCAGACCTTTTTTTGTTATAAAAAAAAATTGTTAAACACATTAAAATTATAAAAATGTACAATTACAAAACTTATTCAAAAACTTTGCTGAGCGACCTTTATACGCCTGTTAGCGCGTATTTAAGACTTCGTGATGCGGGCGTTCAAAGTGCGCTTATGGAGTCCAACGACTACCATTCAAGAGATAATTCTCGTTCTTTTATTGGAGTTTTTCCGATAGCAAGTGTGGCTATTAATCATGGAAAAGCAATTTTTAAGTTTCCTGACGAAAGTGTTGAAACTCGTGATATTACAGATGATTATCGTGTCGAAAACGCTTTGAAAGATTTCCTAAAAAGATTTAATGTAGAAGGCGAAAATTCCAAATATTGCGGACTTTACGGTTATACATCGTTCAATGCAGTAAAGTATTTTGAAAATATTCCCGTAAAAGATACCACTATGGCAGAAAACGATGCTCCTGATTTGCTTTATGTGCTTTTTTCTACTGTGTTGGTTTTCAATCATTTTTCGTCAGAACTTACAATTGTTGACATATCGGAAGAGGGAGATGGTTTGCATATTCAAGAGGTGGAAAAACTGCTTGCAAAAGCGGGTGTTAGAGTTGATGAATTTAATGCTTTAGGTGATATTCAGGCTTTGATTTCGGATGAAGAACACAAAGAAAACATAAAAAAAGGCATTGCTCATTGTCTTCGTGGAGATGTTTTTCAAATCGTGATTTCAAGAAGATTTGTTCAGAAATATTCTGGCGATGATTTTAAATTGTATAGGGCACTTCGTTCTATTAATCCGTCGCCGTATTTGTTTTATTTTGACTTTGGAGGCTTTAGAATTTTTGGTTCTTCGCCTGAAACCCATTGCAGAATCGAAGACGGCAAAGCCTATATTGACCCAATCGCAGGAACAACCAAACGGACAGGCAACAAAGATGAGGACTTCAAAAATGCAGAATATCTCAAAAATGACCCAAAAGAAAACGCCGAACATGTTATGCTTGTTGACCTCGCT
>CAJOGF010000121.1 GCA_905233995.1 uncultured Bacteroidales bacterium | reverse complement strand
AAACTCAGCAAGTAGCCCTTGTCGGCGTGGTAGAAGTCGAGATAATCAAAAAGTTGGTTTTCGCCGCGCTCGTTGTAACTTTCGCCGCGCCAAATCTTCATCTCGATGATGTATTGAGTGCCGAGGTAGTCAATAACCATATCAGTGCGAGAGCGGTCGCGGGTCTGCGCCTCAATGTAATAATTACCTGTGCCATTGATAATTGGACGGATATAGAGCATAAAAAATCTGCGACCTTCTTCCTCCTTGAATGTCAAATCCTTGCTGCCGTAAATATCGCGGAAATGCTGTGCGAATTTTTCGAGGATTTTGTCCATTTTGAGCGTCTTGCCGTCGATAAACTGGCTGCGGTCGGTCTGTCCCTCTCCATATAGTGAATTTGTCATCTCCTCTTCACTCATAAAAAGGTTGTATAGGCGGGTTTCGATAATGCGGTTGGAGATTTTGACTTTGCCGTTTATGTTGGTGATATAGTTAAACATAGCGGCAATGTTCAAAATCCTGTTGTCGGGGTTGAATGTAAATTCCTTACCGTAAAAGAGCATATCTTTCAACATCCATTTTATATCGGGAAAATCGTCTAATTTTTTTACAAGGTCGCTGAAAAATGTGTTGTTCCTTTCGTTAAGAATTAGTTTTATAGCGGAGATAATACCATCTTTGTCCCAACTAAATTTTTGTTTGTCAATCAGTTGACAAACCCTCGACACAAAGAACGGGTAGCCAGATGTGTAGTTTGTAATCATCTGCGCTATTAGAGCCGTGTCCATTCCTGTATGGTGGTCGGATTCGTATTCTTGGAGCATTTGGTTGATGCCATCGGTGGGCAGCGACATGTCGGTAGTGTACGCCACGGCGATGTTCCACGGCGAATTGTACTGGTGGTCTGAATCGGGACGCACTTTGAGTTTCAAGTTCTTGATGTCATAGACACCGGCGAGGATTACGGATTGGAAAGTGGGCAACTGTACGCGTTTGAGGTACTTGCTGCGCAACATCCTCAGCAATTCGATGAACGATTCGTAGTTGCTCGCATTGTCCACTTCGTCGATTATCAACACAATGGGCTTGGACGAGTTTTTGTTGATTTTGATAATCAAATCAGAAAGCACCTTTGGCTTTATTTTATAATCGTCCGCATTGGCAACAACCTCGGATATAGCATTAATTACCAAGTCGTTGGCAAGAGTTTCTTCGTAGTCGATAGCGGATTTGAAGGCGTCGGCAAAGGCAAAAGAAAGCGATTCGATGTCTTTGAACTCAGCTTCGCCCATGCTCTCAAAACTTATCGAAAACACAACATAATTCTCCCGTAATTTTTCGGCAAGATGATACAGCGTGGTGGTTTTTCCGTACTGACGGCCACGGTTGATGGTGATGTACTCGCCCTTTGCGACAGCCTTTTCAATTTCATCGATTCGGCTGTCGATGTTTACCATATAGTGGTCTTCGGGGTAACAAATGCCTGTGGTGTTGAATTCTTTCATCGTTTGAGCCTTGATAATTAAACTTTGGTGGCAAAGGTATAAAAATTTTCGCAAATTTTTCTGCCCCTCCAAAAATGTTTTTTTGTTTTTAGTGAATATGCTTGCAATTTTTTCACAAAAATGAGTATCTTTGTGGATGTGGAATAATGTTTATTACATTTATAAACTATGAGCGTAAAGACTTGTTACATAACGCATTGGGTTGACAATTATATTGATGTCATAGCACAGTTTTTGAGGTGTCATATACGAAAAAACACCACAAAACCATACGGCTATTCTGTTGAATTAGAAAGAAGTGATTTTGGACGTATGCTTTGGGATACGGTTGGAATCGCGTATTACCACTACTTTGACAAAAACAGCTCTCTGCGTTCCCAATATTTCGACTTGACAAGGGCACTGGGGCTGAATGACGGCTGGATATATGCCGAAACATGCGAGGATATGCTTGACGATGACAATTATGACACAATCGAAGATGTTGTCGCTGCCATGTGCGAAAATGGGGATACATGCCATGAGTTTGATGTCAACGATTTTGAATACGACGATTCGGGTTGTAATATCAGCGATTTCTATGGTATTTATCACGACACTTTCAACGACTTGTGGGAGAAAGTGCATACTCTCGAAGAAAAATACGATGTCAAAGTTCTGGCACTGACAAAGTTCAATGTCGGTATAAAAGTGCTTTCCAATGGTACGACGATGTATTTGGACGAAGAATCTGGCGTGCTGAAATCCGAGTCCGATGTACTTCGTGGTTTTGTGTCGGAGTTGGACATCTCTCAATACGCTAAAGACTACATCAATACCTTCAAGCTGGATTTTTCTGCACGATCTGTCGCTACGCTTGTTTGCCATTATTCAAAAGATGACTACTTTCTGCGCAGGGTAATCCAGTTTGGTGGCGACGAGAATGTTGCCGTTGAAGTTGAGGATTATTTGGAGACAAAGATTGGCCTCTTTAGTTCAGCCGTAAAAAGGGGCGGAAGTGTCTGGATACTGACACACAACAACGAATCGGAGCGGTTCGACAACTACGAAGACGCGTCAAAATGGTTGCATCTTTACAAGTCGGCTGTCTTGCGCCGTTACCGCAAAACAAGGCGGCAGGCGTCGTTGGATACCGACGATTTCGATGGCGAGTTCATATTTGAGTATTCCCATCTGAAATGGTTCTGGTGCGAAGAACTCAACAGTTACCCGTGGCCTGAGAACTGTTTTGAAGATTCGGTGGTGGCTCTGCCCCACATTTTCAATAAGGGCGACATCGTTAAATCCATCGATGGCGGCTGGCTTGGCGTTGTGGAAACGACGAGAGAAAGTGCAGACGAACTCAATGCAAAGGTTGCAGAAAACCCCGACATATATGATTTTATCGACAGTTGCAACGTCGTGGTAGAGATACTCTGCAATGATGGTGAATTCTGCCATCATCATTGCACAGCACTTACGATAACGCCTGCCAATCTGCAAGACGACCATCCCGCCTATAACGTACTTCATGCCGCCTCTGAATATATGCGTGGCAACGCCTGGCTCGACCGGTTATGTTACGAGATGAAGAAGTATAGACAAGAATGATGTCAAAAATCACTCACACCACCACTTCTACAATCTCCCTGCCGTCTTGCGCAATTGTCCGCGCCTCGGGCTTGCTATTCCTATTGAAACAAAAACTCAGAATCGTTTCTCAAATTCAAAGAAGTTTTTGAACCTTGTTTCAAATATCTTGTTTGATATTTTTGCTTGTCCATTTTCATCAGTAATTATATTGAGGGTAGATGCAATATTCAAACCATCAACGTAGTTGTTATATGATATGTATCTACCATCCAATATTTCTCTAATAGACTTTTTTAGTGCTGGATGGCTATCCATAAGACCAAACAGTTCCGTAAACAAGGGACAACGTTCTGTAAGTATGATTTTCACCGCATTTTGCACCCCTTCCTTGTCCCAACTAAAATTTTGTTCATCAATCAGTTGGCATACCCTTGACACAAAGAACGGGTAGCCCGATGTGTAATCTGTAATCATCTGCGCTATTAGAGTCGTGTCCATTCCTGTATGGTGGTCGGATTCGTATTCTTGGAGCATTTGTTGAATGCCGTCGGTGGGCAGCGACATGTCGGTAGTGTACGCCACGGCGATGTTCCACGGCGAATTGTACTGGTGGTCTGAGTCGGGGCGCACTTTGAGTTTCAAGTTCTTGATGTCATAGACACCTGCAAGGATTACGGATTGGAAAGTGGGGGTTAGTTTGCGGCTAAGGTACTTCTCGCGCAACAACCTAAGGAGTTTTATAAACGATTCGTAATTGCTTGCGCTATCCACCTCGTCGATTATCAACACAATTGTCTTGTCGGAATTGTCGCAGAGGTCTGTGAAAAAATCGTCCAAGAATGAAAACCTTATAAGACTTTTTTCGGAATTGTCCTCGACGACCTTTTTAATGGAGTTTCTCACGTAGTCGTTGGCGTTTTTGGCAACGCGCAGCATTTTGCGCATTTTGTCCAAAAAATTGTAGGCAAGCGCGTCGTCTGTCCCAAACTCCGCTTCGCCCATCCGCTCAAAACTTAGCGAAAACACAACATAATTCTCCTGCAATTTTTCGGCAAGGTGGTACAGTGTGGTGGTTTTTCCATACTGACGTCCACGGTTGATGGTGATGTACTCACCCTTCACGACAGCCTTTTCAATTTCATCGATTCGGCTGTCGATGTTTACCATATAATGTTTGTATGGGTAACAAATGCCTGTGGTGTTGAATTCTTTCATAATTGCGCCTTGTGTTTTTTGTTTCGACGCAAAGTTAGCAAAAAGTTTTGGATAAACATATCCTCAGGCTATAAATCTTTCCAACGCGATGGCTCTCCGCAAAAAATCATCTAAAAGCTTTTGTCATTTGGCCAAAAAACTATTATCTTTGTTGCCAATCCAAGCCGCTCATTCTCACCACTACGTCGGCCAGCGTCAGAATTAAAAAAAATAATTAGGCATATAGTGACTTATACATTTTCGGAGGGTGAGCGATGACTTTCGCAAGAGCAAGAAGATTCTCGAATATACCCCGTTTCATAATGTGTCTGTTGTTTCCCGATGTCGGGGATGAGATGTGATGGCATTTTGTGCATTGCCTGTCGTATGGACGTTTTTTGCTATGACTACAAAAATGTTTGTGTCCGCATACTGGGCATACCAAGCCATCTGCCCATTTCTTTTCGCTCAGATATTGCAGGCAGGCTTCTTCTGTCGGAAAATGCCTAATTCGTATGATTTTTTTCATCACAAAATATTATCAGTAAATTCAAACCCGCACTTCCTGAGGTCATAAACCTTGTTTAGATGGTAAAACGCCAAATAAACCGCACCGTCGCCAAAATGAACTAAAAACACTTCGGAATGGATATTGTCGCACAACGACAAATCCTCTGTGCGAGGCACTTTGAGATATTTTTTGGCGGTTTTGAGAGCCGACATATCAGTTTCTGTCAGCGAAATATAAAAATAATCACTGGTAATGGCATAAAGTGTCCCCGTGATGTCATGCAAATATTTGTCGTCGGTGGCGTTTTCGGCGGTGTCCGTCAGTTGAAAATAATCCTCAAAGTTTTCCACACGGTAGAGAGTTTTTAGCGGCAGTTTCACACCCTTGGAACACACACGGTCGAATGATATTTTCTTGATTTTGCCGTCGTCAGAAGGATAAATTTTGGTAGTTTTTTTAGAAAAATCCACCCAAAACTTTACGGTTTCGTCGGAATCCTCAATGCCGGAGTTTTCGCACAATATGCGCCAATATTTGTCGGAAAAGACTGTCAATTCCTGCAAATCCAAATATTTCCTTAGCAATTCCACATAACAGACATATTCCAACCGTCCTGTCGTTTTGTTTTTGTAAAAATGCACAAGAAAATAATTGTTTTCGCGCTCCTCATCAAAGTACACATACCAAAAATCGCTCGGACTGTTGCCGTCGTAACGAGAATAAACGCCTTCCAAATCGCACCTGACATTCTGAAAATTCTTGGCGGCTTCAAACTGACTTTTGCGGTTGTTGAAGTTTTTTATTGACTGCAAAATGTTTCTCGCCGCATCAATTAACAGAATCCGGCTCAGCGCATCGTCATCGGTGTCTGCGAGGCTTTCTCTATGAATGTCAAGATGATTGTAAGACATCAACTTTGCAGTCCGGCAATAATCTTCAAAGAGGTCAATCATACGTTCAAAATCCTTTCTGATATTTTTTGACCCACCTTGTTTTGAGGTGGTTTTGGGCAGCAATCCCGACAATATCAAAAACCTGACGGTTGCAGTAAGCGCGGAATCTGTGCCGCTTTCCTCATCGGAGATATATTTGCTGACAACGCCAAAAATGTCCGCTTTTTTTACACGCGACCTTCTAATACCTTCTTTATCAATTTGTTCGGAAACGTTTTGATATATTTCGAGCAGTTTTTTCAGTTCCAAGTTACAGACTTCTTTGGCATATTTTGAAAGTTTCTCAAAAGCCAAATAGCGTTTTTCAAACCCCGATTTGGCGGCGTTGTTAGCCTGAGAAAAATGCAGCGAAGTTTCTTTCTCCAACTCTTTTCTGTCGTTATAAAACAGATAAGTCCGGTTTATAATGTTGAGTTCATCGACAAAAAGATTATTCATGGCGGTTGCACTGTATTTTTTGATTTTTTTGTACAATAGACACAAAATCACTTTTTCACTACAATTATCTTTTCCCCGAAAAACGTGGTCAACAGAGAAATCGTTCTCAGCGTAAAATTGTGCTGACCGCTGAGCCATTTAGTGATTTCGCTTGGACGTTTACCAAGTTTGCGGGCAAATTCGAGTTTCGTAAGCCGGTGCTTTTTCATCAGGCTGTCAATACGGTTTGAAATCTCAACTTCAAAATCGATTTCCTGTTTGATTTCGGGCGGCACTTGCGAAACCATCTGGTTGAATGTGGTGTTAATTGTTTTCATAGGTCAAAGGTTTTGTCGGTTTTTATGGTGTTTTCTGTGATGACGATAGTTTTGTTTCTGACTCCTTCTTTTATTAGTTTGTCAAATTTTTGAAGTGTCAGAACGTAACCGCTCAATTCACTGTCTTGTTCGTATGTTTTGAATTTTTTTACGCCGCCATTTCCCAAAATCAGGATTTTGTCGGACAGCCGCAGACAATATAGCCGTAATTTGGAAGTTACCACCGGTAAAGCCACGACATTGTCGTTCATTTTGCCTTCCGGTCTAAAAAATCTTTCCAATGCGCCGAAATCCGCAATTTTGTTCAAAAAGCCAACAATACGCATCAAATCGGGATTGAAGTCCACTTCGTCTTTAAATTTGTTGTAGAATTTTTCAAACTCAGTTTCATCCTCCGACAGGAATTGAATCGTGTACAGCGTACATTCTTTTGCTTTATTTACCAATACTAATTCTGCATTACCCATGGTCATTTGTCTTTAATTACGTCGCAAATATAAAATAAATATTTTAGTTATAAGTAAAATAATTGCCTTTTAACTTTTTTTATATTAATACGTTTTTTAGAATTGCTTTAAATTACGGCGCAAATATAAGCATCTTTTAGTATATTTTTTTACGTTATACTGTATTTTTTTAATTTTTTATGGATAAAATGTTTCTATATTTTTGCAGAATAAGAAATATTACGTTAATTTGCCAAAAAAATTTGGCGTTTCGCGGTTAAATGTTTAGTTTTGCCGTAGAAATGTTTAAGGCTTTGTAGCGAAAATCTGGTAAATTTTTGATAGGGCCTTAAACAGCAGATCTAAATAGAAGTAGTTTTACCCGTGGTAAGACATGGCAAGATATATTTCGGCGCGGAATGCCATTTTTATCTCTATCAAAGGTTTACCAGAGCCTCCTACAAAGATAAGGCGTTTCGCGCCTTTATTATGCCCGAATGTTTAACTTTTTAACAACTTAATATTATGGCTCTATATCAAGTAACAGTCAAAAAACAGTGGCGTTCAGCGGGACAGTTAATCGAACCCGGCATGAGCGTTCAAGTGGCGACCGACATTCTCGCCGACCCGGTTTTAATTCAAGGCGGTCAACTCGTTCAAGATGCTTTTATGCGCGTATACGGCGTGGATTTGAGAAGTATGAACGTACTGATGAACACGCTGGTGTTGGAGAGTAAAAGGATAGGATAAGCAGAAGGACAAATTTTTAAATGTTTACAAAAATGAAAGACATTCAAGAATTGATTAAAATAGCCGAAAATATCGGTATGACTCAAGCAGTTGAATCTCTGAATGTAATTGCAGAACGACAAGCACAATCAGAGCCAGGCATTGTGATTCCGTTTGTTGGCGAGTTTTCATCAGGCAAGACATCCCTGATAAACGCACTAACAGACAGCAAAAGTCTTGAGACAAAAACAGAGCCCACAACCGCGACAATATACGAAGTCCATTTCTCGCAACCGAAATGCGACGCGTACATCTACGAGGACGACAAAATGTTCACACACGTTGATAACATTGCGGACCTCAAAAACGACATCCTCAAAGACAAGCCATTTGTTCTTGTCAACGACACATCCACAAAAATTTCAGCAACAACAATCATTGTGGATACTCCTGGCCTTTCATCTCCCGTCCCGAAACACAAGGAGACGCTAACGAAGTTTCTCCCCCAAGCCGACGGAATAATCCTTGTTGTAGATGTACACCAACAAGTTACACGTTCGCTCACTCAATTTATAAGCGACGTAAAAATCTCTAATCGTCCCATATTCTTGGTACTATCCAAATGTGATACGAAGACCGAGTCCGAGGTAAAGCAGGCAAAGGACTACATCACCCAAAACTGCAAAATTCCTGTGGAGCAAGTGGCATGTGTGTCGGCTCGCGAAAACAATCTCAATGAGTTGTATGCGCTTTTCAAATCAATATCAGATGCAAAAACATCTATTCTTGAAAAGGTGAATGAACAACGTATCAAAAACACCGCCGCATCAATGTCTCGCCGCATCGAAGAACTACTCAGTGCAAGCGACGACAACAAGAAGTTGGAAGTAGCGATTCGCGAGCAAAAAGACGATTTGAGCAAAATCAAAAACAAAATCAAAAAACTACTCGCAAATACCAAGAGCGAAATAGAAGACAGCGCAGAAAATGCCATCAATGAATTTGTTGCAACTGTAACTCCTAAGTTGGAATCTATTGCGAAATCCCAAAACCAGAATTTTGACAGCGAGGCAATCACGGCAGTCAATACAACAGAAATACTTGTACTTAACAAGTTTAAACGCAATATTTCGCAAATTCTAAGGAACAAAGCAAACTCAATGCAAAACACCGAAGACGGCATTGTTCTTCAATCGCTTCAACTAATTGACATGAGCAGTGTACAAGTTGGAGACGCAACTGCATCTTATTCGCTGAGCCTCAACGATATGGGACACGAATACGACAGCATAATAAAAAAAGGTGTAATTGGAGTAGCACTTGTTGGTGCAACTATCGCTACGGGTGGCATTGCAGGTGGTGCTGCTGTTGCTGGAGAAGGCGCAGCCACCGCCGCCGGTGCAGCCAGCGGAGCAGGGTTGATGGACGTTGCACAAGTAGCCGCTGATGTCTATCTCTACAAGAAACTGAGTGATTCCAACAACAATTTGCCCGCACAGCAACAGCCTAACCAACAGCCTGCCACAGTAGTTGAGCAGCGCGGTATCATAGACAGTGCTATCGGTTGGGTAACCGACAAAGCATGGGGCAAGCCACAGCGTCAAAAGGCAGTCAGGGAGTACCTCTCCAATACGCTAATCCCAGCTTTCAAAATTGAAATGGCGAGGATTCTGGACGAAATGATTGCTATGATTCAAAACACACTCAACATCGAATCCGAAGCAGCACTTTCTGAAAGGACACAGGAACTTGAAAAACTAAAGGCAATAAGCCTTCAGCACAAACAAGAATTTGAGAACCGCAAAGCCGAACTCAGAAAGATGAAAGACGCATTGTACAACTACTAAAATTGAAGAAATGTTCACAAAAATAACATCCATCATGATACCATTTGTAATAGGTGCGGCAATAGGAGCAGTCTCAACCTATTTCGCCGTGAAAAAAAATGACGTGTCAGACGTTAAGGCCGGAAAAAACGGTGCAAACAACGTCCAAGACAACGCCGAGATTGAGATGTACAAACGACGCAACAATGAACTTGAACAGCAAATTGCAGATTTGCTTGCGAAAAACCAAGAATTACACAAAAAGTTCAAGGAAGTCGACAACAAAAACGATGATGCGACAGATCAAATAGAATTGCTCAAAAAGCAGGTTCAAAACTTGGAAAGCGAAAAAAATGCAATGCAACAAGAACTCGACGACTACAAACATGCTGTTGTCTCATTGGAAAACCAAGTAAAAACATTGGAAAACAAGTAGATAAATGGTAACGACAATCGCAATATCAGTTGCATCGGTGAAGCTCATAGCATTTGTTGCTGTATTGATAGGCAGAACACGAGACAAAAATGACATCGTGAAGTTGTCTTCGGAACTCAAGCATTCTAAATCTGCACTCAATTTAATGCAACAAAGTGCTGGGTCGTCAGTTGTTGCAGCGCTGCCAGAGGAAAGTGTCGCAAGTTCCGAATATGCAGCACAAATCAAACAACTACAAGACGAACTCGCACGCTCAAACTCCGCCCTCAAATATGCAGAGGAATCCAACAAGGATGAAATCACTAAACTGAAGGAAAAACTCGAAAAAGCAAAACAAGACATTGCTGAGGCTTCAAAATCAGAGTCTGGTTCATCCGATACTGCCAAACTCAAGGAAAAAATCAAAAAACTTGAGGACAAACTCGAAGATGCAGAGGATGATGTTGCCAGCATGAAAAAGAAAATCAGAAAGGTTGAGGCAGAAAAGAATGAAGCACTGGACAATATGCAAAGCGAATTAAATAAGGCTACCTCAGACCTGTCCTATGCCCAAAAGCAACTCAAAGATGCCAACACAACAATAGAACTCAATGGCAAATCATTAGCATTTGTCCAGGAACTAATGTCCGCTCAACCTGACAAGTCAACCGACTTTGCTGCAACGCTTGACAAAATAGACGACTTGAGGGATTTCATCAACATTGATTTAAAATCGTGGCTAAAAGAACACGTAAAAGGTTTCCTTGAATCACCCCAGGCAGAGGAGATTTTTGGGGCAGCACAAGACCAGTGGGCCGAAGTTGCCGCAAAAAATTGGGTTAAAGGCAAAGTCAAAATTGCATTTGTTGGCGAATTTTCAGCAGGCAAAACGTCTATTGTCAACAGGATTCTTACAATGGACAATCCAAATGCGCCTAAACTACCTGTAAGTTTCAAAGCATCAACTGCTATTCCGACTTACATTTCCAAAGGTGTTACCAATAGTTTCTCTTTCTATACGCCCTCCAATGAATTGAAGACTATAAGCGACAAAACATTCACGGATGTAAGTCACAAAATACTCGACCAAGTAAAAGGGGTGTCGTCATTGATAAAATATTTTGTAATGCAGTACAAAAATGAGAATTTGGAAGGATTGAGCATCCTTGATACTCCAGGTTTTTCCCATGACAATACTGACACCGACAATACGCTAAGCGTCATCAACGAATGTGATGCACTATTTTGGGTCGTTGGTGTTGACGACGGCACCATTAACAGATCCTCTCTTGACTTGATTGCTAAGCATCTCAAAAAGCCGCTCTATGTAATCATCAATAAGGTGGACACTGTGTCGCAGTCGCAAGCAAACTCTGTACAGAGCCTAATAGAAAAGACATTCAAAGACAAAAGAATGACAATAAGGAAGATTATCCAATTCCACAAGGAAGCAAAACTTAATGAACTAATGTCCACAATCAAATCAATAGGATATGACAAAAGTTCGGAAAGGTATCTTCCTACTGTTCAATCCACGTGCAAGAGCATTCTTTCGCAATTTAACGATGCCAAAAATCAGGCAAAGGACGAGTATAAAAATGCGAAAAAAGAAGTAAAAGAATGTGAAGATGCTTTTTACAACAACGGCAATTTGCTAATCAAACAGGCAGGAGAACTGCTTAATTTTGTTAGCAGTTGTTTCGATACTCATGTATTTCGTAGCGATAGTTATGAAATGACAGAGTATCAGTACGATAATATTTTCAAGCCAAAATTGCTTGATATGCTTGATCCTGAAAACGGGGAATCGACATTGAATTATATGGCTCGCAATTTTGATTCGTACAAAGAGGCAGTAAAAACAGATACGGAAACATATAGCAATCAACAGGACATAGTTCACGAGTGTAAGGATTTTGAAAACATCATCAAGAAACTTAACTCGTTGATTGATAGATTAAATCATAAAAAATAATATGATTATCCGCAATTAACATAATCTCATTTTTTTGTTGTATATTTTATGCTCAAAATCAGGTTTATATGCAACAGCGGCAATCATTAAT
>CAJOGF010000120.1:23390-24609 GCA_905233995.1 uncultured Bacteroidales bacterium | reverse complement strand
TCAGTTGTTTCCTGGAGGTATCCTTCTGTTGTCTGAATGAAAGAAATACCATTTTCTGCGTTAGTAGATGCCTGATTCAAACCGCGGATCTGAGAACGCATTTTCTCTGATACTGCGAGGCCTGAAGCGTCATCACCGGCACGGTTGGTACTAAAATCGAGGTTCGGATTCTCGAAGACTTCGATGAGGGAGGTAATGGTGTCCACCTTGTCTTTTCCCTTGCCGAGTTTGTTCTCGTCGTTGAAGTCGGGCAAGGTAAGGTTTCCGATAAACGCTTCGTTCGCTTCACGCAGTGCTTCGAGAGCCTTATTGATTTTTTCGCCAATGTGTTCGTCGGTCTTGATTTTTATAAGGTCGTCGAACGACGAGCCCTCTGGAATAACAAAAATTGTGTCGTTCTGTTTCTTTTTGTCAGAAAGGTATTTTACGAATAGAATCATGAGCACATAGTCTTTGTATTGGCTTGCGTCCATCGATCCTCTTAGTTTGTTGCACGCCTCCCACAGCATGCTGTATATTTGTGATTTTTTTATTGCCATGTTGTTTGTTATAAATTATTTGCCGCTATGCGGTGAAGTTCTACAATTTGTTCGTCGTTTGCTTTGTCAGCGAGTTTGCGCGTCAGCGACATAAGGCACTTTTTCCCGTCTATGTGGGTCAAGTCTTTCCAGTCGGCGCCTACGTCATCTCTAAAAAACTCTTCCACGTTTGCAATGAGAGCAATAAGTTCGTTTTCTTCAGTTACATTGCACCACGAGTCTGGATTGTTGAACAAGGCTTTTGCGAAAGAAGTGTTGATACCATCGGGGTATCTGCCTTCGCCTTTCCCGTTCATCTCTTTGAGCAATTCGATGAGTTCGCGGATACGCTTTGCATCGTCAATAATTCGATTTTGAGCGTTGTCGATTATCGCCTTGAGTTGCTCGCTAAACCTCATACCCTCATGCTTGTCTTTGGCGTTCCAGTCGTTGATTACCTGCCGTACTTTGGCTTCTATTTTCTCTGCGGCACTTTTCTTGCTCTTGACCTCGTTTTCTGCTTTTTGGGCGGTATCTTCGGTGTCGCTGTTCTGGGTCAGAAGGTCGAGGAAAGAAAAGTCGGCGGTGGCAGGAACAACAGTTTCGGCATCCTCTGCGCGGATATATCTGTCGAGAAGGTTGCGCATTTGAGGGTCGAAAGCCTTTAGATCCACATCGTCGCCGGAAACTTGTGCGATACG
>CAJOGF010000120.1:17402-23380 GCA_905233995.1 uncultured Bacteroidales bacterium | reverse complement strand
GAAGCCTCGTCTTGCGTATATCCAGCCTTTATGATATTGTCGGCAATGTTGTGGTATGATGTAACAAACTGGTCGAGAATCTTGTAGATGGCTATGCGGTCGGGTTTCAACTCAGGATTTTTGTAATAATCGGCGAGTTTGTCGTTGTCGGTAAGTCCCTGCCGTTGCCAATCGGACACTAAAGCCAGATACGCCTTAAGCGCGCTGACGAGCCTGCGTTTGCCATTTACAAGAGCGTCTTCAAGTATCCCGCTGATGTCGGAAGGGTCGTATCCGTCGAAGGCTCCTTTGTTGAATTTGTCGATGGCGTTTTGAATGTTGTCAAACAAGATTTTGAAGTCAACGATCAAGCCATATTCTTTGTGCGAGAAGATAGGTTCGCTGTTGGAATCGTTCTTGTCGCGCTTGATGTCTTCGCCCAGACGGTTGACACGGCAGATGGCTTGAAACAGATTGTGATCCCTCATATCTTTGTCTATGTAGAGGTGCGTGGCACTTGGAGCGTCGAAACCAGTAAGAAGTTTATCGACAACGATAAGCAGTTTCATCTGCGAGGGTTGCTCCTTGAATTTCTTCTTTGCCCACTCCTCGTATTTGTCAGCGTCTTTCACTCCAGCTTCTTGGAACGATTTCTTTGCCATTTCGTACTTGAACTTGCTTTCGGCAATAGTTTCCGCATCACCGTCGTCCTTTTTTCGCAAGTCTGCATCGCTTGGTTGGTAGCTGGTAACAACGGCGCATTTGTCTCTTAACCCATGATTTTCGCATTTGTATTGAAAAAACTCGTAATATTTGTATGCGCTATATATATTACCAGCTACAAGCATCGCATTACACCAATCTTGATTGAAGGGATAGCGGCTTAGATCATCGAGTATGCTGTAGCCGATGCGTTCGATGCGCTCAGAAGAGGAGTAGACTTTCTCTAATGTAGCCCAACGGTCTTTTATTTTCTGCTTGTTTTCTTCGCTGGTCTCGGCAAGCAATTCGTTCAGTTTTTCGTCAATTTTGTCTTTTGAGCGTATTTGCTGTTCCACGTTGCGTCCCTCGTACCGAAGGTCGAGTATCACCTTGTCGGCCACCGCTTCTTTGTGGAGATAGGTGTGAATGAATGCGCCAAAACGGATTTCGGAAGTGTTTTTGGCTTTATTGTATTCGGCAAAGCCGCCCTTTTTTTTCTGGTCTTTGAGTAGCGGAGTGCCAGTAAAACCAATGAACATCACATCGTTGCCCATAATCAGGCGCATTGCTTCGTGCAGGCGACCGCCTTGAGTTCTGTGACATTCGTCTACAAATACAAACTTGTTTGTCCCTTTGGCTTTGAAACCGTTGGGATATTTTTTTGCCACAATCTTTTTCAGTTCGTCAAGATACTTCTCCAATGGAATAGGAGCATCGTCATCACCCACTACCTCCTTGCCTGTTTCTGGGTCGATATGCTTGCCAAACTTGTGGATAAGCGAACAGATAAGCCATTGCTCGCCGCCCGCAAGCAGTTCCAAAAGGTTGTCGGAGCTTGTCGCCTTTACTGCATCTTCTTTTGAATGAAGAAACGTGTTTTGTATTTGGGTGTCGAGTTCGGTGCGGTCTGTGATAACGAGAACACGCGGATCTTCAAAGTTAGAGCGTATATATTTGGCCAACCACACCATGGTGAGGCTCTTACCGCTGCCTTGCGAGTGCCAAATAACGCCATCTTGTTTGTTTTTCAAGCGTGGAATTGCAGCACGTAGCGCATAATATTGGTGCGGACGCATCACTTTCTTTGTGCCGCCATCGTCAATAACGCCATAGCGCACCATGTGCATAAATGTATCTTTGTTGAAGAATGAAAGGAAAGCCTCTTTGTCGCCAAGCGGCGGATTGGCAACATTCTTGACTTCATCGGTTTCGTTGTTTACCGTGGAACCGTCTTTTTTCCACGGACACCAAAATTTACGAGGCGTGCCCACCGTGGCATACTCAAATCCATTCTTGTCGCTTGCTGCAATGGTAAACTGCACTGTGGTAAAAAATGAGGGTATTATATTAAACTCGTTGGAAAGATTTTGCTTTATGCCTTCGTCGAGAGATACAATGCTGCGTTTCAATTCAATTACAGCCAATGCTATGCCATTGACATAGACCACAAGGTCGGGGCGAGCATTTTTGTTGGACAATCCGCAGATGTAGCTCACCTCTTCGGCTATTGCAAAATCGTTGTTTTCCGGATGTTGAAAATCAAAAAAACATACATCTCTTTTGTTCTGTCCTTTTTCTGGCATAGCCTTAACATTTGTTGTGAGCACATCATACAACTTGCAATTGGCGGCAATTAGTTCTCCTTGCCTTTTATTTCCCAAACGAGCCATTTCTTTGAGCTGCTTTATAGCCTCGTCTACCATCATGGGCGTATTGCCGCTATTTTTGCGCAACAAGTACGAACGGACATCCTCCTCACGGATTGGTTTATTGACATATCCGTCGGGGGTAGCCTTGGCATGCTGTTCATATTGCAATTTTCCCAAGTACCTATATCCCAATTCGTTTCTGAATATCTCAACTATTTGGTTTTGATATTGCCTCTCTTTCTGCTCATTATAATTGCTCATATAGTTGTTATTACAAGTTGTTTAATCTGTTTTTTCTGTTTTCCCAGTCTGGTATGTGTGTGGCAAGAATGCGATAAAATGTTGGTGTATGTGTTCTCTCAATGAGATGAATCAGTTCGTGAACTACAACATATTCAATGCAATCTATTGATTTTTTAGCCAATTCTAAATTGAAAATAACCTTGCCAGTTGCCTTGGATGCACTTCCCCAACGTTGTGGCATCTCTCTTATTTCCCACAGCGTAGGATTTACTCCAATTTTCATTTTCCATTGCTCAACCAACCTATTAAGCCGTATTTTTAGCTCTATGCGATACCATTCTCGAAGCAAATTGGGCGCGTTTTCTCTCTTGCGGCAGGTAACAACAATGTAGCCCGATTCTTTACGCACATTTTGATTTTCGTTTGGATTGACAACAAGTTTGAACCTATACTTATCTCCAAAATAGTAATGCGTTTCTCCGCTTACAAATTCCCTCTTTGGCTGTGTTTTGTAAGACGTTACTTTGTCGCGCTGCTCACATATCCACACCCATTTTGAAAGAATATAAAGACGCAACTGCTCGTCGTTGGCTTGCTGTGGCGCAGACACATGCACCCTACCGTCTGGCGGATATACCGACAAATGAATGTGTTTTATCGGCTTGCGCTCTACTTCTATGTCGATGCCGTTGATTATCATGCTGTACTCATTATTTAGACGCAAATTTAATAAAAAAGGTGCAAATAATGATTATAACCTGCAAAAAATATTGTGAAATTGTCAAGCATTCATTCGACTACTCCTGATTCTCCACGCTTTTGAGATATTCGTTCAAATCGGTGTCGAGGTTGATTTTCTTTTTCAGACGGTATTTTTGGCTTTCAACGCCGCGGACGCTCATGTTGAGCATTTGTGCTATCTCTTTGGTTGATAGTTCCATACGAATATAGGCGCAAAGCATATAGTCGTTGCGCGAAAGTTCGGGATAGAGAGTTTTTAACTTCTTGATGAAATTGTTGTGCAAAAGGTTGAACTGTTCCTCAAAACGGTCTATCAACTTGTCGTTCTGAATGTTATTGTCGATTTTGGTGTTAATTTCCGAGAGTTTCTGCTTGAGGGCGGGGGCGAGGGTATTATTCTTGACAATATCGGCGATGTCGCTTTTCAGAGTGTCAAGAATTTCGTTTTTACCTGCCAACGACAATGCCATGTCGCCAAGTTCGGTGGTCTTGTGGTCGAGGTCGTCCTTGAGTTTTTGCTTTTCGAGTTCCGAAATGCGGAGTTTGTCGGCGGCTGACTCTTTTTCGTGCTGAAGTTCAAGCCGTTGAATGTCCTCGCGGTTCTTTTCCTCGATTTTGAGTTGTTTGTTGTGATAATGACGACGAACGATTCTTGTTATCAGCATCACAATAGCCGCAAATGTCAGCAAATAAAGCACATACGCCCACCATGTACGGTACCAAGGCGGAAGTATTATAAAATCGAAACTATCCTCGATAATTTGGTTGCCGCTAAGGTCGATTTGTCGTATCTGAAAACTATAACGTCCCTCTTTTAGCGAAGTAAATTCCTTGCTGCGGAAAAATGCGGGTTCGCTCCATTTACCGTTGTTCAGACGGAACGAAAACTTGTCGCTGTCTTGTGTGCCGAAAAGCACGAATTTGATGTCAGAACTGCTGTATGGCGATACGGGGACGTATTTTTTGTCAGGATAGTTGCTGCGCCAAGCGAGCGAGCCTCCGATGAAAACTTTGGAAATCAAGTTTTTGGTTGTTTGAATGTTTTCTGAACCGAGCCTTGTAAGCGAAAATCCGTTGATATTGCTGATGACGGCAATTGTATCCTCAACGAAAACCGGCGGTGGTGTCATGGAATGTAGACACACAAAGGCGTTGTCAAGGTAATATGCTGACTGTTTGCCGTTTTTGTTGACTTTTATCAAGTTGTCCTTTAATCCTATTGACACGTTGGAAGATTGCGAGACAGCCCTTAGTCCGTCGCGACAGTCAAGTCCGGCAATAGAATCAATTTTTATGAAACGTTGGCTTTGAAACTCAAACTCAAATACGCCTGACGCGGACATTGCGCACACTTTGCCATCAATGACCTGAAGTCTGAAAGTCTTGTCATTGGGCAGTCCGTCGTCAATGTTAAAATGCTTGAAATCATATAGTTGTCTATCGGATTTGAGATATTTGGCGCGGACACAATTAAGACCGCCTTTGGAATGTAACCAAATGTAATCGTCGGCGCAGACCATATTGTAATAAGAGCCGTCAAGCGGTTGACGCACAAAATCGAGTGAGCCGTCTTTTTTGAGTTGTGCCGCGTAAAGTTCTGAATATGTGGCAGTAAGTGCGGTTGAGTCGTCAATCTGAACCATTCCCCAAAAGCCTTTTATTCCGCCCTGACTATATGCTTTTTTGCCGTCAATTCTGTAAAGTCCCTTGTCGTGAAGCAGATACAGATTGCCAAACGCTTTATAAAATCCCCAAGCCTGACCGTCGAGATCGTCCAAAGGTGTTAGTTCGGGGTAGTTGTTTTTGGTGAATTTTGCGAAAAACACGCCCCTGTTGGTCGCAAGGTGCATACAACTATCTCCAACGGCAGCATCGTAGCCTATTCCGACGTAGTTTTGAGGGCAGATGCAACTAATAGGCTGACCGAGCAAAATATGGTCGATTCCGCAGTTTAGTCCTGCCCAAAGTGAGCCGTCAGTGCTGAAAGCCAACGAGATGACTGTGTTTTCTGAAAGTGATGTGTTAATGTCGATACGCTCGACTGCGAGAGTTTTTTTGTCGATGACGGCGATGCCGGATTTTACTGTGCCGACAGCCCATTGACGGTCGTTTTCGGCTATACAAAACGACATTGACGATTTTAGTATCTTGTCGGCTTCGGTTGCGAACGGCGTGCAGTGTTGACCGTCATAATAGTAGAGGCCTTCGTTTTCGCTCAGGACGAGGATTCCGCTGTGATAACTTGCAAATCCACGTAACATTTTGTTTTTCAAGATGTCGCAATTATAGCAATCGCGGATTGTCTCGCCCATGAGAAATTTGAGCGAACCGTCAACAGCCAAATATAGTGTCCCTCTCGACATAAATGCGCAGTCGATGTGTCCGAGCGGGTCTATGACTGTGAATCGTCCGCTTGAATATTTGAGAATCAGAGCGTCAGTGGTGAAATATATGGTGTTGTCATACTCAAAAATATGCCAAATATTGCCGAGTGATTTTGCAGTGATGCTGTCCAATTCGGTTAATAGGCTTGTGTATTGTGGCTCGCCGGTGTTGAGGACTTCAAAGTAGCCAAGTTCGTTGACGCCACCGGCGTAAATGCGTTCGGTATGTCGAGCAATGTGTACGCAACGTAGTTCAGTTGGAAAAGGCACAGCTGAAAAA
>CAJOGF010000120.1:0-17358 GCA_905233995.1 uncultured Bacteroidales bacterium | reverse complement strand
TGGTCCGCTCAAGGATAATTGTTTGCCGTATTGACGAACAAAACTATGTCCCTGCGCCAATGCCAACAGCGGACTCAAAAAAGCGATTATGATTAATAAGTATTTCAATTTTTACAGTAATGTGCATTAAATTTTTTCGATTTCATCGAGTGTAAGTCCAGAATATTTTGCAGCGAGTTCCAACGTCATGCCGTCGGAGAGCATTTTTTTTGCCATTTCTCGCATTGCATCTGCGCGACCTTCTGCACGTCCTTCTTCTATTCCTTCCAATCTTCCGTCAACTTTTCCTGATGCGTACGAATATTGCGTTGCGCTTTTCTCGTTTTGCATTGCTTCGAGGTGTCGAAGGTATGTGTTGCGCTCCACCAGCGACATGTTGGATCTTTTCAACAACTCTTTAGCTTCAACAAGTCCGGGGACGGTTGTGTCGTCCTTGATGCTGTTGTCCTTGAGAAAAGTCATCCATTCTTCTAACGCATTGGCAACCGTTGGACGGAATGCGTTGATTCGTATCAAGCAGTATTCTGGGAAAATGTCGCCGATTGTCTGTTTTTTTAGTTTGTAGGCTCGACGCTTTGACTCGTCCTTACCTAATTCGACGGCAAGTTCCTCCTCTGTGAGTTCTTCCTTACGAGACACTTTGAGAATGTCGCCTTTTCTGACACCGCGAAATTCCGTTGTGCCACGGTAAATGTAATCTTCACCATCGCCAAAATCGTAATAGACAATGGAGACGGAATATACTTTCTTGATTTTGCCATAGTCGTCGCCCTCTGAAGCCTGTTCGACAACGGCTTTCGACACGCCAAACAATATGCGCTCCAAATAATATGTGTAGCGTGATGTCTGAACTTCAACAACGAAAATTTCGCCGTTCTCGTCTTGAGCCTTGATGTCAACACGGTTGAACTTGTCGTCTTCGCTGTCCTTGTTGCCTTCGCTTTCGAGAATCGCCTGAATCTTGCATTTCTTTTCCAAAATGACTTCGATGAACCCTTCAAGGACGGCAAAATTGTTCTTGTTCCTTAAAAGTTTCTTCATCGCGTAGTCGAATCGTATGAGTTCGTTGCTTTGCATCTCTTTGATTGTTTTTTTGTGTTTGTCGGCAAAGTTAAAAAATACACCTGAATTTTCAAAATTGAAACAGAATGTGAGTGTTTGTTTTTATGTAAAAATACAACTTTTTGCCCCATTTTGGTCCTTGCAGTAGTATTGAAGTAGTGTTTGAGACGTTCAAAAGCGGTTTGCAGTAGTTAAGAAGGTATACAAAATTTGGAAGTCAATACAAAAAAATAGTACATTTGCATATCGTAAAACTCAAAAAAACTTTTCGTTATGAAAGCAACTTTTAAAATACTATCGACTGCGCTCGTACTACTTTCGGCGTGCGGCGGCAATCCTAACAGCGGCTCTAATTCGCAAAGTGCGGAAGACCGTTTTGTTGACAGCGTTGTAAACTCGCTAACGTTGAAGCAAAAAATTGGACAACTCAACCAAGTAACAGCCGGTCAGGTGGAAGAAATGGAGGCTCTTGCAGCATCAGGAATGATGGGCAGTATCCTCAACGAGGCTAATCCTCAAAATCTAAACCGAATACAAAAAGCCGCTGTTGACAATCCTCCTCACATTCCGGTACTTATAAGCCGTGATGTAATCCATGGCTATAAGACTATTTTCCCGATTCCACTTGGACAAGCGGCAAGTTTTGACACGGCTCTGGTGCGTCAAGGCTCCGAAATATCGGCAGTGGAGGCATCTTCGGACGGAATCCGTTGGACATTTTCACCTATGCTTGACATCGCCCGCGACCCTCGTTGGGGACGAATCGCTGAAGGTTATGGCGAAGACCCTTACCTAACTTCTGTAATGGGAGCGGCGGCTGTGCGTGGTTATCAAGGTAATGGAAACCTTAGCAAGCCAACCTCAATGGCAGCCTGTGCCAAGCATTTTGTCGGCTATGGTGCGGCAGTTGGCGGTAGGGACTACAATTCAACGTATATTCCTATGCGTCAATTGAGAAACGTGTATCTTCCGCCGTTTAGGGCTGCCGCTAATGAAGGTGTTGCAACTTATATGAGTTCCTTCAACGACAACGATGGCGTTCCATCAACAGGTAACAAACTGATTTTGAGTGATATTCTTCGAGGAGAATGGAAGTTTGACGGATTTGTGGTTTCTGACTGGTTTTCGATTGGCGAAATGGTCAACCACGGTTTCGCCGACGATATGAAACATGCCGCAGAACGTGCTATCAACGCCGGTCTTGATATGGACATGGTGGCAAATGCTTACAAAGATAATCTTGAGGCTCTTATTTCAGAGGGTAAAGTGTCGGAAAAAACTGTTGACAACGCTTGTCGCAACATCGTTAGAATTAAATATCGCCTTGGACTGTTCACTAATCCGTATATTTCAACAAGTCAAGATGTTAAATACGCACCGGCACATCTTGCTGCTGCACAAAAATCTGCCGAAGAAAGTGCAGTTTTACTCAAAAATAATGGTGTGTTGCCTTTCAAGAATTTTAAGAAAATCCTCCTGACTGGTCCAATGTCTGACGCTCCACACGACCAACTCGGTACATGGGTTTTCGACGGTGAAAAATCGCATACTGTAACGCCACTTGTTGCGTTAAAAGATGCTGGTTATGAGGTCAATTACGTTCCCGTGCTGACATATTCGCGCGATAAAAACTTATCGAATCTTTCCAAGGCGATTGCTGCCGCCAAAACTGCTGACGTGATTGTTTTTGTTGGTGGTGAAGAATCAATACTTTCCGGCGAGGCTCATTGTTTGGCTAATCTTAATCTTCAAGGTGCTCAAAGTCAATTGCTTGAAGCCCTCAAAAAAACAGGCAAACCTGTTGTTTCGGTTATTATGGCAGGTCGTCCGCTAACTATTGCTGATGATTTAAACAATTCTGACGCAATGATTTATATGTTTCACCCCGGCACAATGGGCGGACCTGCGCTCGTCAACTTACTTTCGGGTAATGTAACGCCGTCGGGCAAATTGCCGGTTACATTCCCAAAATCAGTCGGTCAGGTGCCAATTTATTATGGTCAGAATATGACAGGTCGTCCGGCTTCGGGACACGAAGTTTTGCTTGACGATATTCCGGCTGAGGCTGGTCAGACATCGCTCGGTTGCACATCATACATGTTGGACGCTGGTTTTGGTCCGTTGCTTGAGTTCGGGTTCGGCTTGAGTTACACTTCGTTTGAATTTTCTGACTTTAATATCAACAGAACGTCTTTCTCTGGCGAAAACGATGAGATAAAAGTTACATTTTTAATCAAAAATAGTGGTAACTATGACGGAGCAGAGATTCCGCAACTTTACGTTAGAGACCTTTCTGCGTCAATAACTCGTCCGATTAAAGAATTGAAAGCCTTTACAAGGGTGTTCCTCAAAAAAGGTGAGTCTAAAAAAGTTGAACTTTCTATGCCACTTTCTTCGCTCAAATTCTTTGGTCTTGACGACAAGGAAGTGCTCGAAAAAGGTAAATTCACGCTTTGGATTGCTAACAGTAGCAATGTTGACAAAGCCGCTTGGAAGTGCGATTTTGAAGTGAAATAAATTGTTATTGAGTAATTTTGACAAAAAAAGACTGTCTATTTTTGAGAAAAAACGGACAGTCTTTTTCTTTTATAGTGTTTTCAACATAAAATATAATCTATTTGTTATGTTGACATCGCTTGCCCCGTCGTCATAATCCAAAAACAAAAGGTTGAGATTTGGATATTTTTTCTTGAGATTTTTTTCAATACCTTTTGAAATTACTTGGTTTGCAATACAGCCAAAGGGTTGTACGCTGATGACATTGTTGATTCCTTGTTTTGCGAACGAGGAGATTTCTGCACTTATAAGCCACCCTTCGCCGAATTGATTTGAAAGCGAAAGTGTTTGTTCAGCATCTTCGGCTATCTGTTTAATGCTTTCAAAAACAAATGGATACTTGGATTTTTTTAAGATTTTTTCGGCTTTTGAAATTGCATTGTTGATATAAATGTTGAAAAATTCAACCAAAACCCAAGAAGAAAATTTGTGATGAGTTAAATTCATGTCCCAATTCTTCTTGACGTTGACGATTTCTTGGGTGAAAAATTCCAAAATGGGCGGAAAGACAACCTCAACACCTTCTTCTATCAATTTGTCGGAAATAAATCGGTTGCCAAATTTATTGTATTTGACATATATTTCGCCCACGATTCCAATTTTTGGAAGATAGTTTCAATGCTGTTTGCTTCAAGAATCATTTTTTCCAACAATTCGTAAATCTTTTTGGGTTGACGATATGGAACTTCTTCTTGAAGTAATTTTATGTATTTGTCTTTAAACGAAAGTGTTTCGCCTTTGTTTTTTTCTCTGACAATCAGAATATGATACAATCGTAGCAAAGTATCGGTATAGATTGTTACGGGAACTAAAACCGGCAAAAACTTCATCCAATTGATATAGAAACCGGGTTGTTGATTGATAGTTTTGCCAGCCGTGCCGACAGTAATAATCGGAATGTCAGAATATCCAGCCGAAATTAATGCTTTTTTCATTAGTGCCAAATATGACGAGGCTCTGCATTGTCCACCTGTTTGTGTTATGGCAAACGCTATTTTGTTTCTGTCGTACTGACCCTCTTTGATTGCTTTTATCATATCGCCTATGACAATTGTGGCAGGATAGCAGATTTCGTTGTTAGCATATCTTAAACCCCATTCTACTGAGCGTTTGTCGGGTTTTGGTAAGTTTACAAGGTTGTAGCCCGACATTTGGAAAAATACTGGCAATATATCCGAATAGCCTTCAGCGAAGTATGGTGCAAGAATTGTTCTGTGCTTATCTTCGTTAGAAAAAGGCTTAACGGTTTTTCTTTTGTGTTTTGACGGGCGATTATTTAGATCCATCACTTTGAAAGATTCCATTAAAGAGCGGATTCTTAATAAAATAGAGCCTGTTGAATTTATTTCATCGATTCTTACTATTGTGTTGGTTTTTCCCGCTGCGCGTAATATGTCCGTTACTTCGTCAACAAGCACTGCATCAGGACCGCAACCAAAAGAATTTAGTTGTACAAGTGTGATGTTTTGATCTTGTTCTGCAACCCATTGCGCCGCATTGAGTATACGGTTAGGATATGCCCATTGCGGGATTATCTGAAGGTCCATTATGTCAAGATAAGCCGATAGCGAATCCTCTGAAATTACTGACGCTCCTAAATCGGCTATGATGTCAGGAGTTTTTTGGTTGATTAGCATATCAGCGTGATACGGTCGTCCGGCAAGCACAACAAGTAATTTGTTTTCGTGTTTTGCTTTTTCTATGATTTTCACCGCTTGAACTGCAATTTCTGAACGATATTCTTTTTGTGCTAATGTCGCAGCCTTGAATGCTTTTTTTATTATGTTGCCGCTAATTCCTAATGTTTTTAGATACTTACGGCATGTTTTGTAAAGTAATGCTTCATCATTGAAATTCACTGTTGGAGTGTCAAACGGTATGCCGTATTTGCCAAACGGGTCAATTGAACTTCTTATAACATCTGCATATCCTGATACAATAGGGCAATTGTAAGAATTTTCTGACCCTTTGAAATCGTTTTTCTCGTAAATTACAATAGGATAGAAAATTCTGTCTGGTTTTTGCTCAATTGCCCACATAATATGTCCGTGAACAATTTTTGCAGGGAAGCAGATGTTATCGCTCATAATTGTTCCTGCGCCTTTTTCGTACATTTTTATTGTAGTTGGAGGCGTTAGGATTACTTCAATGCCGCAGTTTGTTAGAAGTGCGTGCCAAAACGGATAGTTTGAATATTGATTCAAAACTCTTGGTATTGCTATCCTAAGGGTTGGTTTTTCGGGTTTTTGATTGCGCTCAAAAAGGAGTTTGTAACGTATTGCAAAAAGATTGTCTCCTTTTTCGACTTTTTCGCCTCTTGACGAAAATATTTTCTGACATTTGTTGCCAGAATAATAAGTGCGTTTACCTTCAAATTTAAAGGCGGTAACAAGACAATTATTTTCGCAGCCTTTGCAAATTATTTGTTTATTTTCGTATTTGAGAGCGTTGTCTATGTTGTTAAGACCTATGAAGTTGTCGGTTGTTTTGCCCGATGACAAAAATCTGTCTTTTGCATAAATAGCTGCTCCGAAGGCTCCCATCATTTCAGGAATGTCGGTGCTTGTAAGTTTTTTGCCGGTTAAGATTTCAAAAGCCCTATAAACAGCAGGATTCTTGAATGTGCCGCCTTGAACAACTATCGTTTGACCTAACTCGTCAAAATTTTTTAATTTCAAAACTTTGAACAATGCGTTTTTTATCACCGAATAGGCAAGTCCCGCCGAAATATCACTTACAGTCGCATTTTCTCGCAATGATTGCTTTACTTTCGAGTTCATAAAAACCGTGCATCTTGTGCCTAAATCACAAGGCGATTGACTTTGAGTTGCTTTGAGTGCAAAGTCAGGAGTTTTCATGCCGAGGGTTTTTGCAAACGTTTCGATAAAAGAACCACAGCCGGCAGAACAACTTTCGTTGAGTTCGATTCGGTTGATTACATTTGCTTGTATGAAAATCGCTTTCATATCCTGACCTCCAATGTCCATTATGAAATCAACTTTCGGATTTAGATATTTTGCTGCGCTGAAATGTGCTAAAGTTTCAACAATGCCATAGTCAATGCCGATTGCGGCTTTTACGAGGTCTTCGCCGTAGCCAGTTACTGCGGAGGCTGTAATGTTAAGATTTTTCTTTAAAAGAGTTTCTTTATTTTCTTGATAGAAAGACTTTAACGCACCGTGAATTTTTTCAAGAGTATTTCCTGCATTGTTCATGTATTTTGAAAACAACAATTCGTTGTTATCTCCCATAATGACAACTTTTGAAGTCGTGCTGCCGGAATCTATTCCAAGATAAAGTTGTTTGCCCTGATATTCTTCCAATGACATTTCTTTGGGATTCACAATATGACGGTTTTTTAGCCAATTGTTATAATCCTCCTCGTCTTTGAAAAGATATGGAAGACTATCTTTTTTTTGAGTTTTTATGTCTTTTGACTTTTCAAAATCCTTGATTAATTCCTCAAGAAGAAAATCTCCTTCGGCTTCTAAGGCTGCTCCTTGCGCTGGAAAATATTCAGAATATTCTGGCAGAATTACGTCTTTTTCTGTCAAATCCATTGCAAGAAGCATTTTTTTTCTGAGTTCGGGCATAAAAGTAAGAGGTCCGCCGATAAACATTACTTTCGGTTTAACTTCAAAACCTCTTGAAAGTGTGTTCAATGTTTGTATGCCGACAGCATGAAAAATACTTGCGGCAATGTCTTGTTTTTCAACTTTTCTTGCCAAAAGGTTTTGAATGTCGGTTTTAGCAAACACTCCGCAGCGTGAAGCAATTGGATAATGGTTTGTGCTTTTTTCTGCAAGAGAGTTCATATCTTCGATTTTTACATTCAGAAGTGAAGCCATTTGTTCGATAAATGCGCCTGTACCTCCTGCGCAATTTCCGTTCATACGAATATCGGGACTTTTGCCTTCCTGAAAAAAAATCATTTTAGTATCCTCGCCACCAATGTCAATCAAGGTACTAACTTCTTTGTATTTTTGGTTGACGACGTTTGTTGCGGCGATAACCTCTTGCGAAAATTTTATGTTGTTTCTCTCGCTGATGCCCATGCCTGCAGTGCCGGTGATTGCGGCTTTAAGACGGATGTTACCGAGTAACTGAAACGCATCTTTTAATGTGTCAATTAATGTTTTGTATACGTATGTATTGTGTTTTCCATATTTATGAAACACAATTTTTCCCTCTGAATCAAAAATAATTACTTTGGCCGTTGTTGAACCTATATCTATTCCTAATTTGTATTGATTTTCGGACAAACTCATATTTAAAAAAAATTTTGTGGCAAAGATAATCATTTTTTTTGTGTAATAAAATTTGATTTATCGGATAAAAAAAAATAATTTTGACACGTGAAAACTAATTTATATATTTTATGAATATTACCGTTATCGGCTGCGGCAATCTTGGATTTTCGATTGCCAAAGGCTTGGCAAACAAACAAAAAGAAATGAATCTCAACATCACGGCTACCGACCCTGAGGTTGATTTAGGTAAAATCCGTTCTTTAGGTATCAATGCCTCAAGAGATAATGTCCAGTCGGTAAAAAATAGTGAAATAATATTTTTGTGTGTTAAACCTTGGGTTGCAAAAGATGTTATCGAAGAAATTGAACCGGCTTTAAATAATTCTCAAGTGTTGATTTCGCCGGTTGCTGGTCTTAGTATTGACCAAATTAACGCATATTCTTCAAAGAAAGTTTCTGTTTTCAGAATTATGCCCAATATTGCGGCTTCTATTAATCAGTCAGTTACTTGCGTAAGTTATGATTCCGAAGACGAAGATATTGAAAAAACTCTTAACATTCTAAGCATTTTAGGCAAAACGATTGTTGTTGACGAAGATAAAATTAATGCGGCAACTATTCTAACAGGTTCTGGTATTGCGTTTATTTTGAGATTTTTGCGTGCTATGACAGAGGGAGGTATTGAAATCGGTTTCAGAAGCGATGTCGCTCAAGAAATTGCTGCTCAAACTATGAAGGGCACTGTTGAACTTCTTATGAAAGACGGTGTTCACCCTGAACAATTAATCGACAGAGTTTGTACTCCGTCAGGAACTACGATTAGAGGTCTTAACGAAATGGAGCGTAATGGCTTTTCGTCTTCGGTAATCGAAGGTATTTTGTCATCTTATAAAAAAATTGCTAAATAATTTATTTTGTTAATATGTTTTCAGGAATTGTAGAGACAACGGGCAAGATTGTTAAAATAGAAAAATATCAACAAAATATTGATTTTACTGTTTCTTGTCCTTTTCAGTCGGAATTGTCTATTGATCAAAGCGTTGCACATAACGGCGTTTGTCTTACCGTTGTAAAGTTAACAAAAGAAGGTTATGTTGTTACCGCTATGCAGGAAACGCTCAACCGCTCTAATCTCGGACTTTTGAAAGTTGGCGATTATGTTAACCTTGAACGTAGTATGCGTCCCGATTCTTTACTTGACGGTCATATTGTTCAGGGACATGTTGACCAAACTGGTATTTGTACTAAGGTAGAAGATGCTTCAGGTAGCACTTATTACACAATCGAATACGAAGCTAATCAAGGAAATATTACCGTTGAAAAGGGTTCTGTTTCCGTAAATGGAGTAAGTCTTACGGTATGTAATTCTCAAAACGGCAAATTTAGGGTCGCAATTATTCCGTATACTTTTGAAAATACTAATTTTAAGTACATCAAAGAGGGTGATAAAGTAAATCTTGAATTTGATATTATAGGAAAATATATTCAAAAAATCGCCGCTAACTATTTGAAAACTAATTAGTTATAAAAATACTGAATTTATACAAAAAAGCCTTCAGGTTCCGAACTGAAGGCTTTTTTTTTAAATTGAACTATCATTTTTTATTATAGACTTTTGTTCTTATAAGCAATCCTCCTTTTTTCTTTCTTAAAAGAGTTAGACAATTATTTTAACTACTTAAAACAAATATTTGTTTGTCATCGATAACGTTACAAAGGTAGAAAATTGTTTTCATATTACCAAATTTTTTTGCATTTTTTTTATGTTTTTTTACAATATTTTTTACCGTCAAATTTTATTTTTGTTTTATTATAGAATTATGTAATGTATAATTCACTTATTATCTTTGTTGCTATTGATTTTATTTTATAATAAAAGGAGGTCAAGGGATTGTTAAAAAATGTAATAAAAAAACAGCCCTAAAACAAAATATGTTAAAGGGCTGTTTTTATTATTTATTGATTTTTTGGTTTTTTGGGAACCGTACGGCGATTTTATTTAAAATTTTAACACCGAATTAAACGAATAAAACAAAACAATTTATTAAACTAATAAATTAAATTTTACAAATTTAACGAATACACCTCTGCAATTTTTATATTCGTTAAATTCGCTGCCGCTTGCGGCGCTTTGTTTAATGTAACTTTCTGTAAGACAAATTCGTTTTATTCGTTTAATTCGGTGTTAAATGAAATTGCCGTGGGAAAACCGTTATTTAAACAATTCTTGAGCCATTTGATAAAGGCTTCGTCTCCATGTTAAAAATTCGTGTGCCGTACCTTCTGAAATATAACCTGTTACGTTATAACCGGCTGCTTTCATGTCAGAGGTTGACTTTTTGATACTTTCGGGATTTTCTTTTGAGCCGCAACTGAGGAACAAATATTTTACTGCTTTGTTGTCTTTGAAATCAGAGGGAGCAAATTGTCCGCCGCTCAAAACACCAAACGATGCAAAAAGGTCTGTCCTACGTCCTGAAATAAGTTTTGTCTCCATTCCGCCCATCGAAAGACCTGCTAATGCACGGTAGTTTCTGTCTTTTTTGGTCTTGAAATGAGAGTCAACGTAAGGGATAAGTTCGTCGCAAAGCATTGTTTCAAATTCTTTTGCGGTGAATTGTCCGATTGTACCAAATTTTACATTGTTTGTAAGTCCGTATGCCATTACAATGATAAATGGTTTTGCTTTTCCTTCAGCGATGAGGTTGTCCATGATAAGGTTTGCATGACCTTGATTAGACCATGCGGTCTCGTCTTCGCCCCAACCGTGTTGCAGATAAAGAACGGGAAAAGTTTCTTTTGCGTTAACACCGTAAGTAGGAGGTGTGTAGACAAAAGCACGTTGAAACTGATTTGTACTCTTGCTCCAAAAAAGTATTTGCTGAACATTCCCATGAGGAACGTTCTTTTCGGCATAGAAGTCTTTGTCGTGAGCGGGGATTTCGATACCGCTTTCCCAACGGACAGAGCCGTAATAGTTTTTAGCACCCGGATCGTTGACAACTCCACCGTCAATTGTAAGATGATAATAATGAAAACCTTCGTCCATAGGACCGTCGGTTGTGCCTTCCCAATATCCGTCTTTGGTTTTGTTTAAAACTGTTTGTCCGCTTCCGCCAAGTCCTAACGATACTATAACGGATTTTGCTTGAGGTGCTCTGACACGAAATCTTGCGTAACCTTGAGAATTAACCATAGGATATTCTTGTCCGGGTTGATTAAGTTCAGAGGGTTTGAAGTCTTCTTTAATGTCTTGATTATCAAGAGCGGCGTTGAATCTTTTTACTATGCCGTAAGACGGTTTGCGTTTGCAGTCCTTATCAAATAGGAGAGGGTAGTTGTTGACACCAACCCAAGAATCTCTGTCGCTGACATTCCAAAACGTAACAACGTCAATTACATCTTTGTGTTTGCGCAACACTCTGAAAAGTTGGTGGTATTGGTTTTCGTGCAAAGTGCGGATATAAGGTTCGATTACTGCGCCTTCGTTGCGGCTGAATTGAAGTTGCCCGCCCATTTCCTCGTTTGCTCTAATATCGAGTTCGGTAAACTGAATGTGTTTAACGATAGTAGAATATTTTTCAATAGCATCAGAGATGTCTTTCATAGAAGGTCCGTAGACGTTATAATGTCCTTGCATTCCGATACCATCGATTGGTACGCCGGCATCTTTCATTTTCTTAACCATATTGAAGATACGGTCTCTTTTGCCAGGGTCGGCGGCATTGTAATCGTTGTAGAAAAGTTGAGCATTTGGGTCTGCTTGATGAGCAAATTCAAATGCTTTAGCGATAAATTCGTCGCCGCAGAGTTTGTAAAGACGAGATTCACGATAAGGTGACGGGTTAGGATTCCAAGGCGTAGGTCTTGCATTGTCAGCCATAGCCTCGTTGACAACGTCCCAACAATAAACAATGTCTTTGTAGCGGTTAACTACAGTTGTTATATGGTCTTTTAGACGTTGATAGAAAACTTCCTTGCTGACATCTTTGCCGTTTTTGTCAGTAAACATCCAATCGCTAAACTGATTATGCCATACAAGACAGTGTCCACGCATTTTGATGTTGTGTTTGCGACAGAAATTTGCGATAGAATCTGCTTTTTGCCATGTCCATACGTTTTCTTGCGGATGAACCGAAACGGGTTTCATGTCGTTTTCAGCGGTAATGCTGTTGTACTCTCTAAGGATTACTTCAATTTCGTTTTCTCTGTTCATATTGCCCATGTTGACGGCAACACCGATTTTGAAATAATCTTT
This sequence comes from uncultured Bacteroidales bacterium, assembly GCA_905233995.1. Classification (GTDB taxonomy): domain Bacteria; phylum Bacteroidota; class Bacteroidia; order Bacteroidales; family UBA3824; genus UBA3824. The sequence continues at coordinate 5,232 of CAJOGF010000120.1, read as the reverse complement.
GTAAGCATCTTTTAATCCTGTAGGGTCGTTGTCTTCTTTTGGTGGACCCCATTGCGCACTTGCCGAAAGGCTAAAAAGTGCAGCCACTCCAAGTGTTAAAAAGTATCTTTTCATTATAAATAAAATATAGTTAAATTTCAATGCCTAAAGATACTGCGTTTTTTTGTTTTATACTTCTCAAGAAATTTGCTTTTTCTTGTTTTTATGTTACAAACTCTTATGTTTTGGTTAAATTATGCTATTTTGATACATTTCAGTAAGTTTTTGAAACAAATAGAGAAGTAATGTTGGAAAAAAAATGTTTCCTTTGCACAGATTTTTTCAATAACCGTATAATTTTTTTGATCTTAACGTTAAATTGTTTTAGTAATTAATTAGTAATTAAATTGAAAGCGTCGGCATTTTTTTTCCTTTCCTTATAGCCGACGTTTTTTTATGCCCTTTATTGAATAGACTTGTCAAAAAAAACTTTAATATCCAATGGAATTAGGCTTATGTCGTTAATAGAAGTTTCCATAACGTTTGACAAAGTTTCTAATTGTTCTTGTTTTGCGTGTTCGGAGTTGCCGATTAGTAGCAAAGGTGTTTTGCAGGATTGTCCGCCACTGTCTTTCCAAATTTGACGAGCAAAAGATAGTGCCCAATCTAAGGCATAGTCAAAATATATAACACCTATTTTGCAGCCTTGAAGTTGATTTTTTATATATTCGGTGTAATCGGTATCTCTGTTCATTGAGATTCCGAGTTTTATGACGGTTTGTATATCTTCAACCATATTTAAAATGTCGCTTGCAGTTGATTTGTCCAAATCGTTGTAAATAAAGAAAATATCTCTTTGTAATATTTCTTGTTGAGCGGCATTTTTTATGTTCATTATTCCTCTAAGTTCTTCTACAAAAACAATAGGGGAGTGTTTGGTGGAATAAATGGTGTTTTCAATAATTTCTCTGCGGATATTATTGATGTATTGTTCGTTGATATTGTCAGGATTCCAAATAAACATTTTCAAACCTTGTTCTCTTAGTTGTTTTGAGATTGAATATTCTTTGTGGGCAAGGCTCTGTTGTTTGTCGGAATAAATATCGGTACTATCCAAAATGTGAATGGTACAATCTGCTTGTTTAATTTTTTCTTCGAGATTATCTTCTGTTTGATATTCAAGAATTTCTATTCCTGCTTTTGTGAGTACAATTTTTAGTCGTTCTTTATGTTTTAACGCTTCAGAAGTGTTTGTATCACAAAGAAAGACTTTAATATGTTGCGTAAATAAATTAATTGCCATTTCAGAGTAATTGATTATTAATCAAATCTGTCGGCAAATATACACAAAATTTATTTATCAGCAAAAAGGTTTTAGATTTCATAAAAAATGTGAAAAAAATATACTGTAATTTGAAAAGATTTATTTTTGTCGTGAAATTTTTTTTTGATGTTGTTAATTAATAGAAAAGCAAAATGAAATTAGCAGAAGCATTGCAGGAGCGTGCAGATTTAAATAAAAAAATTGCTCAACTTGGCAGTCGTCTTCAGAACAACGCTTTGGTTCAAGAGGGAGAAAAACCAGCAGAAAATCCTGACTCTTTGTTGAAAGAGTTTTTTGAAGCCGTCAATCGTCTAAAATATATAGTTGCAAGAATTAATATTACTAATTCAGTTGTTAAGGTTGAGGGTAAAACTCTTACGGAACTTATTGCTGAAAAAGATTGTCTTATTCAGCAGGTGTCAATTTTGAGAAATCTTGTTGACTCGGCAAGTCGTACTGCCACAAGGGCATCTCGAACTGAAATTAAGATTTTAAGTACGGTAAATGTTCGAGATATTCAGGCGCAGATTGACGAATTTTCAAAACAGATTCGTCTAAAGAATAATCTTTTGCAACAAACCAATTGGACCGTTGATTTAATAGAATAAGGAAAATAACTTTAAGAGTTTTTAGGGCGAATGTCAACTCAGCAAAGGAGTTATGCTTTGCGGCGATTTGTTTTGCAAATCATTGTGGGGTCTCGAAGAGGAGCGAGAGACCAAATTAATTGTTATGCTCAAACAACTTATAAACGCATAAATCACACATTATTTTTAGCACCAGATATTGACTAATAAACTCGCGGTCTTGACTTATTTTAGTCGAGACCGTTTTTTTCTAATTAATTTTCTCCTCCACCGCCTCGTAACTCTCGATATTTCTGTCCTTTGATGAGAATTTTATGGCGAGTTTCACGATGGGCTTGTCAGCGAGTTTCCATGGTGCAAATGATTTTGTTTTAGGGCAAAGATAACAATTGTTTTTTTTATGCGCAATAAAATTGTCTGTTTGTTGGTGATGAAAAATCATTTTCAAAAAAATACATTTTTAATATCAAATAAAGTCTTTTTTTATTAATTTTGTGCCGTTATAAAATTAAAAAAATAGATTTAAAGAAAATGGCAAAAAAAGCACTTTTAATGATACTCGACGGTTGGGGTATCGGAAACAAGGGTAAAGGCGATGTCATCTATCAAACGCCAACCCCTTATATGGATTATCTTAACGCAAATTATCCTCATTCAAAACTTTTGGCTTCGGGTGAAAATGTCGGACTTCCTGACGGTCAGATGGGTAACTCGGAAGTTGGACACCTTAACATCGGTGGTGGAAGAATCGTTTATCAAGACTTAGTAAAAATCAACCGCGCTTGCAAGGACAATTCAATCCTTGAAAACCCTGAAATTAAAAACGCATACGGTTATGCTCAAAAAAATAACAAAAGCGTTCATTTGATGGGTTTGACATCTACAGGTGGCGTACATTCTTCTTTGGATCACCTTTTCAAACTTATTGATATTGCGAAAGTTTACGGTATTAAAAATACTTTTGTTCATTGTTTTATGGACGGTCGTGATACCGACCCAAAATCTGGTAAAGGTTTTATTGCTGACCTTCAAAAACATATTGACACTGTAGGTTGTGGTTATATCGCTTCTATTATCGGACGTTTCTACGCAATGGATCGCGATAAGCGTTGGGACAGAATAAAAGTTGCTTATGATCAATTAATTGAAGGTAAGGGTAGAAAAGTTTCTGACATGGTTCAAGGCGTTCAGTCTTGTTATGATTCTCATACTGAGGAACATAAAAATACTGACGAGTTTATGGAACCTCTTGTTAATTCAAATGTTGACGGCACGATTAAAGAAGGTGATGTAGTAATTTTCTTCAATTATAGAAACGACCGTGCAAAAGAATTGACCGTTGTTTTGACTCAGCAGGATATGACTGAACAAGGAATGCATACGATTAAGGATTTACAATATTATTGTATGACTCCTTATGATGCTTCGTTTACTGGAGTTCATATTCTTTTCCCGAAAGAAAATGTTGTTAACACACTTGGTGAATACATTGCTTCAAAAGGTTTGAAACAACTTCATACGGCTGAAACAGAGAAATATGCACACGTTACATTCTTCTTTAACGGCGGAAGAGAAGCACCATACGAGGGTGAAGATAGAATTTTGGTCAACTCTCCGAAAGTTGCAACCTACGACCTCAAACCCGAAATGTCTGCTTTTGAGGTAAAAGATAAATTGGTTGAAGCAATTGGCACAAAGAAATATGATTGGATTGTAGTTAACTTTGCAAACGGCGATATGGTTGGTCATACTGGTGTTTATGAAGCAATCGAGAAAGCAGTTAAAGCCGTAGATCAATGCGTTAATGAAGTTGTTGAAGCCGCTAAAAAAGCGGATTATGAAACTATTATCATTGCTGACCATGGTAATGCTGATAATGCAATCAATCCTGACGGCACACCTAACACAGCACACTCTTTGAATCCCGTACCTTTTATTTATGTTACAGAAAACAAGAATGCAAAAGTTAAAGACGGTGTTTTGGCTGACGTTGCTCCGTCAATTCTCCATATCATGGGTCTTGAACAACCTAAAGAGATGACAGGACACGATTTAATTGAAGACTAAATTTTTTAGTAGTTAATAAAAAAGCGGTTGTCTAAAATATAGTTAAAAAAAAGACGTTGTCCAAGTTTTACTACTGTTGGGCAACGTCTTTTCTTTTTTTATCACTTTTTATTAGTGTTCTTTGTAATAATTATTTAGACCTTCTAACTTTTTAATGAATTGAACATTGTTGGTCTGTAGATCAGAAAACAAATCTCCAACATCTTTGTATGTTGCATGATACCAAGTGTATTTTGAAAAATAATCACGCCAATCTTTTGAACCAAAATAATAGTTATTTTTTGCAAAAAAATAGTTGCGTAAAATTTTCAAATCTTCTTTGCTCCAACCAGCAAAATCATCTTCGGTATAATCACGAGTTGAACCAATTGCCCAAAGATGTTCAAATTTATCTTCGTATGTATGAGCCTCTTCAACAAATGTAGATTCATTGTTTTTTGAAAAAACATATTTGTAACGTTTTGCAATCGAAAAGCCACCCCATAAAAACAAAACACCTACGGCAACAAAAATTGGAATTTTAAATTTTTGAAATATGGTTTTTGATGTTTCTTTAGCATTTTTTGTGTCTGTTGAATTTTGTGGTTCAATTTGTTGGGAATTTTTTGTATTACTTTCAACCTCAGGTATTTTAGAAACTAACGGCACAACTTGAGATTCTGTTTTGGTTGTTTCTGTCATCTGCAAGTTTTCATCCTTTGAAACTTTAATTTTCAAAGTTACAGGCTGTGTTTCTTCTGTTTGAACAACTTTTAAAGGTTCCGAAACTTGTGGTTCTGTTGATTGAATTTTAGTCTCTGTTTTATCAACTTCTCCTAAAATTTTTGCTTTTTCTTTGACTAAATCGTCTTTATTTAAAATGCCTTCCTCATGAAGTTTTTGCAACTCCATGAGTTGGGCTATTTGTTCATCAGTCATCTTTTTAGGAATTTAATATTTTTTGTTTTTCTATTTCAAATTCTTCTTGTGTCAAAACACCAGAATCCAGCAAGGATTTTAGTTTACGCAGTTTTTCGACTTTGGAATTCTGTTGCTGTGTTTGATTTACATTATTCACAGAATTTAAATTAGTATTTTGTACATAATTTACAGTTTCTGTTGCAAGTTCTGCTGTTGCTCGACTAATTTTATTTACAGATTTTTTCAAATTATAGCTTTCAACTTGAGTTCCTAGAATAAATAAGTCTACAAACCAGCCTATTCCGGTTATTGCCACAATAGGTGCAAGAAATACAATGCCAGTCAGTAATGCCAAAATCCCAACTACAGATGAAA
>CAJOGF010000119.1 GCA_905233995.1 uncultured Bacteroidales bacterium | reverse complement strand
AGGAGTAAACTAAACTTTACATTTTTACAGTCATAAAAAAATTACAAGGTAAAAAATATTTTTTTATCGAAAAAATTTTAGACTTTCGGAATTGAGGTTTTTTAACATTTTATTACACAAATATATTTTTTACTTCTTGAGCAAAGAAATCTAAACTTGGGTCTCTTGCTCCCATTAAAAGTATAAGGTCATCTGTTTTGACTTGAGTTTTTAGATATGGTATCAATTCAGTTCGTTCAGGTATGTAAATTGAATTTTTACCATTGGCAACAATTCCGTCTGTAAACTCTTGCGCTGAAATTGACTTGTCAGCAGTGCCTCCAGCGTAATATATTTTTGAAAAAATCATTATATCGTCTTTGCGTAGTAGTGCTGATAGTTTTTCGATAAGTTCGTTTTTCATAAGTCTTGACGGTGCAAAACCATGCGGCTGAAACCATGCTATCACTCTTTTCGCTACTGTTTGACACGCTGATAATGTAGCGCATATTTTGGCTGGATTATGGGCAAAGTCGTCCATAATTGTGATGTTGTTTTTGTGATAGATTATTCGGTTGCGACGATAGATTCCTTTGTAATTTGTTAGCGAGTTTACAATTTTATCATCGCTGATTCCGTATAATCTTGCAACAGTAATCGCTGCTAATGCGTTTTCCATATTATGTCGGCCTATTAACGAAAGACTGAACTTTGTGTTGTTGTTTTCAAAAGTGATACCTTGCAGCGATTGAGAAAAATTTTTGCATTGTTTTTCACAAGAAAAATCATTGACCAGATTTTTGGAAAGTGCTGCACTTCGAGGATTGTCAGAATTAACAATAAGCGTTTTGACGGTGTTGTTAGCAAAAGTCTGAAATAGTGGAATTAACTCTTCTATCGGTTTGTGGTCGCGGTCGATATTTAGAATAACTCCTGTTTCGGGTTTGTATTTTACGATTGTGCCGTCCGATTCATCGGTCTCGATAACAAGAATGTTACTTTGTCCGACGGCTGCGTTGCCGATTTTCCCTTTCTCCTGAAGACTTACAAGTCCTGCGCCAGAAATTAGACTTGGGTGTAGTCCACAATCATTCAAAATGCTGAAAATCATGGCAGTAGTGGAGGACTTTCCTGACGTTCCTGATACAGCAATTGTGCGGTTTTGATTGCAAATTTCAGCCAAAAGGTCGGATCGATGCATTATTTTGATTCCGTGTTGACGTGCAAAAGCGTATTCTGGTACATTATCTTCGATTGCAGTGCTGATAACAACATAATCTGTATCTAAGGCGGGCGTTGTCTCGCCTTGAGGATAGCATTTTATGCCTTCTAAAGAAAGTTTTTTTAGGGAATCCTGACCTTCTTTTTTAAGAAAAATTCTGTCAGAACCCTCTACAATATGTCCTTTTCCGACAAGGTATTGCGCAATTGCACTCATACCTGAGCCTGAAATTCCTATAAAAAAATATTTCATTTTGTTTCTTGAAAGTGTTATGTTTTTATTCATGGTTGTGTAACAATGTTTTATTAATCCAATCCTATTGACAATGTGAAACCAAATTTTATATTCGAGGTTCTGTAACTTGTTGAAATAAGTGGGTTTGTAATTTGATGATTGTAGTAAAGTTGAAGTTTAAGACGTTGCGAGAGTTGATAGTCGGCAGTTGTCTTTATTGAATAAGACCTTTGACCGGCTGAAATCTCGTTGTATAGTTCTTCAATTTCTCTTAAAATCGTTTTGTCGTTATCAATTACAAAATCCACTCTCAAATCCAGATCTGATTTTAATCTTTGAGATCCACTTGAGGTTCTAATATTAAGTGGTAATTGCGCAAATTTGTAACCTAAGCCTATTATCCATTCTTTTTTGTAAGCCTCAGTGATTTGAGTGTTTGCAAACGAAAGGGTCATAAGTCTTGTTCTGCGATATTCGAGTTTTGTACTCATCATGTTAATCCAAGAAATGTCAAAACCAAAAAGAGGATTGAACCTTTCTTCTAATGTTACCGAACTTATTTCGTATTGCGGTATAAAAAGGTTGTTGACATCGTAGCGTACAAAACTTTGTCCGTATTTTTCTTCTTCTTCAAAAGAATAGTTGGCGTTGTTCTTGAAATTTGAAACCGAGTAGGTACAAATATAAGAATGTGTCAAAAGTGCTGACCTGACATAATCTTTCAATAGTGGTATATTTCCTAATCCTTTATAGTTTACTCTCCGGATTAAGCGAAATTTTGCTTGGTTTTATACCCGAATATGCTGACAAAAATGCTGGAAGAAGCACATCTTGGTGTGTTAACGAATAACCGTCTGGTATGCCGTTTTCGTCGGTTTGTGGATTATAAAGCGTGCTTCTTGAAGCCCTTTGCTCCGCTTGTCGTGCAGCAATTGTGGGTCTTGCTTGTAAAAATTTTAAATAAGTTTCAAGAGAATAGTCTTCGCCGACTTTCTTGAATGAAGTTTTTAGCATATTGAAACTTGTGCGATAGTTTCCTGTTTTTACTTTTGAAGTTGTCTGCCAGTTTTCAGAGCCTGTCCAATAGAAATAATCTTCGGTGTTGAAAAGCATTGTTCTATCAAAATTTACATCAATTCTAAACGTATTAACGGGTTCTACTGTTAGTCTTATGCCAATATTGTTGCCTCTTGTATACAAAACAGGATCCATTAGTGTTGAATCCTTTACAAGATAAGATTTTTCAGAAGCGCGATAATGAAACTCATCGCTATTGAGTGCCATTATGTAAGCAAATCCCGGCGCAGTTGAACCTGAAAAATTCTCCATTCCGAGAATTTTTGTTCCCGGAATATAACCAGTGGTAGTATTTGCCCTTTGATTTTTGTATGTTATTGAAGCATTACGAATTGAAAAAAGTGTCATAAGCATATAATCGGACATCACAAGCAAAGGAGAATCTTTTACAGGTTTTTTGCCTATTACTTTAACGTTACAATTCGCAAAATTGTCCGTAGCAGTAAACTTTACTTTATTCTTGTCAACAATTTGTATATCGCCTTGAACTATGTTGCCGTCAAAATCGGTAACTTCCACTTGAACCTCTGTCGTACCTAAAGAGTGAACTATTAATCTTGGTTTTTCTTTAAAAAATCTAAGATTGCCTTTTTGGTAAACAACTTCACGCTTTTCGTTTGAAGCGTTTTTTCTACCGTTTTTGGAAAATCTTCCCATAACGGTCTTGAAATACGGAACGTTTTTGTAAACTCGTTCAAAATTTAGATTACCGTTTAATGTTAAAATTCCAGAATTGTTGATTGTATGACCTCTGTCGATTGTGTAACCTTCCATATCGTCTTCGGGGTCTACTTGAATTGCGTCAACACCTTTTTCCCAATGATAATCGGCATTGTAAATGGCTGTGGCTGATGTCCATCTCAACCCCGGAATCTTTGCAAGTGGCAGTTGATAGTCAAATTTCATGTTTTGAGTATAGGACGTGTTTTTGCCCCAGTCAAAAATTTTCATAAACAGAGTATCTCTTTGTCTTTTTACTTCTTCCAAATCGGTATTGTCAAGTCTGCCGTCGGGGTCAACTTGAGCCTCTGTATGTGCCGAAAGTGAAAATTTTAAGTTTTGTGAGAGTTTGTAACGAACTTCGTAATTGCGTTGCCACATAAACTCTTTGGAGTAGGAGGGTGTCAAATAAGTAGCACGGCTGTCAATGTTTCGATATTCTATTGCGGAATATTGACGGTTGATTCCCGCATTGACACTTACCATTGTCGGTAGAAGATAAAAGTTGAAATCGCGTATCAAGTCAAGATATTTGCTTTTCAAAAATTTTGCTTTTGCAAAAGGACGGTAGTTTTTAGGATTGTAAGTATAATTGTATTCTAAGGAGGATTGCAACATTTTTTCCAATTGAGATTTTATTGTTGCATCGTGCATATAATATTCAGAGTATGCAATTCCCGCCGTAAAGTTAGAGACGTGATAAAATGGTTTTTGTTTTGTTTTTTGAGGTTGTTTTTTTTCTTCGGGTTTGTTTTCAGGATTTTTTTTCAGTTCTTTTTCCATTTTTATGGTTTCTTTAGCCTCTTGACTACGACCTTCAATGTGTATGTTTGTCATATTGATACTTTTTCGGCTTTCAAAAGTGATGCTACGGTCTTTGATTTCGTCTTTTTCTGCTTTTGAAAGTTTTGGGTCTTTAAGTGTAACGTCAAGTTCAATATCGGGGTCTAACGGGTTGTATTTTGGAAGTTCGTAGTTTTCAGAATAGCCAAAATAAAGCGGCATTCTAACATTAAAGTCAGGATTGAAAAATTTGCCGAGTTGAAAAAGCGTTGAAAAATCGTATTGATAAACCGTTTCTTGATAACGTTCAGATACTTTTTTCTCTATGCTTCCAAAGCCGGGGGTATGTGTATAACCTGTTAATGTTATAGTTGCGAGGTCGGCTAATTGAAGTTCCATTTTCGCTCTTGCAGCCCAGCCGCCGTCTTCGTTGAAATCGGTAAGTCGTAGTTCGTTGACCCAAATTTCCGCGCTTTTGTCAAGACCGTCATCATTTTCTTCGCCTTCGTTTTGAGTAGGGTTTCTGACTCCAATCATAATGGTCTTGATGTTGGAAATGTTAGGACTACCCATAACTGTAATTTTGCAACCTTCGTCAAAGTCCATAGAATAAGGCATTGTGGACGATGAGGTTGAACCATAGGCTCTTAAATCGTTGTTACGTTGCTGTTTTACAAGTTGAAGTTTTTCAAAAATAATTTCTACATTGTTTTGTTCTGGCCATACAGAAAGTCTTCCGTTTTCATCGTCGGGATAATATCCGGCGGGAGTTACGTAGAGAGGAATTTCGTATTCGTAATAGTTTTCTTTGTAGTCGCTTCCCAAGCGGACAAAAATTCTTAAATCTCTGTCGTTTAGGATATTGCCAGAGGTTTCTTCGCAGTGAACAAACATTTTTAATTTTTTGTATTGACGCAAATCCAAAAATGCCGTTTTGTATGCTGCAACCGCTTGACCATCAGGAAGATTTTTAACTTGCAACGACATTGCCTTTTCGTCTTGTTCTATAACTTGATTGGTCTCATAGTCTCTTTCTCTTGAAATTGTTGGTGGTAAAAGGTAGTTGACAGGTGTTTTAGAGCCGTTTTCTTCTAATCCAACGCTTGTGATGTCAAGTATTCCGTCGTTAATCTGACGGTCTGTCAAGATTTCTCCTGCTGAAGTCATTGTGGCTGTATACTTTCTCCAATCGCCTCTTAAAAGGTTCATTTCTGCAAATCTTAAAATAATATCTTTTTTGGCGTTTGTCAAATACATTCTTAAAAAACGTATTGACTTAAAGTCAGAAATCGTTCCCACAACAGAATCGGGCTGGTAAATCGGAATTTTGAATTGATACCATTTTACAACTTCGCTTTCTCCGTTTACAGTCTTGACATTACTTTCTACAATGTCGGTTATGTAGTTTTGACCAACTTGCATATTGTGAGGGTCGATTCTAACTTTGTATTGATAATACGATTCAGTTTCTGAAAGTGTGTTATCAAGGTTTATGTCTTCAACGTCGGGGTAGCGGTCTTTTATGGTTGAATAACTTGAATTTTCGCTAAAATCGGTTGAATTGCCTTGTGTGCCGTTGTAATGCTTATAACGGTCGGCAATCGAAAGTCTTTCTTGGTCGTAGTCAGTGCCTCTGAAATAGTGATAATTGTCGGAAGAAGGGTCTTGAAACGCATTTTGATACGCTGGAGAGTTTTCTCCGAATTTTGTGGCTAAATCCTGAAGGTATTTTTCAAAAAAACTTCTTTCTTGAATATCGTCCAAACCGTCAAATCCCAAATCTTGAGCCTCTTTTGCACCGTTTGTGTTGTCAAAAGCGTTTACGAGAAAAGTTTTGTTTGAAACAATACCCCAAGATGTTGTGTCGATGAAATTTTCGTCCATAGGGTAGGGGATACCGTTTTCAAAACTTTTTCTACCGTCTTTTAAAATATCTTCAGAAACGTGTCCGAGGTTGAAGTATAGGTCAGCACCCATATCGTCTTGTTCGTAGATAAAGGGGTCAAGCATCCAAAATTCGAGATATTCTATGTTTGAGGTTTCAAAATCGGTTGTTGTAAGTTCTCTCATGATTCCGCCCCAACGTTTTTCTGGGTTTTGAAGCAAGCCGTTTTCGTCAACACCTTGAACATCATAGTTGTACGGACCTCTTTCTTGTGGATAGTATGCAAGGTTTAGAACCGTAAGTTGTGTTGAAATACCACTTACAGATTGCGCATTAGGAAAAATCTCTTTTTCGTAAACTGCTCTTATATAGTGGTTTGACTGGTCATCTTTGGTTATGTAAGAAGGAGTAATTCCACTTCCCGAAATGCTTGTGCCTTGTAAATCTGACAAAACATTGTACCAAGCAAGCAGTGCTCTGTTGTAACCATATCTTAAATCGTTGTTGAGGTCGGCTTCGGGAAATTGTTTTGTTCCCGAAGGTGTTGACGAAAGTATCCATCGTGAAACGGATTTTACATCTATTTTCGTTTGAGCCGCTTCAAAATCGTCAATATAGCAAGTGCCTTGTTTGTCGATACTGCGACTATGTCCGGGCAGAAGTTGAGCAAATTCGCCTTCAAGACTTAATCTTGACTCTGCTGTTGTGGATAAAAGCGGCAGTTTGTCAATCATTCTTGTTAAATACGGAATCGGCACTGAATATCTTGAGTCAAGTCCCCAAATGGTATTCTTAACGGGTTCGTATCCTACTGAAACTTTGTTAGTCATTGTTTTTTCGGAAAGTCGTATTACAGTACCACCAACATTAAAATTATCATTAAATTGATAATTCAAGTGTGTGCCCATCATTGTTTTGGTTGTGGAGTTGAATGTAGTATTACTTTCTACTGAAACCAAAATTTTGTTGCCCGATTGTAAAATACTTTCGTTTACAATTTTAACCGAACCCAAAAGATAATCTACAACGTAGTCTGTGCCTTCGGTAAGGGTTAGACCGCCGCAAGTTACTTTTACAGAACCTTCTTCGATGTTCATAGCATCTAAAGAGATTTCGCTACCTGAACTCGATTTGTAACTTCCTGTAATATAAAATTTATCTTTTTCAGCATTTTGTTTGGCGATAGTTTTTGTTGAGTCGTAAAGTTGTGGATAACAATATTTTGAGGCTTCACCGTAATCACCGATTTTTTTGTTGAGATATTCTCCAAAAGGCTCTAAGACAGGAAAAATAATTCGTCCTTTTTCTGAGTTTATTGTTACTCCTTCAATAAAGTCGAAATTACCGTCTGGAGCGGCTTGAAACTGAAAATTTATGTTATCAAGGTTTAGAACTTTTATTAACATTTTTCCGTCAATATCTCCAGCATTGAGATAGTTTACAAGTGTACCTGACTTGTCGGATTGATATTTCACTTGAAGCATAAAATCTTCGTTTGAGACTTGGTATGCGTTGAGATTGTAGATGTTTTTCATCATCAAATCCCAATTTGGAAGTGCCGGAGAAAACGAAGTGCCGCGCAAAAGTTTCAAAATTAACGTCTGACTTGTGTTTAATTCTGACGAAAATTCGCCAACTTTGTATGTTTTGCCTTTGTAAGTGTATTCGTATGCAACAGCCAAAACTTCATCGTCTCGTAGTGCATAGTTCAATGAAATGTATCCTAATTGCGAATTATAAGAAAATTCCGATGAGGATAGTTTTCTTGCGTTGCCGATTTTTTCGTAGTCTGCTCCCGGTGAAAATTTACCCGAAAGTGTACTTGCTATCGAATTTATATCACGCAACGACTTGTAGGTTGTTATAAGATTGTTGTAAAGCGTGTTAGAGGTGTTGCATGGTATTTTTGATGACGAATATCTTACTGTTTCTTGATTATAAATTTTTTCAGGTTCACCAAGGTCTATAAATGCGGCAACGTTTCTTGAATCTTCGGTTGCAAGTTTGTTGTTTGTTACCCAAACTTCAATATTGGTTATAACAATTCCTGAGTTTATAACGGGTAGGTTTTGAAGTGCTTTTTCGTAGTTGTCTCTAAAAAAATGATTCAAAAAGAAATGTCGATTACTTTCATAATCAGAGGCTTGTATAGAAAATTCGTGATTGACACTTCCTGCGTTTACTTCTAAAGTTTTTGTCTCGCCTTTTTGTTGAGAGAGAACGGCAGTTGCGGTTAGTTTTCCAAATTTCAAATCGGTTTTAACACCAAAAAGTGTTGTACTTCCTGTAATAAGGTTTCCTTCGAGAGGCATTGAAACGTTTCCAAATTCTATTCTTTGGATTATTTCGTCTTGATGACCAGTATATTCTACTTTTTGTTGATTTTCAAATTCAAAAGTTGATTCGGTATTGTAGTTGACACCAACTCTCATTTTGTCACCGATTGTACCAGTTACACCTACTTGCATTGCAAGGTCGAAGTCAAAAGAGACATCGTTGCGTTGTTTTTTTGGTAAAGTGTAGTTGTCTATTTTGGTAATGTCAGCACCAAAAGTTACGCTAACATTTCCCTGTGGTTTTATGTCAATTACGTTTGTGCCGAAAATTCTGTCAAAACCACGCATATTGACATTGATTCTTGGATTAAGATAGCGTTCAAGACCGGAGCGGTTATTAGAAGAGCCGAGTTGATAGTTGTCCATCATTTGCTTTTTCCAATATTGACGCATTTCTTTGCGATTTTCTATGCTGTCGTGTTCTTTTGTGGTTTGAAATTCTTGTCTTGAAATATCCAAATCCCCAACTTTTGACTGCGTTGTGTAGCCGCCTGTTTGAAAATCGTATTCGGTTTTTTTAGTTATATTTTCGGGTTCTTTTAGTTGAACGGGAAATCTTTCTCTTTCCTTATCGGAGAGGATTCCCGTATCGGGCAGGTTTTGAGAGTATTCCACAGGACTATAATTTTGTGCTCCTGTGGAAAAAACCGTTGCTGCAAGTGCTGAAACCGCACTTAACAATCCTATTGAAAGTTTTAAAGGGTTCATTTAACTTCTCGTAATGCAAATTTTATAATATCTTCGGCTTTCATTGCCGGATTCTTTTTCAAAGCCGTATCCGCACCTTTTTCCGCTTGATTTTTCGGATAACCAAGCATTATAAGGGCTGCTACGGCTTCTTCTCGTTGAAGCGAATTTATTTGCGGAGAGTTTTGTGCTCCGGAGATTTCAATTTCACCGAGTTTTGAAATTTTATCTTTTAAGTCTATGACAACTCTTTGTGCCGTTTTTGCGCCAATACCTTTAACTCTTGAAATCGTTTTGGAGTCTTCTTGCATAACGGCTCTTTGTAATTCCTGTGGTTTCATAGTAGAAAGTATTACTCTTGCCGTATTTGGTCCTATGCCTGACACGTCTAATAGAAGTCTAAAGACTTGTCGTTCTGTTTTGTCGAAAAAACCGTAAAGTTGTTGTACATCTTCTCTTTGGATATGATGTAGAAAAAGTTTACAGTCTTTTTTGCCTTCCAATTCCGAAAAGGTTGAAAGTGATATATTGATTAATCTTGCCAACCCGTCAGTGGTTTCTACAACGGCGTATGACGGTGTAAGTTCTGCTAAAATTCCTTTTATATATTCGTACATTTTTTTTTAAATTATGAATTATGAATTATGAATTTTCAATTTTTAATTTTCAATTTTCAATTTCATAACTGTCCGTTTTCTATTCTAACTATTATATCTTCAATCATTTTGTCTTCTTCGAGAGCATCGTATTCGCTTTTCAGATTGCT
>CAJOGF010000118.1 GCA_905233995.1 uncultured Bacteroidales bacterium | reverse complement strand
AAGTTTTTGGAAATAGGCAAATAATTATTTTTGCAATTGTCAAAAACAATGCGTACATTTGCACAAAAGTATTAGCAATGGAATCTGTAACTCCCTTAGGCTCAGAGATAACAATCGGCGGCATACGCTTGAAATCCAATGTGTTGATGGCACCGCTTGCAGGATATACCTGTTTTCCGTTTAGGCTGATGGTGGAGCGGCTCGGGGCGGGAAGTGCCTATACCGAAATGGTGAGCGCGGACGCCTTGAAATACAACAACCGCGCTACCACGCAACTCCTCTACACCGATAATCGCGAAAAATTGAAGTGCGTGCAACTCTTGGGCTCAATCCCGACGGTTTTTGAACGTGCGGCAAAAAGCGAACTCTTGGCACCGTTTCAAATCATCGACATAAATATGGGATGTCCTGTGCCTCAGGTGGTTAAGGCTGGCGAAGGTGTTGCGCTGATGGAAGATTTGCCCAAGGCTTCCAAAATCATTGAGGCTTGCAAACGCAGCGGAAAGGTAGTTTCGGTGAAATGCCGCATTGGAATGAACCCCGAAAAGATTGTGATTGAGGAGTTTGCGCGGATGTGCGAATCATCAGGCGCGGATATGATTACCGTTCACGGACGCACCCGCAGTATGATGTACGAGGGCGAACCTCTTTACGATTACATCCGAATTGCCAAAAATGCTGTTAAATTTCCCGTTTTTGTCAACGGCGGCATAGATTCAAAGGAAAAGGCTGAGATGGCGATGTCAAAAACCGGTGCCGACGGCGTTATGCTTGCGCGGTTTGGATTTGAAAATCCGTTGCTCTTTGCCGAACTCACCAACACTAAAACCACCGACACCAAATACACTCTGATAATGGAGCAATTAGACATTGCCTCAGAATGTTTCGACGAACTTTTTGCCCTCACCTACATCAAAAAACTCTCGTCTTATTTTATGAAAAAACTCCCCGGAACAAAAAGGTATAAACAAGACCTTTATAAATGCGGCAGCGTGGCGCAAGTGAGGGAAGTGTTGGGGAGGATATTTGGGGGATAAGGAAAAATAATTGCTGATTAATTTTCGTAATTAAATAAAAATCCCTACCTTTACGCCGTAAAAAACAGAATATTATGGTAAAAGTCTATAATCCGATATACGATACGGTATTCAAATACCTAATGGAGGACGACAGAGCCGCTAAGGTGCTGTTAGGCAGCATTTTGGACAAAAAGATAAAAGTTCTCTCGCTCAAAAACAACGACTATACAATCGTCACGGAAGACGGCGTAAAAATAGTTCGTTTGGATTTCTGTGCCACGATTATAGACAAAAAGACCAAGACTGAGGAAGTTGTTACCATCGAACTGCAAAAGGCTTTTGACGAGGAGGAAGTTGTTAGATTTAGGAAATACCTCGGTCGTCAATATCAGGACGAGGCCAACACCATCAAAATCACCAAGAAACGCCGCAACAAGGACGAAGAATATGTTGTACACAAACCAATGCATATCTACGCCATCTATATTTTGGGGCACGGATTAGGTGCGGGGTTGGAATATTCAGTTCTGAAAGGCAAATACATTTTTGAAGACTTGGACGGCAAAACGGTGGAAATACCCAAGCACCACGAATTTCCCAACGGTTTCACTCACGACCTCTATATCGTTCAGATACCGCATTTGTCAGACAAACCCAAAAAACACGTCGAAAAACTACTCAGCATTTTCGACCAGCGTCAGGTAATCGACAAGAACAATCCAAAATTTGTCAACATTGATGAAGATAAGGATTCGTCAGAAGATTATAAGACGTTGATAACAAGGCTCTACAAAGCCACCGTTGACGAAGATATGCGCGGCAAGATAGAGTTTGAGGAGGAAATGGAGCGCAGATTCAAACGCGAACGCTACGAACGTGCAGAACTTACCGACGCACTCAACGAGGCTCGCGGAATGATTACCAACCAACACAACCAAATCGTTGAGCAACAGAATCAGATAGCGGAGCAACAAAATCAGTTGGCAGAGAAGGACAGTCAGTTGGCAGAGAAAGATAATGTAATTGCATTGTCAATCAAAGCATTCTATTCAAACGGACAATCCTCCGAACAAATTGCAGCACTACTCAACATTCCAATTTTCGAAGTGGAAACTGTAATAAAAGGTCTAACATAAACACAGACGTTTAAAATTGTCTTTTTTTAATCTATCGCTTATGTTGATAATAATCAATGTATTATAAAAAAATTACAAAAATAATACAAAAAGATTTTTTCGATATAGGCTTTTTTATTAAATTTACCATCGATAAAGACATAAAATTGAAAGAGCGTTCGCCCTTGACTGACACAACTGAAACTACCACTTATTCAGGATTTTTATTGTCAGTAGGGTGAATGCTTACATTCCGTATAAGGAGTGTGGGCTTTCTCGTTAGTAATAAAAGGGCTTTGGTCGGCCTCAGTTGTACTATGAGAAAACCGTACTCTTTCTTTTTTGTGCTCGGCTGACACGATAAATAATGTTGAACCAAAAGAGAGTGAATCAGAATGAAAGTAATTGCATTGATAGGTTATGCAAATTCAGGGAAAACAGCAACAATGAATGAGTTAGTAAAATTGTTTCCACCTGCGATTTCATCTAATAAAATTCAACTCGGCGATAATCCTGACGATTTTTTCGTCGAGTGTTCATACAACAATCAGATTGTTGGTATCGTAAGTGTTGGCGACGATAACGGCAGTCATCAGATGGTTCAAGAACCAATTCTTCGTCAGTACAAGATGAGAAATTTTGATGTAATCGTTTGTGCTTGTAGGCGTCGAGGCAGCAAGTCTCAGATGCTTCTTGACACACTTTTCTCAGGTATTGATTATGTGCATAAAACGAAGGGGGCTTCTGACGATAAAATTGTAGCATCAACTATTTTTTCTAAAATCTAATATTATGGCATACAATAACGACAATTCAGAACAAAAACTGAAATTCCTAAACCGGATTCTTGCCAATACCGA
Source organism: uncultured Bacteroidales bacterium (assembly GCA_905233995.1). Taxonomy (GTDB): domain Bacteria; phylum Bacteroidota; class Bacteroidia; order Bacteroidales; family UBA3824; genus UBA3824. Next base: position 4,617 of record CAJOGF010000118.1, on the reverse strand, counting down.
GAAGTTCACAAAGATTTGTGGTACAGACGGTTTTGAGGAGCAGTATCCGTTTAAGGAAGAAGAATGGAAGCACGGATTCAATGGCATCACAACAGAACTCAACGACCAAATCGTACTTCTTTTCATTGGACCATTTTCGTCCGGTAAAAGCACATTTGTAAATGCGCTGATTGGCAAGGAAATCTTGCCGACAAACGACAGCCCTTGCACTGCGGTAATCACCGAAATTCAGTTCAAAAAGGGCGGTGACCATTCTGCCAAAATCTACCGCAAAGATGGAAGTGTAGATTCAAACTGCGATTTTCAGGCAGTGATTGACATCATTAATGGTCCCACAGGTGCTATCGGAGAAGTCGCATCATACCATCACATTGTGTTAGAACTTGACACAGAACAACTTACTGATAAGAACTATGAACAATTTGTCGGTAAAGTGAAGATTGTTGACTGTCCGGGGTATGGTTCAAAGTATTATTCTAATGAAGAAGTAATCGCTGAATATATGCAATCGTCCAATTTCACTTTTTGGATGTCTCCTTGCAACAAATTCGGTGGTAGTGTTGCCAAAACGTACCTCAGCGAGATAAAACGCAAAACCCAAACACTCATCCCCGTAATCACCAAGGCTGATTTAATTGCAGACAAAGCGGAAGAAGACAAAATCAGAGAAGATTTCAATACTGAACTTGGCGATTTGTTCAAGATGAAGGAAATCGTATTTGTTTCCGCCTTGAAATGGCAAGAAAGCCGCAAGTTGCAGAAATCTCTTGACAAGAACAGGGAGAAATTGTCTGAGGACAAAATCAACGAGTACGAAACAAAAATCAACAATTTGTACGAGGAATCACGCGTTTACAACGTAATGCATCAAATGATGGATTCTGTCGGCAAGAAGGTAATCAACATTGCGAAGATTACCGCCTGCAAGGCCTCTTTGTTGGAAGTATTGAAGGACATCAAGAAAGTTGCTGATGACGAACTAAGACGTTGGGACAAGTCTTTGGCTAATGCAGGTATCGACATCAAAAGCCTCGACAAAAAATACAGCAGAATCAACGATGTTAAAGAGGATGTTGACAAATGGATCAAGGACAATGTCAAAGATTTTTCCAATGCGTTGAATACGAAGATTATTAGCGAGTTGGCAAAATGTGATAATCCTTCACAATCTGAAATTAATCGAATATTCAATACAGTTCTGCAAGACGAACAGCCAATAATCAACGACAAGTTGAAAGACAAATTGAAGAAATCCTACGCCAAATTTTTGGGGGAGCGAAGTGTGGTTGTTGGCAATGTAGAGCAATTGCCACCGCCAGGAATACCGTTGGATGACTTAAAAAGAGTCTTAGATCCAGTCAAGAATGTTTTGTTCGGAGTATTGGATGCACTTAAAAGCGCAGGTGTTCAGTCTGTGTTAACAGGAGCGGCAGGTGGCGGATTGTTAGTATCTCTATCTGCCATCGAAGGAATTGCATTTGTTGGGGGGGCTTTGGCGACAGTTGCCTCTATTGCGGGCGTAGCATTGCTTGGTGTTGCGTTTGTTCCATTGATTCCCGCTTTTGCAGACAGGATTAAGCGTTTCAACAAACAATCGAAAGAAGAGCGTGCAATCGAGTTGCGAAATACTATTGCAAGTGGATTCAAAGATAAAATTCAGCCCGGACTTGAAGATAGAATGTTGGATGTCAGCGAGAATTATTACAATTCGATAATTTCGGAGATTGACAAAACCAATGGCAAGAAAGAGCAGAACTACAAAACGGTGGCAGACGTTATTATAGACGTTACACAGACCATCGATTCAATCAATAAAAACTTCTAATGCATATGGAAAAAGATCTTGACCTCTACGCCGCCTTTTACCAAGTCAAAAAGGAAATGGCGAAATTGGCGAAAGATGACGAAATCACATACGGCGACGCATACAAGAAACTCGAAGATAGTTTCAACAGATGCCGCCCCGTTGTCGCGGAAGAGATTTACGCATTGTGCAACCGTGTCAACAGTGTTATTGAAATGCTGCCAGACACAATGCGCGAAAAATGCAAAATCAACACCAAAAACAAGCCGTCAATATTTTTGACAGGCGAGTTTTCGGGCGGCAAAACCACGTTGATTCACCAATTGGCAGGGCACAAAAGCGGCACAGAAAGTGGCGGTCCTGAAACGGCAAGCATTGTGATTCACAAATGCGCCAAGGAATCAAGTTGTGAAATATTCTTTGAAAACGAGTTTTCAATAGAAAAATCGGAGGAGTTTCAAAAAATACTTCACAAGTACGACATCCGTTTGTCTGATTTCAACATCAATGGCAATTATTGGAGTTCCAAGAAAAAGTCGATTGAAAAGAGTGATTGGAAAATTAATATAATTCAGGGTTTTATATCCGAGATGTCCAATTTTCCAAATGCAATCAAGAAAATCATTTGGACTCACAGTGACTGTCCGTCGTATTCGCCTCTCAACTACGCGACGTTGTTTGATATGCCCGGCACGGGTGGCAAGGTTTCGCACGAATTCGTAATCAACAAAGTTTTCGAGGACGAAACACCCGAAATCATTTGTTACGTGCTTGACACTGACAGAGGTATTCCAGGCAAAGAAGCCGTAGAACCAATCAAAGTAATTGCAGAAAAATGTCTCAAAAACAATACAATGCTATTTTGGTTGTATTCCAAACCGACCAACGGCAAAGAACAGGAAATTGTGGGCGAGATGAAACGCGACGAGTATTGGTTGGCTGACAAACGCCAAAGGTTGAATGAGTTTGTTGACAGCATTTATTCTGTTTATCCAACAACAGAATCCGCTGAAAACGAATCTGATCAAATAGCACGAGAAATGGATGCAGACAAGATTGCGGCAGTTTCCCTGTTGAAAAATGCGCCGATAATTGATGCAAGGAACAGTTTCACTCAGCCAACAGACAACACATCGAATGCGATGAATGCCTTTGCAATCATCATTCAGCAGTATTTCATCAAGATTCTCGAACAATACACCGACACTCTGAATACCAAACTCACAGAGTTTCAGATTCCGGATGTTTTCGACGAATTTGTTGAAACGCCTAACAAGGACAACTATCCCGATAAGTTGAAGGATATTTTTGATGACATCTACCACAACAAAGAATCGTTAAATCTCAAAAACTTTGAAAAAGTGGCGGAAGCAATCAAAGGCAAACTGCACATTAGCAACAATGAACCGGATTTCAAGAATCAAAAAATCAAGAAATACCTCAACAGCCTGAAATATCGCATCAACAATCTCGTGAACAGCGTGTTAGACAAATACACAACGGGTATAATCACGAAAGAAATCGACTTGAATAAGTTCTACAATTACAAGGACGATTTGAACGATGATTCACGCTCCGAAAACCTGTTGTTTTTCGATGTTCAGGTTTACCATTGGTTCAAGTTGTTTTACAGCAACAAAATCACTGATTCGTACACCCACAATTTCAGCAACGACTTGTATCATAAGTTGGAAGCATTGCTCAATGAACTGAAAGAGTACAAGACGAGTGTGCTGTACATTTGGAAGTAAGGAAATGAAACCACCTTGTGTCGTGATTTTTGTACACTACAAGGTGGTTTCTAATACAAACTCTTCTAAACGAATTAATATATGAAAACAACTATTAAACAACTTAAAAATGCTTTATCGGAAATTGAATTTTACACTCAATTTCCAACAATGATTCCTTTTGTTGGGGATTATTATATTTCCGACCAACACAAAAAAATGTTGTTGGTGGGCGAAAGTTTCTATTTTCCAAATGCATCGACCATACACAAAGATGCCGACAAATGGTATAATGCAAAACAAAAAGATTTGGGCATTGTTATCGAAGATGGGAAACCTGAAAAGGAAATAGAATGGATTGATTGTGATGGATTACTGAGGAGTGATTGGAGCGCGGATGGACACGCAATGTACAAGAATATAAATACGGCAATTAAAGAGGTTTTGACACATTATCATAATCGTCCGATAGATGAAATTGCATATACTAATTTTTTTGTAAGACCCGCATTAAGAGGATTGTCTTTTAATGAATATAAAAAGTATGGCGACATTACTGAGGATGTTAAATATGCCAATAAGGTTTTGGAAAATGTTATTAATATTTTAGCCCCAAATTTGTTGGTTTTTGTATCTAAAAGTGCTTTCGACACGGCAAATAAAGCATATTTAAACGCGAATCCCAATTTAAATGTTGAATTCGTATGTCATCCTGCCGACCCATTTCATTGGCCGAAAAAAAATTATCCACACAACAAAGAAAAGTTTTTACGGATTTTGAAAGAAAAGTTTGTGAATTAATTATGAGCAGAGTATTCAAAATCACCCACTATAAGAAAGCCTATTGCACACAGAGCGACTTTACGTTCAGGGCGTTGGATTAACAAAGTAATTGCGGAGCGTTGACAAACAACGCCCCGCAATTACTTTTTCTCCCAATTATCCATAGTACTGCCGCAAAAATGCTTGTACAATCATTTGCTATTTTTGTTGATATTCTATCCATTCACGTATAAAACGCTGAAAATGTTCGGCTTTTTCGTGAGCATCAATGGCATTGCACATCTGTTCTGCAATATGTGA
>CAJOGF010000117.1 GCA_905233995.1 uncultured Bacteroidales bacterium | reverse complement strand
AGTGCGTTTTGCAGCGAAAGGGTGTGTCAAAACCCAATGTTTTTCGGGTTTTGACAATCTTTTATAAGCCTTATAAATTTGAGCATTAACATTAGTATAAAACAAAATAGACAAAACTAAAAAAGAAAAAACAATTGCAAACCGCATAATAATCAAAATTTTAAGTATTTTATTCATTTTTATCCACCACTACAACAAATTCACCTTTAGGAGGTTTATTTTTAAAAATTTCGATTAATTCATCAGCAGTTCCCCTTAAAGTTTCTTCAAACATTTTGGAAATCTCCCTTGAAACCGAAATTCTACGATTTAACGGAAAATATTGTTTTAATTCTTCCAAAAGTTTCAAAATTCTAAATGGAGATTCGTACAAAACAATTGTTGTATCTAATCCAGAAAGATATTCAAGTCGTTTTTGACGGCCTTTCTTTTGCGGTAAAAAACCATTGAAGAAAAAACTTTCGCACCCAAAACCCGAATCTACAACGGCAGGCACAAACGCTGTTGCTCCAGGCAAACATTCAACCTGAATCCCGTTTGAAACACATGCCCTTACAAGCATAAAACCGGGATCTGAAATTGACGGCGTACCAGCATCTGAAATCAAAGCAATACTTTCACCAGAAAGTATTCTATTGGCAAAACTATCACAAGTTTGATGTTCATTAAACTTATGATGAGAAGCAGTATTTGTCTGAATATCAAAATGCTTCAAAAGTCCAGCACTTGTACGAGTATCTTCGCAAAGTATCAAATCTACACTTTTAAGAACCTTAACAGCCCTAAAAGTCATATCTTCAAGATTGCCAACTGGAGTCGGAACTACATATAATTTTGACATAGAAATTTTTTAGTACAAAATTAGATTATTTTTTTGAGTAATTACAATATGATTACAAAAATCTTTTGTAAATTTGCAACGATTTTTAAATCACATAAAATTAATATAACATAACACAAATGAAAAACTTTTTATTTGCGGTTGCCCTTGCGGGACCAATTATTTTGTCTTCGTCATGCAACAACGACGAACTTCAAAGACTTCAGGCTCAAAACGATAGCCTTAGAAGCGTAGCCACAACAGGTGGTGTAAAAATCGACGAATATTTTGCGGCTTTCAACTCTATCCAAGAAAACCTCAACAAAATTAAAGAAAAAGAACAAATCATTTCCGTAAAAACAAGCAACGGAAAAGAACTTGACGAGACCTCTGCCGATCAAATCAACAACGACATACTTTCGATTTACGAGTTGATGCAAAAAAACAAACAAACCATCAACGACTTGAATGCAAAACTTCAGAAAAACGGTCTGAAAAACAAAGAAATGGCAAAAACCATTCAACTTTTGACAGAACAAATCACAAGCAAAGACAACGAAATCACCGATTTGAAAACCCAATTATCAAAGTTGAATCTTAATGTTCAACAACTTGAAAGTCAAATGGCTGAAATCGACTCTACTCTAAGAGAAGAACAACGTTTGAGCGAAGAAAAATCCGAAATCATATCTTCTCAAGACGAAGCATTAAACACTGTATATTATGTAGTAGGTTCCAAAAAAGAACTTATCAACCATAATATTGTTGCAAAAGACGGTGTTTTCAAAGGTCTTAAAATTGGTCCGGGAATGGACAAAGATTATTTCACAAAAGTTGATTTAAGAACTTGCAACACAATCAATTTGAATGTTAAGAAAGCGCAAATTCTTTCTTCTCATCCAAGCGGTTCTTACAAATTAGTTCAACAAGGCAAAAACATCGACAAAATCGAAATCACCGACCCTATAAAATTTTGGGAAAACAGTAAAATATTAGTTGTTGTAACGGATTAATTTTCAATAATACAAAAAATCCATTTTAACATCATAATCTTCATGTGGGATTTGCTCAAAAACCTGAAAAGGAAAGCAAATCCCAATTTTTTTTGCATTACAAATTTCATTTAAAAACTTGTCATAAAAGCCTTTACCCCGTCCAAGCCGATTGAAATTCTTATCAAAAGCCATACCCGGAATAAACGCTAATTCGATTTCTGAATATTTTTCTTTAGGGAAATCCGCAACCGAAGGTTCAAAAATATTGAAACTTCCTTTTGTTAAAGCATCGAAATCAGAAAAAAAACCTAATTTCAAATTTTCGCCAGAAACTATCGGCAAAACAACATTTTTGTTATTTTTTTTTGCATCTAAAATCAGCGGTGTAACGTCAACTTCGTCTGAAAGTGGAGAATACAACAAAACTATTTTTGCTTTTTTCCAAAAATCTTCGTTAAGAATTTTGTCAGTTATTTTTGCTGACAAAATTCTTAACTGTTGCAAAGAATATTGTTTTTTGATTTCTCTAACTTTTTTTCTGAAACTTTTTTTATCGCACATTATTTTGTTGCTGAATAAGATACAACTCTAAATCCATTATTGCGTCTTACAACAACAGCACGCATTTTTTTATAAAAAGAAGGAATAATTTCAGAATCTTGAGTTTGCCACAATTCTGGTGAAGAATAAATATCGCCTTTAAAATTTTTATCGCAAGAATAAACATTTACCTCCAAAAGTAGAGAATCATTTCTTTCTGCAACTATTTTTTCAATTTGAGAAAAAACCAACTCGTTAGATTCAAATTTCATAATTTCATATCTACCTTCTTTTGTAAAGTCAACATCTACAGTATTTTGTGGCTTTTTGATTGGCGTTGTGAAATACAACGAAACAAGATTGTTAATCGAAGCGGAGTCAATAGAATAAATGCGTTTACCCGCCTCTTGAAATTTTTCAGGATTATCCAAATACATTTTTTTTACCGCAAAATTTATCTTCGTAATATCATCAGCACCGTGCTTATTAAATTCCGAAGTGTAAACTTTGGATAAATCCGTAAAAAAAAGGTTAAGAGAATTAATGTCCTCTTCTGACCCTTTGCAGCCAAAAAGCGCAAATAACAAAACCGTATAGCAAAATATCTTTTTCATTTTAAAACAATATTAAATAACAACTGCAAAAATAAGAAATATCTGTAAACATCACAAAAAAATAATAGGTAAAAAATCGCATTTAATTAACGAAATCTTAAATAGAAAAGTGTACTGCATAACAGTTTTTGATATATCTTTGCAGTGTCAAAACAAAAGGAAATTTTAAGGACAAAATTTCAACATATACGTTCTTTGAAAAGACTTTTCTAAAAAATTAAGCAGCACCTGATTTGCAAGATACCTTATATAATATATATTAAGTGTTCTTACAAAACTTGTAAAAAAAAAAGAAAAAACTCCCCAACACACATAAGGAGTTGCAATGGAAGAAAACAATAAAATGAGTATTAACAATTTAAAAAGTGAACGATTATGAAAAAGTTGAATAAAAAAATAGTTGCAATAGCAATGCTTGTTGCAACAGTGGTAAATCCCTTAAATAGTTTTTCTAACGTGAAGATAGACACATTAAAATCTGCTAACACAAGCGAGACTACAATCAGTCCTGATAGCGAAGAATTGCTTGAAGAAACAACTTTGGAACTTGAAGACTGGATGTTTGAAAGGATTGAAACCACAAAAGAAGAATCCTTGGAAATAGAAGATTGGATGACAGAAAAGATTGAACTTATCAATGAAGAAAAACTCAACATTGAAGATTGGATGAGTGAAAAATTAGAAGAAAACTTTGAAGAAAAACTCGAACTTGAATCATGGATGAGTGAAACAATTGACACAGGAATCAACGAACCAACTCTTAAAATAGAGTCTTGGATGTCTAACAGAAATTATTTTCAAGAATAACCCCTAAAACAATAGAAAATTTTTAGAAAGTCTTAAAATTCAAAGTAACGCATATTTTTTCTTTTTAACAATGAAGTACATCCGGTTTGACAATTGTCCCTCTTGCAAACCGGATGCCGAGGCAGTGAAAAAAAAATTCTCAAACAAAAATTCCCACAAAACATTTAAAAATAAAAAAAACGCTGCACTCTTTTTTTATTTAAGCACAGCGTTTTAATTTTCAAAAACTTTTCACAGCTCTTTTTTATAATAAGGAGAACTTTAACCTTGTCAAAAAACAATAATATAAACACATCATCAAAAAAAACCTTTCACTAAAGAAAAAAAGAATATATATTTATTATCAGGTAGCTCTAAATTTTCTAAATTTTGTTTTCACTTATATAACACACAAAAAATAAGAAACCCTATGTAAAAAAATGTTAATAAAAAAACCTTGTTCTAAAAAAATAGAACAAGGTTTAATCGTAATATTCAAACTTATGTTTACAGCGTATTATTCACGATTAGAATCCAAACGGTTCATTTCAAATTTAGATTCGCCGTTTTTCAAGAACAATTGATCGTCAGTAAGATTTTCAACAGTCCAAGGCATGAAGAATGATTTACCGTTAGCCTCAACTTCAAACTCGATAGTTTGATCGTCTTTCAAACGCCAAGATTTGAATTTTGCATTCTGACCTTTACCAACGTTTTTGCATTTACCACTTTTACGAAGTTCAAAAGTGATTTCTTTGTTATCTTTGCCAGCACCCCAAGCACCTAACAATTTTTTGAAGTTCTGAGAAAGTTTTACTGATTTTTCATTGTCAGTAGCCGCTTTTTTAGCACCTTCAGCCTCGATGTATTTGATAGTAATAGGTGCACCTTCGATAAGTTCGTCGCCAGCGTTAGGGATTGTTACTGTGATTTCTTGACCATCTGCATTTGCAATTGTAACATCTTGACCGTTAATTGCTTTAATCCATCCAAAGAACTCAGTAGCACTTGCCAATGCTTGTTCATCAGCAGTGGCTTTTTGAGTAGCAGGATCTGCTGCAGCAGATTGTGCGTTGTCGGTTGCTGCTGCATTTTCTTCTGTTGCAGGAGCGTTTTTGTCATTGTTAGCGTTTTTGTTTCCACCGCATGAAGAAAGCATAGAAACGGCAATAACTGCTGAAGCCACTAAATACGTCAATTTTTTCATAATTAAATACTGTTATTGATTTTTTCTATTGTCGGGGGCAAAATTACAAATAGTTTTGTTAACAACAAATTTTTTTTTAACATATAATAAAAACTTAAAGATTCCAACAAAGTGAAATTGCCGCAAAAAATGTTTATTTTTTAATATAATTTAGTTTTCTTAAAATAGAATTTTAAACTAATTTTGCTGAAAATTTATCACAAAATAATGAAAAGAATTTTTATATTAGTTTCAGCGTTTTTTTTTAGTACATCATTGGTCAATGCCCAAACGATTCTTTCGTTAGATAGTTGTAGAAGAATGGCAATTGACAATAATAAAGATGTAAGAATGTCGAATATCGACCTACAAATTGCAGAAAACAACAAAAAAACCGCATTTTCAAAGTATCTACCAAGAGTTAATGCTTTAGGAGCATACGTCTACACCAGCAAAAATATCAACCTGATTAGCAGCGAACAAGAAGAAAAACTGCGCGGCGTAACAGACGGGTTAACACAACAAATCGGCGGGGCAAAGAACGAACTACTTCAACAAATTCAGCAATTGCAACAAAACCCGCAATTTCTTCAATACTTGCAAGCCAATCCGCAAGCGGCACAAATGGTTCAGAATTATATGCCTCAAATTATGCAAGCAATACAAAGTCCGGGCAGAATAGAGACGGCTTTAGGTGCAGTTTCAGGCGTTGGAAACGAAATTGCTGATGCATTAACACTCAATACTCATAACATTTTTCTTGCAAGTATAATGTTGACACAACCCATTTATATGGGCGGCAAAATTGTATCTTACAACAAAATAACCGATTATCTTTATCAAGTAGAAGAAAACAAAAATACCCTTGCAAATCAAGAAATTATTGTAAAAACCGACGAAGCATATTGGCAAATTGTATCACTTGAAAGCAAAAAAAAGTTAGCCGAAAAATATGCCGAACTATTAAGAACACTTGATAATAATGTTGAAAAAATGATAGAACACGGTTTTGCAACAAAAGCCGACGGACTAAGCGTAAAAGTGAAACTCAACGAAGCAGAAGTAACTTTAATACAAGTTGATAACGGTCTTGAACTTTGCAAAATGTTATTGTGTCAGATTTGCGGAATGCCTTTTGAAACAAACTTTAAATTAGCCGATGCTTCAAAAGACGACATAACCGAACTAAACGACTATGCCACAAAGGTTGACACTTCAGAAGTTAACACTCAAAACTTAAACCGTCCAGAATTGAAATCTCTTGAACTTGCAAACGAAATTTACAAGCAAAAAGTAAATGTTACTCGTGCGGAATTTTTACCAAACGTTGCCTTAACAGGAGGTTATACTTGGACAAATCCTTCTTGTTTTGACGGTTTTGAAAACAAAATGCGCGGTATGTGGACTGTTGGTATTGGCGTTAAAATTCCGATTATCACCTCTGGCGAAAGACTTTACAAAACACGTGCAGCAAAACTCGAAGCAGAAAAAGCAGAATTAAAACTTGACGAGACTCGCGAAAAAATTACTCTTCAAGTAAAACAATCCTCTCAAAGAGTTACCGAAGCCTCAAAAAGGTTATTGACAGCACAAAAAAGTCTTCAAGCGGCACAAGAAAATTTGAAATATGCAGAAACGGGACTCAAAGAAGGAGTAATTCCAGTTTCCAACGTTTTGCAAGCGCAAACCGGTTGGCTTCAGGCGCAATCGGCATACATACAAGCACAAATTGATTTAAAACTTTCAAGACTTTATCTTGACAAAGCAACAGGACAGTTAGGATATTAATTTTACAAATGACAATTAATTAAAAAAATTACACAAATGAACAGGAAAGTAACAGCAAATTTACTATTTGCAGCGGTGATATTAGCCGTAATAGCAGTTGTTATAATCATCGGTCTTACTAAAACCGACCCCGAAGAAATCATTCAAGGCGAGACAGATGCAACCGACTACCGTGTTTCATCAAAAGTTCCGGGCAGAGTTGCAGAAATCCGTTTTGAAGAAGGCGACAGAGTAAAAAAAGGCGATACATTAGCAATACTTGAAGCACCTGACATTATGGCGAAACTTTCGCAAGCAAACGCAGCCTATTCAGCAGCAAAAGCAATTGAAAACAAAGCACTTAACGGAGCGCGTCAAGAACAGATTCAAGGTGCATACGAAATGTGGCAAAAAGCAAAAGCAGGATTAGAACTTGCCTACGAAAGAGCCGAAAATCTATTTAAAGAAGGTGTAATTGCAGCACAAAAACGCGATGAAGCAAAGGCTAATTTTGAAGCAATGACAGCGACCGAAAAAGCAGCAAAATCGCAATACGATATGGCTATTAACGGAGCACAACAAGAAGACAAACAAGCCGCAAAAGCACAAGTTGAAAGAGCAAAAGGAGCAGTTTCAGAGGTTTCGTCCTACATTGACGAAATGGTTTTGATTGCAACTGCTGACGGAGAAGTCATGGAAATTTACCCTGAATTAGGCGAACTTGTCGGGACAGGCTCTCCTATTATGAACATTGCAAAAACAAGTGATTTTTGGTTTGTATTTTCAATAAGAGAAGATATGCTGAAAAACATAAAAATCAACGATCAGAAAAAAGTTTACGTTCCCGCACTTGACAAAACACTTGACGTTAAAATCACAAGAATGAAAAACGTCGGCAATTTTGCAGCATGGAAAGCGACAAAAGCGTTAGACAAGTACGATTTGAAAACCTTTGAAGTTCAAGCCAAACCACTTGATAATAACCTTACAGAAGGTCTTTGTATTGGAATGTCAGCAATCCTTAAAGATTAACAAAAAATGAAAGAGGTAATCATACGGATATTCAAAATAGGACTAAGAGAAATAGAAATTTTTTCTCATCGTCCTATGTATCTGTTTGTTATTATAATTGCACCGCTTTTTTGTCTAATTTATTTTACTCAGATAATGAAACGCGGTATTCCTACCAAAATGCCATGCGGTGTTGTTGATATGGACAATACCTCAACAACTCGCAGCATAGTTAGAATACTTGGAGCGATGCAAAACACCGATCTCAAAGAGCATTATTCTAATTTCTCAGAAGCAAGAAAAGCCATGCAAAAAGGCGAAATATACGCATTTTTTTACATACCCAAAAATACCACTGAAAGAGCATTGTCAAGTCGTAAACCTGAAATCTCTTTTTACACTGCTGACACGTATTACGCCGCAGGTAGTCTTTTGATGAAAGACCTTCAGACAACGTCAGAACTTGCTGGTCTTGCAATTACAAGAGCGACATTGACCGCAAAAGGTGTTCCGTCAAGTATGATGATGGCAATATTGCAACCGATAACAATAGAAACACATCCGCTAAACAACCCGACTCTTAATTATTCGGTATATCTTAATAATATCGTTGTTCCCGGATTGCTTTTCTTGATTATAATGTTGTTTACGGCATATACAATCGGCTACGAATGGAAAATGGGAACTCAAAAAGAACTGTTCAAAATGGCAGGCGAAAGTTCCACAATCGCAATTGCAGGCAAATTATGTATTGTCTTATAATGGTATTAATTGACGTATATTTCTACAAATATTTGGAATTTCCACTCAATGTAAGCCTTATAAGAATAATATGTGCAGGGCTTTTGTGCGTATTTGCTTCACAAGCACTTGCAGTTTTCTTTTTCGGAATATTTTTGACACTAAGAATGGGAATGAGTGCATGTTCGCTTTTCGGCGTTCTACAAATTTCCGTCAGCGGATTCACGTTTCCGTTAACGGCAATGAAACCTATTTTTCAGTATCTTGCATGGGTTAGTCCGCTTCGACATTATTACATGTTGTATGTCAATCAGGCATTAAATGGTTTTAAATTAGTTTACGCTTGGCCCTCAATAGTGGCTTTGTTAATCATTTGTCTTTTGCCTCTGACAATACTTTTCAGACTTGCTCACGCTTTCAAAAATGTAGATTACAAACCGTAAAAAAAAGAGGAGAATTGTTATGAACATTATAAAAATATGGTATGACGAACTTCAAACGGTGTTTCACGACGTAGGAATAATACTTTTTGTTGTGATTTTACCGCTTGCCTATCCAATAATCTACGCATACGTATACACACCCGAAGTGCAAAGAGATGTTCCCGTTGCCGTTGTTGACGACAGCAAATCGGCTCTTAGCCGTGAATTTTTGCGCAAAACCGATGCAACGCCAGAGGTCAAAATTGTATCATATTGTACAAACATGACCGAGGCTTATTCTCGCATAGAGCGTCAAGACGCATACGCAATCATACATATTGACAGAGATTTTGCCAATAATCTTTCAAAAGGCAAACAAACCTCAGTTGGATTGTATTGCAATATGATGAGTATGGTTTATTATAAATGTGCTGCCTCTGCACTCTCCAACGTGTCAATAGCAATGAACCGCAAAATCAAAGTGGATAAATATTTAAAGCCAAAGACAGAACGTGAAAGTCAGATTATGCAAACTCCAATCGACTACAAATACACTTCACTCTACAACCCGCAAGGCGGTTATGCGGCTTTTATGATTCCACCGATTTTGATGATGATTATTCAACAATCATTATTTTTAGGAATCGGAATGAGCATGGGAAGAAACAGAGAACAAAATAGCGGATTTGTGATTCCTCTTAGTCCGTATTACAAAAATTCGGTTGAAATAGTATTAGGCAAAACACTTTTCTCTCTTCTTCTTTACATAATACATGCAATTTACGCATTTATTGTAATCACAAAAGTTTTTACATTGCCGCAACTTGGTCATTATTGGGACTTTATATTATTTGTTATTCCTTACATTATTGACTGTTGTTTTTTGGGAATGGTGTTAAGTTATATGATTTTCAGAAGAGAGGATTGTATGTTGATATTCGTCTTTATGTCGTTACCGTTATACTTTATGTGCGGTTTGTCATGGCCCGGCTCTGCAATACCAGAGGGCATAAGATATTTTTCGTATATTTTCCCGTCAACATTCGGGCTAAACGCATATATGAGAATTAGCGGTATGGGAGCCTCTATTTCAGATGTTTCCTTTGAAATGAAAGGAATTGCAATTCAAATATGCGTATATTTTATACTTGCATGTCTGATTTACACCAGAAAAATAAGAAAAATGCTTCACAAAGAAGTCTGAATAATTTCGGCAACGAGACTTTTATCTAAGTTGAGTTGCCGTTTTAATTCTTCTAACGAAGAGAATTTTTTCTCGTCCCTGATACGTTTTACAATTGTAAGACGTATTTTTTTTGAATACAAATTGTCAGAAAAGTCAAGAATATGAGCCTCCAAAAAAACTTGCTTTTCATTTTCACCGTTGATAGTGGGATTGCTACCAACATTAAGCATAACTGGGTATTTCCTACCGTTTATAATAGTAAACGAAGCGTATACGCCAATTTTGGGAATTATTTTATTTTCATCATCAAGAATAATATTTGCGGTCGGAAAACCGATTGTTTTCCCAATTTGTTTTCCATGAACGACTTTTCCGCTTAAAGGGAATCCTCTGCCTAAAATTTCAGAAACATTTTCAAACTGACCTTCCGAAATATACTTTCTAAGTGCAGTTGAAGAAACCTCCAACGAAGATTTCAAAACCATTTTTTTTGTTTCAGTTACTTCAAAACCACAGTTAAAACCAATTTTCTGAATTTCAGAAAATTCAGAAACCCTATCCTTACCGAAATGATTATTAAAGCCTTTAACCAAATATTTCATATTCAAATGTTTGCACAGCATATTTTTGAAAAAATCTTCAGCAGAAAGTTTTGCGAACTCAAGACTGAAAGGCTGAATAACAAGATAGTCGATTCCTATTTTTTCAAAAGCCTCAATTTTTTCTTGTTTTGACAGCACAAAAAAAACTTTTGCATTTGGACAAAGCACTTGTCTCGGATGAGGTGAAAAAGTAACAGCGAGACTTTTTAATTTTTTTTCCAACGCAATTTTTTTCAACTTTTTTAAAACTTCTTGATGCCCCTTATGCAGCCCGTCAAAAGTGCCGATTGTAACGCATGTATCAAATGAATACCTGAAATTGTCTATACCTGAAATAATCTCCATTATCACCTAAAAAAATATCAAAAAGCAATATGATGAAATTTCGGACAAGGAACCGTTTTGTAACCGCTCTTACAACTTGAAATAAAAGAACATACCAAAATAATCAGTAGAAAATAAATAATTTTTTTCATATTTCAAAGCGTTTTTATTGTTTGTTTTTTAACAAAAAACCGTCCCTTGTATTGTAAGAGACGGCCTTTTTTTTATACAATATGAAACTTTTACAAAAATTAGTCAACAATAGATTTGAAAGAACTATCTTCAAAATAACGGATAAATTCAACGTCATTCTTAGCATAATCTTTCAAAGCAGAATTTTTCTTGCATGCGTTTCTAAGGTTAGAGAATACGCCATCTTGATTGCTATTCTTTGCAGCGATAACTGCTTTGAGATAATCAACCCAAGCGTCATCAGATTCAACATTGTTGATAGTAGAATTAGCATCAGCAACGCTTCTGTTAAGAGCCTCAGCAAGTGCTTTGTTGAAAGTTGGAGTAGAACCAAAGTTAACAACTGCTTTATCATATTCACCTTCACGAATGTTGATTACACCGAGGTTATAACCAGCCTCTTGAGAACCAAAATTCTTAGCCTTGCTCCAATATTCTTTAGCGTTAGTAATATCGTTGTTAGCGAAATCAACAACACCAAGGTTATTGTAAACAGCAGCCTGATTTCCGTCGATAGACTTTGCTTTCTCGAAGGCGGTTTTAGCAGAAGCCATATCGCCAGTTTTGATATAGTTAACACCAAGGTTGTTGAAACCTCTCCAATCGTTAGGATTGTTAGCGGTGTATTCTTTCAAAAGATTAATTTTAACTTCAGGATCAAGTTCTTTAAGAGTTGAAGCATAAAGAGCCTCTTCCTTAGAAAGTTGTTTAGGATCTGATTTTGACAAAGAAACCAATTCAGCATTTGTTTTTTCTTTGGTTTCCAAAATTGCTTTGATTTCAGAACGACGAAGTTTAGGAAGAACCGAAGTTTTAAGACCAGTGTAAGCAGCAGAAATATTTTTGATTTCTCTTTCTCTTACATTCGGGTCAGAATACATAGAAAGAACTCTCAAAATCAAATCTTTATCTTTAAGGTTAGAAGCCTCAGCCTCTTTCTTGAAACCATCCCAGTCTTCAGATTGAGTTGTCTGACGAGAAACGATATTGCCAGCACCTTCTACTTTCTTGAGTTGATCTTTTGCAAAATTCTCACCAGTTTTACCTCTTTGATCAACCAACTGAGCGTTCATATCTTCAGGACCGTCAGGCGAAGCATACGAAGCGACTTGAATTGATTTCAAAACAGTATTTTCGTCTGCAGCAGCGGCTTTTACGTCAGAAACGAAAGAAGAAACATCACCTTTTTTCTGCTCTTTTTTGTCAAGAGCGGCTTTCTGCATAGGATAATAAACGGTGAGATCTTTTGTAGCAACGCTACTCTTTGGTTTATCAACTTTTACCTCAACAACTCTACCAGAACCAGCATTGTTGCCGTTTGACGAAGCACCAGCAATAACACCGTTATCTACTTTCAAACCTTCTTCAACCAAAAGAGGAGTAACATTTACACCATCACCAATTTTAATATCAGCAATATCAACAGTTTCAGAACCCTTGGTTGCTTTCATAGAAAGTTGAAGATCAGACCTTCTGTAAGGATCAGAATAATCAAGCGTATCTTTGTAAGTGTAAGAACCGCCGTTTTTGTAACTGATTACTGTGTTATTGTCTTTGATTTTTTCGCCCTGAATAGTAGCAGGTTTCATTTTAATTTCCGAACCATTCAATTCTGATTTCAAAGAAGGCGTACATACGATGTATGCTTTTTTATCAAAATATTTCGCAGGGAAACTAACAGTAATGCTAACAGGAACTTTGCCAGCATGCATCTCCAACGGAGAAGGAGTAATACTGCGCTGAATCAAATTGGCATTGTTTGCCATTTTTTTAAGTCCATTGCAACCACCAGCAACAAATGCAGTGGCAACCATCAATGCCAAATAGTTGACAGATAATTTTTTCATAATTACTACAGAATTTTTAATTTTATTTTTATGCTCTAATTGTTTCAATTAAGATTTTGCAAAATTATATTTTTTTTGTCAAAGAAAAAAAAATTTAAATAATTTTTCCTTTCTTCTTTTGCTTATTATCTTTTCTAATGCCCAAACAATAACCAACGGACACAAAAATCGTTAAAATAATCAAAAAAAACTTTTTCCCAGACTCAAAATCCAAGCCCAACAGAAAACAAATCAATACGCCAATGACAATTCCTAAACCTAAACCATACAAGGAAAACAAAGGCTTATACCAATCTTTTTTTGAAAATCCATGTATATTAATAAGGTGTTGACTAATATCTTCAATTTTCTCTTCCAAATCTTGTCTTGACTGCTTACTCAAAGAAATCATTTGAGGATATTCTTGAGAAACCAAAACCAAAGTATCAAGATTATTGCAACAATCCTTACAATTGCAACTTTCTTTTTCAGTTGCTTTCGATAAATCCATCAAAAAACCAATGTTATAAAATTTGAAATCTTTTTCACTGATTTTTTGAGAGTTTGTCTCAACATTCAACTTGATTTTTTCGTAATAATCCATACTGAAAATTTACTCTTCAAATTTTAATCCAAAATTACAAAAAAATATTTAAATTCAATAATTTTTCATAACTTTGTAGTAAAAAACTTTTTTACAATATGAAAGTAACGTTTTTGGGTACGGGAACTTCGTTAGGTGTTCCGATTATAGGCTGCAAATGCAAAGTCTGTCAGTCGAAAGACAACAAAGACAAAAGGTTAAGAAGTTCGGTTTTTATTGAAATTCAGGACAAAAAATTCATCATTGACACCGGTCCTGACTTTAGGATTCAGTGCCTTAACAATAATATTGACAGAATAGACGCTGTTTTTATAACGCATATCCATAGAGACCATCTCTCTGGATTAGACGATATACGCCCGTTTTGTTATCAGCAAAAAGCGTTTATTCCTGTTTACGGGTCAAAAATCACGTGCGAGAGAATTTTAAAAGATTTTGCATATTGTTTTGGCGAAAATCGTTATCCGGGTGTCCCTGACATTACTTTGAACGAAATCTCAACTCAAGATTTTTTTGTTCAAGGTATCAAAGTTACGCCTATTTTGGTAAAACACGCCAAAATGGACGTTACAGCCTTCAGAATCAATAATTTTACATACATAACCGATGCAAGTTTTATTTCAGAAGAAAGTCTACAAAAAATTATAGGGACAGAATACTTAGTTGTAAACGCATTAAGATTGGAGCCTCATCCGTCTCATTTTACACTTTCACAGGCTTTGGACTTAATAAAAAAAATCAGTCCAAAACACGCTTATATAACTCATGTTGGACATGGTTTTGGTTTTTACGACGAAATGCAAAAAAACTTACCCGAAAATGTTACTCTAAGTTACGATGGTTTGAAAATTGAGTTTTAGTTATTAACAAATGAAAAATGGAAATAGTAATTTTGCTTCTACTAATTGTTACGATAATATTGCTTATTGTAATGATTGTCAACAACAAAAATCAATATAATGAAATTTCGCGCAACACGGCTGAAATAGAAGATTCAATAAGAGAAGAATTTTCGGATTTCAGACGTGAAAAGCAACATTCCGATTCTGAAGCAAGAATGGAAAATTCCGCACAATTTCGTCTTATGGGCGAAAGTCTTGGCAGAAATGTTGACGCATTGGCAAAATCTCAAAAAATTCAACTTCAACTATTTTCCACTCGACTTAAAGAAATAAGTGAAGAAACGGCAAAGAAACTATCAGAAATTCAGGAACTTGTAGACAACAAACTAAAAGAAACCATCGAAAACCGTTTCGACAAATCCTTTAAACTTATTAGCGAAAGGCTCGAACAAGTTTCCAAAGGGTTAGGCGAAATGCACGGTTTAGCGCAAGGCGTTGGAGATTTGAAAAAAGTTTTGACCAACGTAAAAACTCGCGGCAATCTCGGAGAAGCGGAATTAGGAAATATTTTAGAACAGATTTTAAGTCCGGGACAATACGTCGTAAATGCTTGTGTAGAAGATGGTTCACAAAAAAGAGTTGAATACGCCGTAAAACTTCCGGGTTCTGACCCTGACGGCAAACCAATTCTTCTACCCATTGACAGCAAATTTCCCATCGAAGACTATTATCGACTTATGGAATCCGCAGAAAACGGTGCTGAAAATATGGAAATTGAAGGTCAGAAATTTGAAAATTCAGTAAAAATTGCAGCCAAAGAAATTCACGACAAATATCTTCGACCGCCTCAAACGACGGATTTTGCGATTATGTTTGTCCCAACAGAAGGTCTTTACGCTGAAATTCTTCGCAGGACTGGACTTTTTGAATTTTTAAGACGGGAATACAAAATCACTGTAACAGGACCAACAAATCTTGCAGCATTTTTGTCAAGTCTTCAAATGGGATTCAGAACGTTAGCAATTGAGAAACGCAGCAGCGAAGTTTGGAAACTACTCTCACAAGTTAAAACCGAATTTACTTCTTTCGGCGACATTCTTGATAAAACAAGAAAAAAACTATCAGAAGCCGCTAATGTAATTGATTCAGCAGGAGTTAGAAGCCGAGCCATAGAACGCAGATTAAGAGACGTTGAAAATTACAACGCATTGGACGAATAAAAAAATTTGTTTTTATAAGAATTATCCTTATATTTGGAAATCCATTTTCTTAAAACAAAGAGTTATGAACAAAGAGATTTCAAACGCCATAATCTTGCTAAAATTAGCCGAAAAAAAAGGCGACACAAACAAGGCTGCACAATATAGAGAGCAACTTACTGATTTGTATTTCAAAACGGGAGATAAAATAAGTGCGCTAAAATCATGCGCAGAACTTCTTGATATGCTGCATGATACCGACGATAAAAACAAACTCGGAGTTATTTTCTTGAAACTTGGACAAATACTTGACAAATCGTACTACGGGGCTAATTCTTACCTAAAAAAGGCGGCAACAATCTTCAAAGAAACCAAAGATTCAACAAATCTTGCCGTAACGGAATATTGTTTAGGCGAGGTTTATCGTTCAAAAGGTTTTGACG
>CAJOGF010000116.1 GCA_905233995.1 uncultured Bacteroidales bacterium | reverse complement strand
GCTCGTCGGCCTTAAATGACTGATACATAACCTTCACCGTCTGCCTATTGTCTATGTAGCGATAGAGCGGCGAAAGCAAATCCAAGCCTTTCAAATCCTTAACGCTGTCGAAATGAATAATCGGTTTGCGCTTATGCAGACCCGTGGCAAGGCTGTCGTCGAGTCTGCCAATCACATCGTCGAACCTACTAAATTGCTCAAAATCAGACAACTGCCTAAGCATATCGGTTGCCTCTTTTATCACGTCGTAATCGTTTTGCGACAGGGGCATTTTGGTAATGCTGTATTCGGGGTCGGAGTATCTATAATACTTATTTTCATAGACTTCGATTGGCGCATTGTAGCCGAGTTTGTCGCTGCGCATAATCTGAATGTCGCTTTGGACGGTGCGCATAGATACACCCTTGGTAATGCCTTCGCAGTCGTAAAGCGCATCAGAACAGGCATCCACCAAATCATCAATTGTCCAACGCCGATACTTGTTTCTCAGGCAGTTGTCGATTGTCTTATAACGTATTAGAGCATTCTTGTTAGCGGGCATAGCGGTTGTTTTTGCTACAAAGGTAATGAATTTTTCTATTCATCCCCAGCCTTAAAGTTGAAAATTGGTTTGATTGTTTTCACAATATCCGCAGTGGGTGAAATGTTGGCTACAATATCATCCATAGTTTTGTAAGCCATTGGCGCCTCGTCGATTGTGTCGAGATTTACCGTGGTAGAGTAAATGCCTGTCATTTCGGCTTTAAACTCTTCCAAATCAAGAGTTTTCTTAGCTTTGCGACGACTCATAATCCTACCTGCGCCGTGCGGAGCGGAATAGTTCCAATCCTCATTGCCCTTACCAATGCAAATCAGGCTACCATCACGCATATTGATGGGAATCAACAACTTTTCGCCATTTTGCGCACTAACAGCACCTTTGCGCAATATCATATTATGGATGTCGATGTAATTGTGGATAGTGGTAAATTGTTCCGCAATCTCGTTTTCAGCGATGCCGAGACCTTTGAGAATTTCGTCCATCATCGCTTTGCGATTCATCATAGCAAAATGCTGCATTATGCCCATATCGTTGATGTAATCATCGAACAATGAGCCGCTTACGTATGCCAAATCTTTGGGTATTGTGGTAAGAATCTGACATTTCATTTCCGAAAGCCTATCTTGAATTTCGTTTTGGCGACCTTCGGCTTTGAGTTGAATAATCAACTTGTCCAAGTCCTTTTTCTGATTGTGATTCAATTGTTTCCACGCCTCCTCTTGATAATATTCGGCAATTTCCAAACCGGCGTGACGGCTACCCGAATGTACCACAATATAAAGGTTGCAGTCGTCGTCGCGGTCAGCCTCAATAAAATGATTGCCGCCACCGAGAGTGCCCACGCTGCAAATAGCACGCGTCTTGTTAAATTTGCCGCGAACTTTTTCAAATTCAACCTCTTGTGAATACGGATGCGGCTCTTTGCGAATATCGAAACCGCTCGGAATATTTTTGCGGATTACCGAATCCAAAACTGCTGGATTAAACAATTCTGCCGCCTTGCTTCCCGCCTTAAACATCACAGTCTCCATACCGCAACCAATGTCAACGCCAACGAGATTTGGTACAATCTTGTCGTAAATAGTCATCGTTGTGCCGATAGTGCAGCCCGCTCCGGCATGAACGTCGGGCATGAGGCGTATTTTTGCACCTGAGGTAAATTCCTGATTGCAAAGCGTTTCTATCTGTTTGATTGACAGTTCGTCCACTTTGTCGGTGAACACTTTTGCCGTTGAATATTTGCCGATAATTTCTTTCATAATAGCGTGTTTTTAAGTTTAACGCTCCAAAAATAAAAGAGCGTTACGCAATCTTTTTGCGCAACGAGAGAAAAAAACTGTAAATAATATTTGCCTCTTAAAACTTTATGCCCATTACGGTTACATCGTCTATCTGACCGAGAGATTGTTGAGCCATCCAGTCATTGAGGGTATTATTTATTTTATTCGTTTGTTCTGAGGGGGAAAGTCTTGAGACTTCCGCAAACAATTCGCGCAGTTTTGTTGAACCAAAGCGACGGTTGGCCGGACCTCCGAACTGATCACCGTAACCGTCTGAACAAAGGAATATTTCATCACCCTCTTGGTAATCTATGACGTTACGTGTAAAATTAACCAATTTGGGATAACGACCTATCGGACACTTGTCAGCAGTATACTCGGTAATGACACCTTGGCGCACAAAGTACAAAGAATTGAAAGCACCTGAAAACTGTAACTGCTTTTTCTCTTTGTCAACTACAATCAAACTAATGTCGAAACCTTCGTCGCTGTTCATCGTTTTTATCACATTTGAACGTAATGTTTCAAGGATATTCTCTGATGTCAGCTCCTCGCCGAAGAGGTCGCTGATGGTATTGCGTAAGTACGACATTGACAAAGTACTTAAAAGTGCACCTGCTACTCCATGTCCCGTACAATCGCCTACCGTGGCTATTGTTTTGCCGTCTTTTTCCGTTGCATAGAAGAAATCGCCACCAACGACATCTTTCGGACGGTAGATTACAAAACAATTATCAAAAATACTATGAATATGCTCAAAAGGCATTATAGCCGACTGTGTACGTTTGGCGGCGGTAATGCTTTCCATTGTTGCCTGATGCGCAAGTTCGATGGTGCGTTTTTGTGATTCGATGGTTTTTTCTCTTATCACTCGTTCTGTAACATCGTGAAGTATGCCTTCAAAACCGGCAATTGCATTTTCGCTGTCAACCCATGTAACAAGATTGGCTTCAACGTATTTTTCTTCTCCCGAGAGGTTCACGAGTTTGTTAGAAAAGCCGTCAATTCTTCCGATTTTTGTTATTTCTTTTACGAAAATATGATAGTCGTAATCAATTTGACACAATGTCTCGAAAAAGTTTTTACCGATAATTTCAGTCTTGTGTTTGCAGCCATAAAGCGTACATACAGAAGGACTTACTTCTACAATTTTACCCTCGTTATCGGTTTTAACATAAACGTCTGTGAGGGTGTTGATTGTATTTTCAAACTGTCGTGTACGTTCAAGTATAGTTTGTTCGTAGTGTTTTCTGCTGGTGATGTCTCTAACCACGCCTATGACACCGGAGATTTGTCCCTCGCTGTTTTTATAAGATAATTTGGAGGTTGAAATCCATTTTTCACTGCCTTTTTTGTCAGTAATTTTTCTTTCTATATTGAAAGACGGATTAGCGGTATTAATAATATGCTGTTCAAATTGTTCAATACCTTTGCTATCTTCAATTCCTAACTCTGAGTCAGTTTTGTTGATAATTTTATCAACGGAATCAAATCCTATTGATTGGGCATATCTGAGGTTTGCGACCTTGTATCTTAGGTCTTTGTCCTTGAGATAAACATCAGCAATGAGGTTGTTGATGAGCGTATTCATCACGTTGTTTTGTTCCGTAATCTGTTTTTCGTAACGGAGTGTCTCGCTGATGTCATGAATTATCGAAATACAGTCAATAGGACGGTCGTTGGAATCGCGTAAAAATGACGACAAAACCTCGGTCATAATACAAGTACCATCTTTTTTGAGCATCGGAAGACGAATCTTATCATGTCCGCCTCGTTCAAAACTGCGTTGACCGGTTACATAACTTGTAATAACATCCATAATCGGCTGACGGACACTCGGATGGAAAATATCAACACAACGAGTTCCGATAAGTTCTTCCCAGTCATACCCCGCCATATATTTTATTGATTTGCTGACAAAAGACATTTTGAAAGTGCGGAAATCGTACCTAAGAATAACATCGGCTGTACTATTGGCTACGAGGTCGAGGTTTGCCATTGCGGCTTTCAAAGCAATTTTGTCTTTTTCCTCTTCTGTTTTGTCATTAACGGATACAAGATAACCGTCGGCATTACGCTTGGTATCAAAAAATGACGAAATACTGAGCCTGAGAACTTTTTTGTTTCCTTTGGAAGTCGTAATTTTGACATCAATATTTACTTTGTTGCCGAATGTTTGCGCCAAAAGTGTTTTGATTATTTCTTTATCTTCAGCACTGACAAAGTCGAACACATTAGCATCTTTATCCTCTGAGAGTTCCAAGATGCTGTTAAGGACTTTGTTGTTGTAGACGTTGTTAAAACTTTTGTCTGCGATAGCAAGACCTTCGTCTAAGCCATGTAAAATGGTTGTTATGTAATCGTCGAATATTTCCATATCGTTGCGATGTTAATATTATATATACATTTTTATCGATGCAAAAATAATGCAAATTTCTATATTTTAAAATATTTGATGAGGGAAAAAATAACAATACTTGGAGCATGGTTTGTAAGTATTGAAAAAATCACAAATTTTCCCAGACTAATATCCACTTCCACACGGGTATTACATCTATCCTTAGTCCGTCAAATTCCAAAACATCTTCGGTGTTTTTGGTGATTATCAAAGCCTTAGAAAGAGGCGTGAATTTGTTTAACGCTATCAATGCCTTGGTTTCGCGTTTTTTGGTGTCATCTTCATCAATGTTGTATGACACTTGTATGGCAAGTTGCTCGTCGGGGACGAAGAAATCTACTTCTATGTTTTTGTTGTAATAATGAAGTCCCTCGCCGTATTTTTTGTACAAAAACAATGCACAGATGTTTTCCAAAAGCAATGTTTCGGGTGTGGATAGAAACAGATTTAGTAGTCCATTGTCAACAAAATAGTGCTTTTTAGTGGTTTGACGCTCAACGAATTTGTCAGCATAGTTGTCAATCGAAAACATAAGGCAGGCATCTTTGAGATATTGGATATAATTAGTGACAGTGGTTGCATTAATATTGATTCCTGCGGATTTTATGAGGTTTGTTAGGCGATTGTATGAGGTTGGTTGCATCACACAATCAGCAAGTCTTTTTATACATATACGAAGAGACTCCTCGTTCCGTACAGAATTGCGAACTACAATGTCGCTAAAAAATATTTTATTGTAAATATTTGTCAGCCATTGCCTTTTGGCTTTTATCTGAAGTAATTCTGGGAAGCCTCCGAAATAAAAATAGTCTTCAAAAATTCTTGCTACAGTTCCTTGTGTTTTTGAAAACTGCCAATTTTTTTCGAGTTTTAAATTCCGAGCCTTCAAAAATTCTTTGAAAGAAAACGGATATACCGCAACGTCCCAATATCTCCCGCCTAAAATGGTCTGAATGTCTCGGCTCAGCATCTTGGCGTTGCTGCCCGTGATATAGACTGTGTATTTTTCGTTGGCAAGGCGGCGGGCAAAATGTTCCCAACCGTCGATGTTCTGTATTTCGTCCAAAAACAAAACGGGCTTTAAATCTGTCAGAAGATGATGTGCTTGCAAGATTATGTCAAGTTCGTTAGATTTTATTTCGTTGATTCTTTCGTCATCAAAACTGATGTATAGAATTTGGTCTATATCGTAACCTTGTTTGAGCAATTGTTTTGCACGTTGGAAAAGCATATACGATTTTCCCGCCTGTCTTACTCCAACAAACACATAATTGCCTTTGTCTTCAAATTCAAAAGGACGTTCCACCAA
The DNA here is from genome assembly GCA_905233995.1 of uncultured Bacteroidales bacterium. Taxonomy (GTDB): domain Bacteria; phylum Bacteroidota; class Bacteroidia; order Bacteroidales; family UBA3824; genus UBA3824. Next base: position 2,901 of record CAJOGF010000116.1, on the reverse strand, counting down.
TTCAACTTGTTGTATAAGTTGTTGGTTTTCAACGATTATATTTCGCACTAACTCTTTATTCATTGTTCAAAAATTTTCTGCAAATATACAAAAGTTTCTTGTATGCAAGAAACTTTTGTCTTATTTTTGTCTTACATGCAAGAAACTTTTGTCTTATTTTTATCTTGTATACAAGAAACTTTTGTATACAACTAAGCGTCAATTGTTATTCAGCAATAGTTATTTTAGAAGTGCCTCATCAATCTTTGGCGAAATCTTTTTATCGTTAAACCACGGGAAAAATTCGGCTTTAACTAACCACGCAAAACTAAACGCCCACAGCATTATAGTCTCGTTGATGAGTGTCCAATACTCCGGATAATGAAAATAAACTGAAAGTATTTGATTAACAATAAAAGTAACAATTACACCTGCACAAATGCTATATATATTGTTTCTAAGTTTTTTTTCTTCTGTCATATTTTCGCCATTGCTTCGCGTAAAATTGTATCCTACCATTATTGCAAAACTTACAAACATAAAACATGCACATACACAATGAATTTGAAAACTCAATGAACTATCCAATCCAAAAAGACCTGTCGTTAAAATATCATCGTGTTTGCATGGGAAAACTATAATACCCAAGGCACTTAAACCTGAAATTATAGTCAAAATTCTGTCGGTGGAATCATAGCAAACATACGTAAAAAACAACAATGCCATGGAAAACAAAACTCCAATCATACAAATCTGTGAGTTAGCATAATAAGTCATGCTTATAGAAGACCACCATTTAGGACTTACGATAGCGGAATTGTCGCCCAAAAGTCCAAAGCCAATAGCACACGGTGCCAAAAAAAATCCCAAAAAGCCTAAAACTTTTTTTTTTGGAAAATCATCAAATCTTTTCTTTCTTTACTTAACATGATATAATTTTTTATCGTTTTTTAACAAATTTTATGCCGATGTTTGCTAAAGATTGAGAATATACGGTAATTTTATTTTTTGTTTATAATAAAAATAATGCTTAATTTTCGCCGAAGTTTTTTTTGAGAATAATTGTTTTTTCGCTGAAAAAAAACATCATTTTTGTATAATAAAAAACTCCGCATTATGAAACATTTATTCTTTCTTTTGACGTTAATATTGTTGTTTTTAAACTCTTGCGATATGTTTATTTTTGGACAAGATAGAACTGTTTGTGGCGGTGTTGTACGCGATGTCCGCAAAATCAAACCTCTTGAAAATATCAAGGGTTCGGTTACTTATTTGTCGTTTGAGGTTTTTAACCGTGAATGGATGGGAGGCGAAAAGCCTTTGTCGGTTGAGGGGATGCTCAGCGAAGGGCATTTTGGGGGAAATGTAGCCCGTGATGAGGAGCATGAAAGTTTCAAGTTCGATTTTGACGCCGATGATACTTTTATAAAAAAAATCTCTAATGCGTTGAAAGAGAGCGGAATGTTAGAATTCAACAATTGGAATGTGAAAGTTGCTGGACTTCCTCCGACCGACGATTTTTATATCAGTGCGAAATTTTCGACGGGTGAGAGCCTTTATATCAATTTTAACGGAGGACGTTCTCCCGTAGGTTTTTCGGAGTGTGCGTTAAACTTTGTCATGTCGGTTTGTCGGATGGTTGATTACGACCCCGAAAAATGTCCGAAGTTGAAGCCGTATGTAAATCCATACGTAGGCACTCACAATTTTGTCTATCAAAAAAGTGGCAAAACACAGCATTTCACGTTCATAGTGGAACCCACGGGCGGCGACGACGGTAATTCCGAGGTGATTTCAGATGGAGATTTTGGCTATGTGCATCTGCGTTGTGCAGCCAACAAGGTGAGCGGAAAATATCATTTCGATGTTTTGAGGCATTACGACGATTCAGGGTTAACACAAGTGCAAAAAAATTCATTGGCAGGGATTATCTCGTTGAAAAATGGTGATTTTTACCTTGAGCCGCTTCAAGCCGCCCCCGATTTACCAGACCGCTCGCTGATAAAACAAGAATAAGATTTTTAAATTTTTTCGTATTTTTCGTCGTCGAGAATTTCGTCGTATTCGTTTTTCTTGGCTTTCTTGATGGTGATGCTGTCGTTAACGTTGGTGATAAAGGTTTTGAAATCGGGAGAATCCTCTACCAAACGGTTTAAAGTGTCCCAATCAATAATTTCACGATAACGGGCAGGACAAATTATTTCGGAATCTTCAATATTTTCAGCGTCAAGTTTGATAATGCCTATACCAAATGAGTTTGAAAGCCTTTGAAGTTCCGTTTGAAATTCAGGATCTTCGTCGATTTTCAACGCTACAAGATAGCCTTCGTTTGCCCACGATGAATTTGATACAGCCTGAAAGAAATATTCTCGAAGATGAGCAAAGTTCAACTCTTTTTTCATCTCAAACGAAAACATCTTTATCGAATTGACATATAATGATTTCTGCAAGTTGGTTGTTGATGTTTCATAATCGTTGAATGGATAGTAAACACCTACCAAATCGGGGTGCAACCACTTGTTGAAACCTTGAATCTTTTTTGCCGAGTTTTCGTGAAAGATGGTCTTAGTATAGCACTTAAAATGCTGATTTGTATTTACATATTTCACTAATAGCGGATGAAGGTCGCGCTCGTTGTATGTGCTTGTGATTTTTTCGGCGGCAATTTCCTGTTTTTCAACGGCTTTTTCTATGTCGGCTTTTTTCAAGTCGTTGCCACGCAGCATAAACAGGGCGGGACGTTTGGAAACCTGAACAAATTTAGATTCTTCTCCATTGTCGCGAATGTCAACATAGAGACGTGCGCCGATAGATGCCGACGGAGTTTTGCCCGTAGTGCCAAGTTGCTTGTCCAAGCCAATCTCAACGGCTTTTTTCCAAATAGCGTCAGGTGTTAGAGGCGCGTTTTCCTTTGCCAAAACA
>CAJOGF010000115.1 GCA_905233995.1 uncultured Bacteroidales bacterium | reverse complement strand
CATTATAGCCGGGGGTGTTAACCCCCGGTCAAATAAGTTGACAAACGCCTAATTCATTAAATTTTTTCCACAAACAGAAAACACAGAACCTTTAGTACATAAATCCTTTAGAAGGTTAATTTCTGTGTTTTCCGTTTTATAAAAAAAACTTGTTGTTTTTTATAATTTATTTTTTGTTCTGTGATTTCCGTGTGTTCCGTGTTTAAAAAAAACGTGCAAAATATTTGTATATATATATTATAAAGGTGTTTTTTGCTAAAAAAAGACACCTTTTTTATTATCATTTTGACCAAAATAATAACTTCTTCCATTGGAAGTGATTACCATTTAGTGCTATACAATAACTTCTTCCATTGGAAGTAATTACCATTTAGTGCTAAACAATAACTTCTTCCATTGGAAGTAATTACCATTTAGTGCTATACAATAACTTCTTCCATTGGAAGTAATTACCATTTAGTGCTATACAACAACTTCTTCCATTGGAAGTAATTACCATTTAGTGCTATACAACAACAAAAACCTCTATAAAATTTTTACCATTTTAACTTTATTTAACAATCTTCAAAAAGCGCATTATAATATAGCACAATAGCGATTTTGTCATAAAAATATATCATCAAACATATAAAAAGTTAAAAGAATAATAATTTTTATCAAAAATAATTTGCATTTTTAAAATAAAGTTTATATCTTTGCAGCATATTAGTTTAACAATTTTAATTTTTATAAGAAAATGAGCAAATTATTTATTAGAAAGAAGATTGCAACATTCAGCAACAAAACTGTTGACGAAATTTTGCAAAGAGCCGTTAAAGCGTCAGGCTCGTTAAAGAACAACGCTTTTAGTAAGTATGTGTCGGATTTTACAAAGTCCGCAGGTGAGTTTCATAAACAAAGGAAAGTGCTATCTTCAGCATCTTACACGACAGAGATTCGTCAGGCGTGCAAAGAGGCGGACGAGGCTTACCGCAAAATAAAACTCGCGGTAGAGTATTCGCTAAAATGTCTTTCGGGACAAATGCTAACGTCAGCACAAAAGATTCAACCTGTGATTGACCTGTACGGAAACATTCCTCAAGGCGGACTTAGGAAAAAGTTTTCTGACTATGATGCACTCATAATAGAGTTGAAAAAAGACTCTAAAGCACTCACAACACTGCAACTTGATAGTTTCATAAACAAGATTGCACAGTTGACAACCCTATATAGGGACAAAATTTTAGCACGAGATGTTTACCGCTCTGATAATAAAGGTAAACGACCCACTTTAAGAACAAAAGCAATTAATGATTTTGTAAAATTAAGAAACATTATAGAGGCTTTTGCTGAAATGAACGGTACGACAGAGGTTTCTCAATTTGTTTCAACAATGAACGAAACACTTATCTATCTCGGAATAACAACAACAAAAAAGGAATAATAATGAAAAGGGGCGGTTTTTACCGCCTTTTTTTTATGTTTATCTAACAATAGAGTTTACAAAACGTTGAATTATTCCATTATTTTTTTCTGACTTATTTTCGGCTTCAGCCTGCTCTAACTCTTCTTTCTCTTTTTCTTTCTTGACTTGGTCCATATACAACTGAACTTTTCTGAAGATTTTTTCGTACAAAGTATAATTAACACCGAGTTTTCCGCTAACGTATTTCATATAAAAATTCTCGCTTTGCATATAAATACTATCAGCAAAAGCGGTAAGGAGAAGGTCTGCCATAAGAGAAACTTTCATTTTCATACCCGTAATTTTGCCGACCCACTTGTTGAAATTTTCGATATTGAAATTTTTGGTTTCTTCGATAACAGTCATAAGCACCTGAGAAATATCATCACCTAACTCTTTTGCAATCTCTTCCAAGATAACTCTTTCTCTATCGTCAATACTACCGTCAGACCAAGCAAGAGAAGCAACCATCGAAATATACGCATATCGACGCTCAAAAGAAAAATCTTTCAGAGAAAAATCTTCTTCTAATTTATCGCCTAAAACGTTAGCAATCAATTTACTTTTGTCCATTTTTATCGGTTTTTATAGTTTATTTTCGCACTTTAAAATTAGAAATTATTTTTTTTCTAACAACAATGTCTTAACCTTTTTTAAAACTAAAAAGGTTTTTTTATAAAAATGGACTTTTTTTTTAAACCAAACAAACAAAATGAGCAATGGCTTTGTAAAAAAAAATCAAACACTAAAAAAGACAGAAATCAACAAAGAGACAATCTTCCTATACCTTTCAAATCGAGAGCAACTTGAACTCCTAAAGTTTTAAATATACGCATCAATGTTGAAAGTGAAATATTATCTCCATTCTCAATCTTTGATATTTGAGATTTTCGTACGCCAATTTTTTCACCAAGTTGTTCTTGAGTAAGATTATTAGCAAGCCTTGCTTGTTTAATAGCCTCACCTACTTTGTAAGCATGTATTTCTTCAGCAACTTCTTGATTGAATTTATCACGTTCTGGTGTGCCAATAGGACCAAGGTCTCTATCAAGTAATTCTTCGTGTGTATATAATTTCATAATATTTTTAACGAATTAGACGTTTTAATACGCATTGTGCCGTGGGTTCACACCCCCGTCTATTATATTTCGTCCTTTCAGGAGTTTCAGATATAATTCGGTAGCCAAACCCCGTAGGGGTGATATATAATAGCCGTGGGTGTGAACCCACGGTCAAATAAGTTGACAAACGCCTAATTCGTTTCTATTAACAATTACGATGCAAATATAATTTTTCTTATGGTTGTGTGCAACATATTTTTTTTAAAAAAGCAATAAAAAAGTGTACGATTTTTGCAACGAAAGAAAAAAAAATCATGAACACATAAACTATTATAATGGAAGGTTACAAAATAAAAATATTGTTTCTCTTGCTTTTTTTATCAGTAAACGGTTTCTCACAAAGGGATTACCGTTTTTATAGTTTCAACGAAAATAACGGCTTGAGAAACAATTTGGTAACTTCAATTTCAGAAGACGGGAACGGCTTTATGTGGATAGGGACGTATGCAGGGTTAATGCGTTATGACGGATACACTTTTACTGAAATAAATTCGGGAAACGACAGCCTTTCACTAAAAGGAAACACAATTTTATCGCTTGAAAAAGATATAGAGGGAAACATTTGGATTGCAACCGAAAGCGGAGTAAGCAAATACGATATAAATACTGAAAGTTTTTACTCGTTTTCAATCCTAATTGATGACATAAAATACGATTATTATCAAGCAGATAGAATTTTCACAGCCCAAAATGGAAAAATAAGATACTTTTCAAAACGTCTTTTTGAACTTGACACAAAACGAAAATTTTTTGTACCCGTTTTGGACGACAAAATAAATGGCAGAAAAATCAATGATTGTTTCTTTTGCAACAACGACCGCTTTGTAATGGTATCACAAGAAAACCACACTATATATTATACTGACTTTTCAGGAGAAATAATATCGGAAATTTCGTTAGAGGGTTTCAAAAAGGGCAATCCTTTTCAAAGGACGTTTGCGATTTTGGAACTTTCAGAAGGGAAATTTTATTTAGGCAGCGACAACGGTTTATTCTTAATGGATTTCAACGAAAAAAGTATCAACAAAATAGACCAAATATCGTCGGTAAAAATGCCTGCACAAATTACAACACTTTTTAGAAACCAAAATGGTGAAATTTGGATAGGGTCAAACGGAGAACAACTTTTTATTCTTCCTGACAAGGACGGCAAACCCGAAAAAATAGAAGCCGATTCAAGAAACTTTTCGTCAGAAAAACTCAATAGTTTTACCATTTTTAAAATGTATCAAGATAGTAGAGGCATAATGTGGTTTGGTACTTGGAACGGTCTTGCGATGATGCAACCGACACAAAAAAGAACATTCTACAATCTTCAATATCCTGAATCTGATGGGATTATACCGTCAAATACAATAAGTTGTTTTGCGCAAGCACCATCAGGACATCTTGCAATAGGAACCGACGGAGGAGGTTTGGCTATTTGGGATAAAAAAAGCAACAAAAGCATTTGTTTTAAATATCCTGACAAGACCAACAAAATGCCTAATAGTTCCGTTCTTGCTATGGCTTTTGACAGCAAAGGAAATCTTTATGATGGAGGTTATAAACATCCGCTTCATAGATTTTCAGCCGACTTTACGACAGATGAACTTTATAAATTTGACCCGTCAAATGAAAATTCACTCGAAAACGATGACATTCGCGCTCTATACATGGAAAACGATACGATGTTATGGGTTTTGACCAATGGCGGAGGGTTAACGCTTTTTAATCCGCAAACCAAACGGTTCAAACGGATAAAAGAAGACAAAAACGGCAACAAACCATGTTCGCCGTATGGGATATGTCTTAGTCAGGACAAAGACAAAACCCTAATTGTAGGCACATATCACGGAATGTATACTTTTGACTATCAGAAAAATATAATCAAGAATTATTCATACAATACTTTTAGAACCAATTCTTTGAGCCACAATTGGGTTAATGCCATTTTAACAGACTCCAAAAATAGAATTTGGGTAGGCACAAATGCAGGTCTTAATCTTTTTGACAAAGAAACAGGGACTTTCAAAGTTTTTGATAAAAGTGTTGGCTTTGACAATATAGTCTGTCATGCTATCTTAGAGGATAGCGACGGAGCATTGTGGATTGCAACTTCGGGCGGCATCGCAAAGTTTCTGCCCGAAAAAAACATAGTAGAAAGGATATACGTAAAAAATGACGGAATCTCAACGGATTGTTTTTCAAGATGTTCGGCAATAAAAGATTCAGACGGAAAGTTTTTTTTCGGAACAAACAACGGACTTGTGTATTTTGATCCAAAAGAAACTATTTCTTTGGACTATATTCCAAAACCAATTATAACAGCACTTTCAATAAATTATGAAATTGTAAAGCCAAACGCTATAAATTCTCCGCTGAAAGAATCGATTTCAAAAACAAAAGAAATAGTGTTAAGCGACAAACAATCAACATTTTCGTTGCAGTTTGCCTCTCTAAAATATATCGAAGCAAACGCTTGTAGATACGCATACAGAGTTGTAAGCCCTGACAATAATTGGAATTATATCGGTGAGCGTCGTGTTATTGACTTTACAAAATTAAAGCCGAAAAAATACGTTATAGAATTTTTTGCATACAATGCCGACGGGCTAAAAAGCGAAAGCAACTTTATTACGGTCATAATTTTGCCACCTTGGTATCTTACTTTGTTAGCAAAAATAATATACGTACTTTTAACAATAGCCGTCATATATCTTGTTCATCATATTAGGGTCAGAAACCTAAAAAAACAAAAAGAAATACTTGAAACAGAGGTTCTTTCAAGAACAAAAGAATTAAGAGCGGTCAATAATATTTTGAAAGTAAAAAATCAAGAACTCAACCAATCGGCAGAGGAAATTCAAACGCAAAGAGACCAACTTTTTGTTCAAAATGCAAAACTACAAGAGGCTAACGATGTTATTAACAGCAAAAACCTTGCAATTAGAGGTTCAATCACATACGCGCAAACTATTCAGACCGCACTTTTGACTAAAGAAACCGATTTTTATAAGTATTTTGAAACTTCATTCGTTTATCATCCAAAAGATATAGTTTCAGGCGACTTTTTTTGGTTGAAACAAATAGATATTGACAACGAAAACGAATCAGTTTTTGTTTCTGTTATAGATTGCACAGGACACGGAGTACCCGGTGCATTTATGTCAATAATTGCAAATTCGGTGTTAAAAGAGATTGTTGAAACTTTGCAGATAACCTCTCCTTGCGAAATATTAAACAAACTATCATACAATATTGCAACACTTTTAGCCCAAGACTATTCCGACAACAAAGACGGAATGGATATGGCTCTTTGCAGATTAGACCGTAAAAAAGGTGAAGTTTTTTCTTCTTTGACATTTTCAGGAGCAAGAATGCCGCTGTATCTTAGACACATAAACGAAGAAACATACATTGTAGAAAAAGCAGACAGAATGTCGGTTGCGGGAGGCGTGCGCAAAGGTGGCAAAATAGAAAGAAAAATTTTTTCAGAAACAAAATTTAATATATCTTTAGGCGATATAATTTATATGATAACCGACGGGCTTGCCGATATGAGCAACGCTCAACGTAAAAGATTTTCAAGAGCAAACGTATTACAACTTTTAGAAAAAATTCACCCTCTTGAAATGGATTGTCAGGCAGCCGAAATCGAAAAAACAATATCGTCATATTCTATCGGAGCAGAACAAAGAGACGATATTTCAGTTTTAGGAATAAAAATTGTTGATAAAAAATTGAATTGATTTTTTTCAAAAAACAGGACAATGAAAGGGATAATAACAATCTTAACATTTCTAATAATATCAAGCGGACTTTTCGCACAAGAAAATCTGCCCCTATTCCGTACCGTTGACGAACAAGACGGACTTGTTAACGATTTAATAAACTGCATAGAAATAGACGATTATGGTTATGTTTGGGTAGGTTGTAAATCAGGATTGTGCAGATATGATGGTCAAAATTTCAAAATATTTTCAGATTTTAGCACCAACAAAAACAACAATGTTGCAGGAAATACTTTTGCCGATATTGAAAAAGACAAAAGCGGAAGAATTTGGATGGCAACCGAAAGAGGCGTTACTTTTTTCAACCCTACAACAAGCATTTTTACGTATGTACCCTTAAAAAGACAAATCGACAACAAACTACACAATTCTTATCAGGCTGACAAACTTTTTATAACTTCGCAAGGAGAAATTTATTTGTATTCTTCGTATTTGCAATTATCTATTTTCAACAATGCTGACACTACTTTTGTACCAGTCTTCACAGAAACACTTGCCGATAAAAAAACGCATAATTGTTATATAGACAACAGCGATAATTTTTGGCTACTTTCGGATATTGACAAAAAGATTTACAAGGTAAGTTCACATGGCGATCTTCTTAGAACAATAGATTGTAGTAAATTGAAATTTTCGCCCACAAAAGGTAGTTTTGCATTTCTTGACAACGGCAATGGAGAAATATTTTTTGGTGGCGACAACGGAACGATTATTTTCAATCAAAACACAGATAAATTTAGCGAACTAAATGCTATCAACAAAGAAATTTTTCCAAATAAAGATACAAAATGTTATTTCAAAGATAGCAGAGGATTAATTTGGATTGGCACAAATGCCAAAGAATTATTTATTTACAATCCAAAAAGTAAACTTCTTACAAAAATACCTTCGGCTTCAAACCGCACGCCTTACCGTCTTACCTCGCCTACGGTTACGGATATAAGGGAAGACTCAAGAGGACTTCTTTGGTTTGGAACATGGAAAGGACTTTCATACACGGAAATAAATCCGACTAAAAAATTTCATAACGTTTCAAACGAAGAAACAGAAATTCTGCCAAACAAGAATTATATTTCGGTTTTTGACTCTTACGGTGATATGATAGCAATCGGTTGCGACGGAGGAGGGTTAACTTTTTGGGAAAAAGGTTCAAACGAAAGGGCTGCATGTTTCGACCCCGAAGTTGAAAAAAACTCCAAAATGGATCGGCCCTCTGTTCTCGCTCTTTGTTACGATAAGGAAGGTTATCTTTACAATGGTGGTTATAATCGTGCCGTTACAAGAGTACACCCTGACCTTAAAACAGAAGACGAATATCCACTTAAAACAAACAATCCAAACTATATGTCGTCTGATTTCACGATAGATATGATTTGCGACGACAACAACAAAATTTGGATTATGACTACTGGCGACGGCTTATATGAAGTAACAGACAAACAAAAAGGAACAATAAAACGTCATAATGTAGATAAAAACGGCAACAAAATTTGCAGTATTTGGGGAACTACACTTGCCTCTTACAAAAACAATATAATTGTCGGTTCTTATCAAGGAATTTCTGTTTATGATACTTTACACGATATTTTCTATAATTATGATTGTGATATTCAAGACACAACCACAATTAGTCATAGTTGGGTATCAGATATATTAATAGATTCAAAAAACAGAATTTGGGTCGGCACAAGTTTCGGACTCAACCTTTTTGACATCGAAAACGGTACTTTCAAACGTTTTGGTAAGGAAAAAGGATTTGTCAACGATGACATAAAAGGCATACTTGAAGACAAACGAACAGGTTTGCTTTGGATTTCAACGGCGAAAGGTATTGCGAAATTCGACCCCGAAAAACTACAAGTTACAAGAACGTATCTTGTTTCAGACGGATTATTAAGCGAAAATTTCTCATTAAGAGCAGCCTACTCAGACGATGAAGGAACAATGTATTTTGGCGTTGCTAACGGTTTTGTATATTTTGACCCAAAAGAAATTAGCGACAATGTACAACTTCCTATGCCTATGATAACGGGACTTATGATAAACTACAATAGAGTAACTCCGCTAACAGAAAATTCTCCGTTAACAAAAGCCTCCGAAGCAACAGACATGATAAATCTGAGTGCCGATCAAAGCACTTTCACAATAGAATTTGCGGCTTTGAACTTTGTAAATGAGTCGGGCAACAGATATTTTTATATTCTTGAAGGTTACGACAAGGATTGGATTGATATTGGCTCAAGACACGAAATCACTTTCACAAACCTTGACGCTGGAAATTACATTTTCAAAGTTAAATGTCAGAATGCAGACGGCTGCACCTCCGACATAAGACCTCTTGTTATAACAATACACCCACCTTTTTATAAAACATGGTGGTTTTACACTCTTGAAGTAATCGCAGCGTTGTGTTTGGTTTTTGCAATCTACGAACACAGAACAAGACGTTTTAAAGAGAATCAAAAGAAACTTGAAAAAATGGTGGAACTTCGCACCGAAGAACTTGTTAAAGCAAACAATGCGCTTACCGCTCAAAAAGAAGAAATTTTAAGACAATCGCAAGAAATAGAACTTCATAGAGACGAACTTGTTAGCAAAAACGAAGAATTAGAACTATCAAGAAAAGAGATTTCTCAAAGGAATCAAGAAATTGAGAAATCACTCAAAAACATCATGGTTCTCAACAATTTGAGTCGTCAAATAACCTCATCGTTTGATATTACAAACATTATTATAACAGCCTACAATCACTTGACACAAATTTTCAGAGCCGACTTTTTTTCAACAGGAACTTTCAGTCAGGGAATCAACGCTTTGGAATTTAAATATGTATTTGTAGAAGGCAAACTCGAACAAGAGGTTGTCATTCCATGTAGAGAGACCAAATACGCTGAAACTCAATGCTACATTTCCAACACAGGCATTTACCTTCAAGCCTCTGAATGTGAAAAATCGTATTTTAGGAACAAAGCAGGAGAGGTTTTCGGCACAATGTATCTTCTGCCGCTTATAGAAGGCAACAAAGCAAACGGCGTAATAGTTGCTGCAAGTCAAAAGACCGACGGACTCTCTGACCACGATATTGCTAACCTAAAAATGATAACCTCATACGTAAGCATTGCAATCGACAAGGCAAGAGATTATGGTCAGTTAAGAGCCAAAAACAATGCGATTAATGGGTCGATAAGATATGCAAAAACAATTCAAGAGGCAATTCTTGTAACGGAAGATACTATCAACAAATATTTTTCGGGAATGGTGATTTTCCGACCTAAAGATATTGTCAGCGGTGATTTCTATTGGTTTAGAACAATTGAAGACGATAACGGCAAACTTCAGAAAATATTCGCCGCCGATATTGACTGCACAGGTCATGGCGTTCCGGGAGCATTCATGTCACTTATCAGCAATACACTTTTGGACGATATAGTAATAAAAAGCGGCATTTGGCAACCTGACAAAATTTTGAAACACCTCGACAACGAAATAAAACTTGCTCTTAATCAAGCCAATACAGAAAACAACGATGGACTTGATATGGCAATCTGTCGTTTTGATGTTAACGAAAACGGACAAATAGAAACTGTTTCATACGCCGGTGCCAAAAATCCGCTCTATTATTACAATAAAGTTCAAGATGAACTTTCAACAATAGGCGCAGATAGAATTTCAATAGGAGGTTTCAACAACGAAGTAGAGAAACATTTTACTTGTCATGACATACCTGTCAATAAAGGAGATATGTTTTTCATGTCGTCAGACGGAATAATTGACCAAAACAACAAAGACAGAAAACGATTTGGAACAGCACGTTTTATTAAAACAATCAAAGAAAATCGCGACAAAGAAATAAAAGAAATAAAAGCAACAATCGAAAACAAACTCGATGAATTTATGGGATGATATTTCTGTTATGGGATTAAGGATTAAATAAAAATTATTTTTTTTGCTTTTTCACATAAAATATATATATTTGCAGAATAAAAATCGTTATTTAAATGAAAACACCAAACACACCCAAAAAACGCAAAATAGAAAAAATGTGTCGATACTCAATGGACGAAATCGACGCTATAATTGACGAAGCCGAATCACGAATTGCAGAAGGAATATATATTACCAATGACGATTTCTTCAACGAATGGGACGAAGAAATCAAAGTCAACGAACAAATAGAAGAGGAGAAAAAATTAGAAATAGAAATGTCAGTATGAAGTTGATTTGGGACGTACAAGCAAAATTAGCCGTAAAAATTCAATAACAGAATAATACCACAAAGCATTTTGAAAAAAATTTTGTCATAACAAAAAACCTTTATAATTTAGCACGCAATTAAAAAGGTAAAAAATTATGTTTTTAGTAGCAGATTGCGGAGCAACAAAATGCGATTGGGCAGTCTCAGACGGGACTCAATGCGTAAATACTTTTTCGGGTGCAGGTTTCAATCCAGTACACAGCAAAGACGACACGATTTTTGCCGCCATAAAAAATGCTGTAACCTCAAGCGAAATTAATCCAAGGACAATAGAATGTATATTTTTCTATTGCGCTGGTTGTATCAACGATATTGCAAAGGAAAAAATAAGCGGAGCACTCAGATATTTTTTTCCCGATTCAAAAATACTAACTTACGATGATTTGACAGCCGCTGGAAGAGCAATCTTCAAAACCGATTCTGGAATAGCCTGTATCTTAGGTACTGGCTGCAACGCTGGCGTTTACACAAACATGCAAATCACAGACAAAATTCCGCCACTCGGATATGTATTAGGCGATGAAGGCTCTGGTGCATCAATAGGCAAAAGACTCCTAAACGCCCTTTACAAAAAAGAATTTCCTGACGAATACAGAGAAAATTTTGAAAAAGAATGTATCATAAATTATGATGATATAATCTACGGAGTATACACCTCTGATAGCCCTGCAGTATTTTTGGCAAGTTTTATGCCTTTTATACATAATCATATCAACGACCTGATGTATAGAAACTTAGTATTAACAGAATTTGATTTGTTTTTTAATCGTAATGTCATCAGGCTAAATCGTCCGAAAACCTACAATGCTGGTTTTGTGGGTTCGGTTGCAGTTAATTTTGAAGATATTTTAAAAGATGCAGCACGTTTTCATGGCATTACAATATCCAATATAATACAGAAACCAATATTAAGATTAGTAGAATTTCACAACGAAACAACACTTCAAGAGCAATGATTTATTAACTAACAATAATCAAAAAAAAAATGAAAAAAAAATTTTTAATCCTATCACTTGGTCTTGCATTTGCGGCAAATTCAGGATTTGCGCAAATCACCAATTCCGGCGCATTTCCCGTCCCTGAAGGATATAAGGCGGTTTCCGTCAACATTTCTGCAAACGGGCAAATTGCAATAGTCGGCATTCAAAAAAACGATGAGTTCAAATATTTGTATTTCAAACGGCAAAACGGGAATTTCACCGCTGGAAACGAAAACAATCCTCTCAACGCCCTAATTAGCAAAAACATAATTCCTCTAAACCCTTCACAATCAAGCGATGGCAACATTGTATATTTTGCGTGTGAAGAAACCTATGAAGACGGCACAAAAAACACCGACATTAGTTACATCGAAAAAATTAACGGCGTTTGGTCCCAAAAAATAACACTTAACAAAAACGTCAACACAAACTTAAACGAACAATATCCCGCAATAAGTCCTGATGGTAATACTTTGTATTTCACAAGGTTGGTTGACGGTGGCGTTGACAAACGATGCGGAAATCTTTTCTTCTGCAACCGACTTCCCGGCGGCGAATGGGAAGAGGCAAAAGATGTTCCTGAACCTATAAATTTAGGTTGCGAAGCCTCTCCTTACGTTTGTCCTGACAACAAGACAATTTACATTTCGTCAATACGTGAAGGCGGCAAAGGCGGTTTTGACATTTACTATGTAAGCCGTCTCAACGAAAAAGTTTGGGTGATTCCTATTGCAGCCGATACTATAAATTTTGCTGCTGACGAAATGTCCCCGACATGGGATTCTCAAAAAAAATCATTGTATCTTGCATTTCAAGACCCAAAGAAAAAAAATAACGTAACCGCTGCCGAAGGTATAATTCCGGGCAATCTATGTCCAACAAAGGCCACAAGATACTACGGAAAAACTCTCGACCTTATCAACAACAAACCAATCGGTGCTGACATAACGGTTACTGACGTTTTCTCCTCTGAAGTGCTCAACAAATTCAAAAGCGATGGCATAACAGGTGAATACGACTTTTTCTTGTCGAATACAAGTAGTGTATTTTTGGATTATTCAGCACCCAATTATTCACACGCCATTGTTGAAACTCTTCCTCAAGACAATGAAGTAAAAGAAGATTACAAAATTTTCAATAAAGTGTCGCTTCAACTCAATGTTTTTGACTCTGACATGTTTGAAGCCTTGTCGTCGGATATTGTCATAACAGCCGATGGTCAAAAAACAAATATCAAACCGACAGAATTTTCAAAAGGTCGCTATAAAATGGAGTTGCCAGTAGGCAAAAACTACGAGTTTACAATCTCCAAAAATATGTATATGGACTATATTTTCAATATGGATTTGTCTCAAGTGGTGATTTTTGACTCGTTTGAAAGAGATGCCGAACTTGTTTCAGACAAGAGCAAAGTTAAATTTCAAGTTAACGGACTTGCTCCAAATATGACAACAGAAATCACAATTACAGATATTTCAACAGAATCCAAATTCACGACATCTGTTACAACCGACGGAAACGGTAACTGCGACATAATGTTAAGAAAAGGCGACACATATAAAATCAGCATTATGGCTCCCGGTTATACGATGTTTGAAAAAGACATCAACGTACCAAAAGTTGCCAAAGGTGAAGATATTCTTGTGATTGCAAACATCACCAAATTGGAAGAAGACGTAAAAATCGAAATTCCAAATGTCAACTTCGAGACCAATAGTTTTACTCTTGATGCTTCAAGTTACGAACCACTTAATAAAGTTGTAACACTTCTAAAAGTAAATAGTCAGATTGAAATAGAACTTTCTGCTCACACAGACGACCGAGGAAGCGATGATTACAACAACAAACTTTCTGACCAAAGAGCCGCTTCGGTTGCTGCATACATCACAAGTAAAGGTATTGACCCCGCAAGACTTGTTTCAAAAGGATACGGAAAATCACAACCGTTAGTCCCAAACAACAGCGACGAAAACAGGGCTAAAAACCGTAGAGTAGAACTAAAAATCTTGTCAACAAACTCAAAACAATAAAATTACAAAAAGAATACAATTATGAAAAAAATATTAGCAATAATACTTCTACTTAGTATCTTTTCTGACAGTTTTGCTCAACGCAGATTAAGATACAAAGATATAATAGACAAAATGGGCAAAGAACCCATCGAACATACAAATATGAAACTTTCTGAATTTCAGAAAGTAAACCCCGAATTTCCTAACACATATCTGCAATTAGGTGTTATTTCTTGGAATTGGCTTCAGGAGGAAGACCCATTTCTAAATTACACTTATGTTAAACAACTGATTTACAATACAAATCTGTATCTTGGATTGGCTAAAAGTAAAATTTCAGCCGACGATAAAGAGGTCAAAAAAAATAAAGCTTATTATACCAATTTCAATATCACATCTTCGCCAGACGACTTAGATCAACAAGCCGTTCTTGACTATGTTGCAAAGTTGGTGGACAAAGCAAAAGAATACGAAAAAAATGTAACTCTTATAATTGACAACTACAACCAATCTATCGAAAAATACAACAATTGTATTGATATTTTCAGATCTATTGTCGCAAGAGAAAACAATTATAAGAACTTGCTTTTAACTTCAAGCGGAGCAGCAAGGAAACAATTTGACGACCTTTCACAAAATTTTGATTCAGTTTTGTACTATTTCAACGAATTTAAGGCGGCTTTAGGCAACTATCCGATTAAGGATTACAATCAGCAACTCAAAATTATCAAAATTGAAACCTACCGTCTTGAAGGTCTTACCTCAAGCAATTTCCTTCAAAAAGAAATTCCAATATGGGACTACAAAACATGGGTAAGCGATGCGTACAAACTTATGGACGGTGATGTAAGTTATTGTAAAAACAACGCCGAAAAAGAAATCAAAAGACTTAGAGCAAAAATCGAAACGCTGAAAAGTCAAAACGCTGAAACAGATAGTATTCCCGAAATAACTATTCCGAACAAATTAGTTAACTTAACGGAAAAATACGACTACGAGTCCCTACTTTCAGCAATTGTAAGATACGAAATCTCGAAAGCCAATTTGCAAGTATCGTCAATGCGCAAAGCGAACAATCTCGAAAATACCGACTCTTACAATGAAAGTCTTTCTCAAAAAGCAAGTTACTATTACGACCTTTATTTGTCAACAAAAGAGACAAAAAACGCACTTGAACAGTTAGGAAAACGAATCAACGACAATAATATCACAAAACAAGAGCAATTAGTAAATAGTCTTTACAAAGGCCGTTCATTTTTCTCGTCTTCAAGCACAAAAGAAGAGGCTTCGTTAATTGAAAATCTTAACAAAGAAAACAATAATAATTTTCAAAAATTTGCTTTAGAGCAACTTTGTCCTGAAAACAAAACCGCTAATTATCAAGGAAAAACTATTCCACTTAAACCAACTGAGGTAAGTTTTGAGGAGGCTCCAAACGGATACAATACCGTTTATACCATAAAAGATGACGCAGGAAACCGTTACGTTTGCGGTTATTTGAAAAATTCAGCAACCTCGGCTTCTGGTTTTGTTGCTAAACTCAATCCTGAAAACAGCGTTATTTGGTATAGTCAGCAGAATGTTGCTCCCGCAGGCATCAACAAAGTGGTTTATGTGATTCCTTCTAAATTTATGGGACCTCTAACCCTTGCTGTCAACACAAACAACGGTGTTAACAAATCTGCAATTCTAAAACTTGACACTAACGGCAAATTGAAATCCAAAAGCGATTTAACAAGTCAACTTCACCCTGTTGTATGCTGTTATGACGAAGTAAACGAAGTTGTGACAGCAATTTTCAAAGGCGAACAAGGCAACTATTCCGACAAACTTGATGATTGCGCAATTGAAACTGTTACTTTAGGTCAAAAAACAAACAATCTTTTGCCTGAAGCATTCTCGCTGAAAGGCACAATAACTGACGTTGTAAAAACCGAAAACGGCAATATTATAGTTTGCAACTACAAAAACATAAAAGTTGGAAAAGACAGCGAAAATTCTAATTCCAACATCGCAACTATAAATGCCGCTGGTAATACTATCACATTAAATACTTTCAAAGGCAACGCAGGAAAAGATGTAAAAGCAGAAAAAGCATTCAAAATAAATGCTGAAATCATCAATGTTATAGGTTGTTATAACGCAATCGGCGCAACCGAAAATAACAACGCAGCAGCAGCCTACATCTTAATCGACAAAGAAGGTAAGTTTAAAGAATAACAAACTTTCTGTTTTAGAAATTAAAATCCTAAATCGCCGGTCTGAGTACCGGCGTTTTTTATTGTTGAGCCTCTTACAATTATTTTGGTTGGGACAATAACCGTTTCAAAAGGCTCAAAAACTTGAGTTTCAATACGTTTTAACAATAATTCAGTTGCTTTTGCCCCAATTAACGAACCGTTTTGCTCCACCGTTGTTAGCGGTGGAGATGTAACTTGTGAAATCAAACCATTAGTAAATCCAGCAACGGCAGTCCTTTCAGGAATATCAATTCCATTTTTATTCAATGCTGTTATAGCACCTATTGCGGTCATATCGTTAACAGCAAAAATAGCCTCTGGAAGTGTCCCATTTTTACAAAAATTATCTGTCAATTCAACTGCTTGAGCATATTTGTCGCATTTAAAAATTGTTTCTGACTCACCTAAGAAAAGTTTATAACGTTTCATTGCGTCAACAAAACCACGTTTACGGTCAAAACCTATTCTTACATTATCCGGTCCGCAGAAATGAACAATATTCTTTTTACCAATCGAAATCAAATGTTCAACCATCGAAAAAGCAGCGGCATAATCGTCAATAATACATCTATCGCACAATGTTGCATGAGGAGGACGATCAAAAAAAACAATAGGAATATTGCGTTTCATAACATTAAACAAGTGGTCGTAATTGCGAGTTTCTTTGGTAATCGAAATCAAAATACCGTCAACACGCAAAGAAACAAGCGTTTTAATATTGCTGACCTCTCTCTCATAACTCTCGTTTGACTGACAAATCATAACATTACAACCGGCTTTTTGCGCTCTTTCTTCAATTCCGCTAATAACCGACGAAAAGAAATGATGCTGAATTTGTGGAATTATCACACCGATAATGTTGCTTTTCCCGCTATGCAATCCAAGAGCCAACGAATTGGGCTGATAGTCCAATTCTTCGGCTATTTTTCTGACAGACTCTTTTGTTTCAGGACTAATATCGGGGTGATCTTTCAACGCCCTTGACACAGTAGAAGGCGAAAGAGACAACCTTCGTGCAATGTCTTTTATTGTTGCTTGTCTACGGATTGTCATAATCGTTTAATTTTATAAAATTGGTTAGTTAGAAAGTTGCAAATAACTATTGCCGCCAGCGTTGAAAAACGAAACAGCATTTTTTAAATCTTCACTTTGAATAGCCATACTTTCGCTTGTTGAGGCAAGTTCCTCTGCTGACGAAGCGTATTCTTGAGTTATTTCGTTAAGTTGCTGAACAGCACTATTGATTTGTTCTATACCCGAAGCCTGCTCTGACGAGGACTCAGCAATTTCCCTTACAAGACCTGCCGTTTTTTCAATATCGGGAAGAACCTGCTTTAGAAGTTCACCAGCGTTTTCCGAAATTGAAAGCCCCTCACGACTTACTCTGTCGATTTCGGAGGCGGCAACAGCACTTCTTTCAGCAAGTTTTCTAACTTCAGAGGCTACAACAGCAAAGCCTTTGCCCTGCTCTCCTGCCCTTGCAGCCTCAACTGCCGCGTTAAGAGCAAGAATATTGGTCTGAAAAGCAATTTCATCAATAATCGAAATTTTTTCAGCAATATCTTTCATTGCTGACATACTACGCATACTTGCCTCGGTTCCTTTTCGGATACTATTTAAGGCATTTTGAGCAATTTGTTCGGTAACTCTTGCATTGTCGCTATTTTGCGCAATTGTAGCACTCATCTGTTCTACCGAAGAGGAAACTTCCTCTGCAGAAGAGGCTTGCTCGTTTGCACCATCACTCATAGTCTTTGAACTACGAGCCATTTCTGAACTGCTTTGATAAATATTTTGCGCACCTTTTACTATTTCACCAACAATCTCTCTAAGTTTATAGGTCATATCGTTGATTTTTCGTGACATCACAGCGAGTTCGTCTTCGCCCTGAACCTTTACATTACAAGTTAAATCTCCGTCTGCAATTTTTGAAATGCCTTCAACAGCATTTGCAATCGGTTCGGTTGTAATTCTTGACATATAACGAACAAGAAGAATGCCCACAACAATAACTATTGAAATTGAAATCAACATCAAGATATTTCCAATATCAACACCCCTACTAACAACACCCAAAGTC
>CAJOGF010000114.1 GCA_905233995.1 uncultured Bacteroidales bacterium | reverse complement strand
ACAGACACATTATGAAACGGGGTATATTCGAGAATCTTCTTGCGAAAGTCATCGCTCACCCTCCGAAAACGTATAAGTTACTATATGCCTAATTATATACATTTTTTACAGTAAAAAACATTATAAAATTTTTGTGTTTAATGATTTTTTATAAATAAGAAAAACCTTATTACAACATGTTAATAAAAAGACTGTCATTAATTTGGCAGTCTTTTTTTGTGTCATGTGTTCTGACAAAATGTCAAAACTGACAATATGTCATTAAAAATACTGACAAAAATTCCTATTTCCGCATTTGGCACAAAATATGATTTATGGTCAAGTGAATTTGAAAAAAAATAAGTATAACATTAATAAAAATATTAAAACAAAATGGCATTAAACATTAAACCTCTTGGCACAAGAGTAGTAGTGAAAGTGCAGGAAGCTGAAACTAAGACAAAATCTGGAATTTATATTCCTGATTCAGCAAAAGAGAAACCACAACGCGGCGAAGTTATGGCTGTCGGCAATGGAACAAAAGATGAGGCAATGGAACTCAAAGCAGGCGACATTGTTCTTTATGGTAAATATGCCGGTACTAAAATCGAACTCGATGGCGAAGAATACCTCATTATGAATCAATCTGATGTTTTGGCAATTGTTTAATCACAAAATCTAAAAAAAACTTTTCTATTAAAAAATTAAAAAAAATGGCTAAAGAAATTAAATACAATATCGAAGCAAGAGACCTTTTGAAAAAAGGTGTTGACGAACTTGCAAACGCTGTTAAAACAACTCTCGGACCTAAAGGTCGTAATGTTGTGATTGAGAAAAAATTTGGTGCTCCTCAAATTACAAAAGACGGTGTAACTGTTGCAAAAGAAATCGAACTTGAGGATCCATTTATGAATATGGGAGCACAACTTGTTAAGGAAGTTGCTTCAAAAACCAACGACCTCGCAGGCGACGGTACAACAACTGCTACTGTTTTGGCTCAGGCTATTGTTGGCGTTGGTCTTAAAAACGTTACCGCAGGTGCTAATCCTACCGACCTTAAACGCGGTATTGACAAGGCTGTTGCAAAAGTTGTGGAAAACCTCAAAGCAAATTCAGAAGAGGTTGGTGATGACAATTCAAAAATAGAGGCTGTTGCAAGAATTTCTGCTAACAACGATGCAGAAATCGGTAAACTTATCGCTGAAGCAATGGCGAAGGTAAAAAAAGAAGGCGTTATCACAATTGAAGAGGCAAAAGTTGCTGAAACTTCAGTTGACGTTGTAGAAGGTATGCAATTCGATAGAGGTTATATTTCTCCGTATTTCATCACCGATTCTGAAAAAATGGAAGGTGTTTATGAGAAACCTTATATTTTGATTCATGACGAGAAAATCTCGATGATGAAAGACCTTATGCCAATTCTTGAACCGGTTGTAACTCAAGGTCATGCACTTGTTATCATTGCAGAAGATGTTACCGACGAGGCTCTTGCAACATTGGTTGTAAACCGTTTGAGAAATCCTTCGTTCAAGGTTGCTGCTGTTAAAGCACCGGGCTTTGGCGACAGAAGAAAAGAAATGCTTCAAGATATTGCCATTTTGACAGGTGGTACAGTTATCACAAAAGAAACTGGTCTTAAACTTGAAAATGCAACAATTGATATGCTTGGTTCTTGCGACAAAGTTGTTATCAACAAAGAAAATACAACTGTTGTTAATGGTAACGGCGACAAGGAAGCAATCAAAGATAGAGTTGCTCAAATTAAGGCTCAAATCGAAAAGTCAACTTCAGACTACGACAAAGAGAAACTTCAAGAAAGACTTGCTAAACTTGCAGGCGGCGTAGCAGTTATCCACGTAGGCGCAGCATCTGAAGTTGAAATGAAAGAAAAGAAAGACAGAGTAGAAGACGCTTTGAGTGCAACTCGTGCTGCTGTTGAAGAAGGTATCGTTCCCGGTGGTGGTGTAAGTTATATTCGTGCTATTGAGGCTCTTAAAGACCTCAAAGGCGACAACGAAGACCAAAATACTGGTATCGCAATCATCAAACGTGCTTTGGAAGAACCGCTTCGTCAGATTGTTGAAAATGCAGGTGAAGAAGGCTCAGTGGTTGTTCAGAATGTTAAAGACGGTAAAGGTGCTTTCGGTTACAACGCATTTTCAGGCGTTTACGAAGACCTCAAGAAAGCTGGTGTTATCGACCCGACAAAAGTTTCAAGAGTTGCAATCGAAAACGCTGCTTCAGTTGCTGGCACACTTCTTACAACAGAATGTGTTATCGCAGAAAAGAAAGAAGACAAAACTGCCGCTCCTGCAATGCCTAATCCGGGTATGGGCGGAATGTATTAGAATTTTGATTCCTTATAATAAAAAAACGCGCTGTTTAGAAAAACAGTGCGTTTTTTTTATTGATACTATTCTGTAAATTCTTTTTGTGCATCCTCAACGTTGCGATGATTATTTTTCATCTTTTCATAATCTTCGTTTGACATTTTTTTGTAGGCTGACACCGTATATACAGGAGTGTATTCTTCCTTGTTGTCAGCATGACGCAAGCCCATAAGTTGTTTGACAAACAAAATATTAGTATCGACTTTAAGAATCACAAATGCAGCATTTCCGCGTGTGCCGTCCTCAAGAATAGGATAAATTGTTGAAGTTTGATAATCGTATTCAGAATTTTGTTTTCTGAAAACATCTCCTAATCCAAAAGCAAGGTCGTTGTAATACGAAATATAATAATCCGTTGCAAAATAATAATTTTTGGTGCTACTACCAACTCGATCTTCATAGTAGTCATGACTATAATCAATTATGCCGTCTTCTTTGATTTCGTACGAAGTTACCAATTGCCAACCGTATCCTGAAACTTTCTTTTCAAAATCTTCAGTTTTAAGTTTTTGAGGGTTTTCAAATGCGTTTTGAATTTCGCTTGTACTGTTGAGTGTAAAATCAGGATTGTCTTTTGCGCACGATGATATGTAAAAAGTTAATGTTGCAATCAACAAAATTGTAAAAAGTTGCTTTGTTTTCATTTCTTTATGGATTATATCTTGCTTTTGAATATATTTCGTTTAAATCTGTAATTTCCATCAACTCTTTGAGTGTAATTTGTGGATTTTTTTGCATAAAACTACAAACAATTCCAAATCCGCAAAACGAAGCCGCACCCGGCGCAGATTGATTTCCAAACGCGTTTGTGAAAGGTCCTTCACCGGTAAGATTTCTTATTGCTAAAGGATTGGTTTCAAAAAGGAGTTTCCTGTCAATTAGATACGTCCAAACGTTTGATTCGTAGGTTTCAGCCCAACGGTATTGATAGTCAGAATATCCCCAAAGCAAAGAATCTGGCGTTTGGGGCAGCATTGATTTCAAGAAAAATTGCAGGCGACCTTTGTAAATCATTTCGTTAAGAAGGTTATCTTCTGACTTTTCGGATTTTGGAAATTTTAAAGTGCCTAACGTTCTGAAAAAATCCACAGGCAATACTTCTTTTGTCATTCGGCGGCGTTTGTAGTTTTCGATTCCGAGTTGAGCATACGAAGGATAGTTTTGACCGAAATATTTTTCAAGCGAAAAAGCAATTATATTGTCGGTCGGGAAAATCGACTCTTGAAAGCCTGAAATTATCGTGTAAATTTTCGGTAAAGAATCGTTTGGAAAATAATATTTGAAATGTTTGAATCCATCTTCAAAAATCGGTTTTAAATTTTCGTTTTTTGGGAAATTTTTTTCTATGTCTGAGAAAATAGAATTGAGTTTGCAGTAGTTGTAAAAATCTTCGTAATTGCTTAGAAAATCGTGATTCTCAATGCTTCCGAGGCCTGCGATACCTTCAACGTAAAGGTCGAAAAAATCGCCGTATTTTTTTCTTAATTTCGGCAGTGAATCGTAAATATTTTCTGGTTTTATAGTATTGAAATCCATGTCAAAACGTTCCAATTCCACATTGACGGAAATATTTGAAATGTCAACATTAAAATCGGTTTTGCCGCCGCAAGAGACAAGCAAAACTGAAAATATAATTAAAAGTTTTTTCATGTCGGTTTTATTTTTTTAAGTTGTAAGTGCGGTTTTTGAATGTTCCGTTTGCTACAATCTGTTCCGATTGTAACAGAGGCTTCAAATAAAACTTAACCTGAGTAATGCTTAGATTAAGCACTTCCGCCAATTTTCTCGTTGGCACGTTTGTATTATGCGACAAATAATTCAAAATGACCGCTTGTTTACTGTCGGTTTCTGAATTTACTGTCGGTTTACTGTCGGTTTTTGAAAATACTGTCGGTTTCTCGTCGGTTTTTGCATTTACTGTCGGTTTACTGTCGGTTTCCTCTTCGTCAGGGTAAAATTCTTCCATTGCTTTCACATCGGGTTCGTTGCCCAAAGTTGGAAGGGTTAGAAAAGTACGGTCGTATTCTTCCTTGACAAAAATTTCTGGGTCGGTGTGATAAACCTTTTTCCAAACATATACAATGCCGTTGAGACCGCTGCCAGCACGCTCGCCAAAACGAATGAACGAAAACATTTTCAGCAAAGTGGCATTTCTTGGGTCGGACACGCCACCCGACAGAGCCTCCCTTTTTGAAATCCTCATTCCGCCCGGATTTGCAAACACAAAGCCGTCTTTATTTTTGCTGACAACAATTCCCTGTCGTCCGTAATAATCGGCGTGAACAAGGCAATTTGTAACAGCCTCTCGCAGAAGCCGGTGCAGCGGTGTATCGTCGATACGCTGAAACCCTTTCACAACAAATGGAATTTTTAAATCGGATTGCAATTTTGGAAGGATTTTCATTGCAAAATCAAACACATTGCCGCTCCAATCGCCCGACGACGACACAATGCGGTCTTTCCATTTGGCAATACCAACAACGGTTCTGTCTTCCTGATAATCAAGAAAATACTGCGGAAAACGCCGTGTGATTTCGTACTCGTAACCAAACATCAAGAGACCCGCCTCTGTCGGATGATATTTGCCGTCTTGGGCTGCGCCGGTCGCCCTGATGCGCCGAAGGAAAATTTCATCATCGAGAGTGTTCCAAAGGTGGCTTGGGTTGGTCAGTTTAAACATCTGACGGTAGCCACGGACAGTTTCCATATTCAAAGCCGAAAGGTCTATATCCTCCACAGCAACAGCATCAAGCGGCGAAATGCTTGAATCCCTTAACATTGCGCCAACTTCTTCGACAGTACACAGGTGGTCGCCCGTGCCAAAACGCTTATACGTGCCACTGCGCGGGTCAGAGCCTTTATAAATTGGTCTGACGGTGCGCTCGGCGCGTGGAATTTCAACAACGAGGATTTCTTTGCCGTCGGAGTCGAGAATATAAACACCTTTTTCAAGCACTATGTTATGACTGATTTTCTGACGGTTGTTGACAAGTTTCCAAAATGTCTCCTTCATTTTTTCGGCATTTTTCATTCCGTCTGAAACGAAAAGTTTTCCGTTTTCGTCTTCTTCCACGCCCAAGAGGATTGTGCCGCCGTCGCTGTTGGCAAAAGCGGAGTAACTCTCCCAAAACGAATCAGGAAAGCCGCCTTTCGCGCTCTTGGCTTCAAGATGATAATCCTCTTTTTGCGTTAAAAAATCTTTTAAATCAGTCATAATTTTTTTACACCTCCTCCAACATTTGTTTAGGGTTTTCTGCCGCCTTGACGTTAGAAAACGCCTTTACGATGATTCCGTTTTCGTCAATTAAATATGTAGTGCGGACAACGCCGAAAGAGGTTTTTCCGTAAAGTTTTTTCTCTTTCCAAACGTCATACGCCTGAATGACAGTCTTTTCCGTGTCTGACAAAAGCGTGAAAGGCAGACTGTATTTCTCCTGAAATTTTTTGTGAGAGGCTGCGCTGTCTTTGCTTACGCCGAGAATTTCAACGCCTTTTTCTCTGAAATGCGGAAAAAGTTCTGCAAAGTTGCACGCCTGTTTTGTGCAGCCGGAAGTGTTGTCTTTCGGATAAAAATAAAGTATAATTTTTTTGCCTTTGTAATCGCTCAGATTACGGATTTTTCCGTCCTGATCCGGCAGGGAAAATTCAGGCGCAGGAGTGTTGATGGGTAACATAATCGTAATATTTTTCTTTTTTGCAAAAATAGGGATAATTTTCAAAAATGACAAAAAATACTTTGAACTTCCACAAAAATATCTTCCGCTTATTGCAATTTTTTTTCTGCAAAAAAAATAAAAATCCCCGCTTGAAACAAACGGGGATTTTTGAAAAAAGTTTTTTAGTGGTGATAATTCGTAAGTCCTTCCAACTTCTTGATAAATTGAACGTTGTTGGTTTGTAAGTCGGAAAACATATCGCCAACATCGCTATACAATGCCTGATACCAAGAGTATTTTGAAAAATAATTAGTCAGTTCTTTTGAACCGAAACGGAAATTATTCCTTGCAAAAAAATAATTCCTTAAAATTCTCAAATCCTCTTTGTTCCAGCCTTTGAAATCGTCTTCGGTGTAATCACGCGATGACCCTATAACCCACAAACGCTCAAATTTGTCCTCGTATGTGCGGGAATCCTCAACATCGGATTTTGAAAAAATGTATTTGTAGCGTTTCGCAAGGTTGAAACCACCCCACAGAATCAAAATTCCGGCAACGACAAAAATAGGAATTTTCAATTTTTCAAACAGCGGTTTTTCTGTTTTTTTAACAGGTTTTTGAAAAGCGGCTGTTTTCTTCGTTTCGGGTTGCGGTTCTGGATTCGTAATAGGAATCTCAGCCTCAGGCGTTGGATTTTTAGCCACTGAATTTTGCTTAATATCTCCGTCTTTTGAAACTTTTACTTTCAGTGTTACGGAAGTAGAATTTTCTGTGTTAACAACCTTTTGAGTTTCAGAAACTTGGTTTTTTACACCTAAAATTTTAGCCTTTTCTTTTGCTAAATCATCCTTGTTTAAAATGCCCTCCTCATAGAGTTTTTGCAAATCCATGAGGCGGGCGATTTGTTCGTCAGTCATCTTATTTTTAAGAATTTAAGATTTTTTGCTTTTCAATTTCAAATTCTTCTTGTGTCAATACACCTGAATCCAAAAGAGATTTTATGTTGCGAAGTTTTTCAACTTTGCCATTGCTTTCTGCTTGTTCAGCAGTTGCATTTTCTTCTGTTTGGGAATTTACATTTTGGACAAAGTTTGCTGTTCCTACTGCAAGTTCTGCTGTTGACTTACTAATTTTTTTCATATTTTTCTTCAAATTGTAGTTGTCAACCATTGTACCTAAAAGGAAAAGATCAATTATCCATCCTATTCCTGCGAGACCAAGTGTCAGTAACCATAGAATGCCAGTTCCCCATTTATGGACGTAAAATCTGTGGATGCCGAGTACACCTAAAAAGAACCAAAGCAAAAATGCTATTATTTTCGATTTCATCTTATTTTGTATTTTTAGTTAAACTTAATTAATCTTCATAACCGATAGTAACAGTAACATTGTCTCCGTCTGATACGTTTACATCGCGATTGTTCACTGTCGGAGAAAAAGCATACCCCGAAACCTGAACGGCTTTAATATGGTAATAACCGGGAGCGCATTGATACTCGTAGTTTTCATAAGGTTCTGTGTTCCCAATAACTTCTCCGTTAATTGAAATTTGATAAGGATTTTTGGATTTACTAACAATACTAATTGTAGCAATCGCTTTATCATATTCTTTGAAATAATTCCAAACAATATTTACTGCGTTTTTACGCATATCTT
>CAJOGF010000113.1 GCA_905233995.1 uncultured Bacteroidales bacterium | reverse complement strand
TATAAAGTTAGTCATAACTAACTGCATGATTATTGTATCATCGTTAACCCCCTCTCTCAATAAATCGCTTTCTGTATTCAATAAAAAAGAACAACCGTTTCTGATTGTTCTTTATTTAAACTGTGATAACTTATCAGACAAACTGATACAAATCTCTGATCTTCACAAATATTGCCGGAAGATCTTTTGGAAGAATGGTCGGCAGGAAATTCTCTGTATACCATTTCATTCCCGGCTCTTCCATATTGAAGTGACCGATGGAGATCATACGGCGGTTTCTGCCTAACAGAGCACTGTCGTTCATATAGATGGTGGTCGTGAAGTCAACCGATTCCATTGTCAGTAGCCTTGTGATAATAACGTGGCATCCAATCTTCGCGTGCGCCGGGAATGTCGCACCAAGGTTCGGGTCCCCAGTGGTCAGACCAACCCATCAAGTGATGAAGTCCGAGCGGGGTCATGTAGTTGGTAACAGCCTCTCGACTGCGGAGCATGATTGAAACGATTTTGTCAGCGGCTTTTTTTTCTTCGGCGATTTGTTTTGCTGAAAGGTCGGGATTCCAAGCCAAACGTCCAAATGCGTACCAATTTGATTGTGCCATTACATATCCGCACCAATTCTTCATTGTACCAGTGTTGGCAACTCCAGAAAACGCTGTAAGTTTTTGATTCAGAGTAGTTTCTTTGACAGATTTGTTGCTATGGAATGTCGGATAGTCAAGAAACTCTTTCCACATTGTGGCGAGGTAGCAAAGATGGTCGCTGTAACCGAGATATTCTTGTGTTATTTGAAGTTCGGGCATTATCTGAGTTTTTTTCATGGCACCGAACAGTGGAGAAAACGGCTCTCTCGGCTGAAAATCAATAGGTCCGTTCTTGATTTGGATTATAACATTGTCATCGAATTTGCCGTCCAAAGGCATAAACTCGTCGTAAGCCTGTTTTGCGCGGTCGCCACCTTGAGGATTATACACAAATGCTCTCCACATCACGATTCCGCCGTATGGTTTCAGAGCCTTTGCTAACATGTTAGCCCCGTCGGCGTGAGTGCGTCCAAAATCCATAGGACCGGGGAGACCTTCGCTGTTGGCTTTCACCAAGAAACCGCCAAAATCAGGAATCATCGCATAAATTTCGTTGCATTTGTCTGTCCACCATTTGATTACGTCTTTGTCGAGCGGGTCAGAAGTTTTGAGACCTCCTAATGCCGCCGGCGACGAGAAATTGACTGCCAAGTACACTTTAATATTATAAGGGCGCAGACGGTCGGCAATTTGTTTTACACCAAGAAGAATTTCCTTGTCCAAAACTTTGGGGTCGGCGTTCACGTTGTCGATTACGGTTGCGTTGATACCAACAGAGGCGTTGGCGCGGGCGTAAGTTTCAATGTCTTGACGGACAGATATTTTCTCGCCGTCAAACCAAATAGAATGTCCAGCATAACCACGCTCTACGCTACCGTCAGGATTGTCCCAATGATTGAGAATGCGAACCTGATAGGTGGGATTAGAAACAAAATCTTTAATGTTTTTTTCTTTGTTTTGACAACGTCTTAAAAATTCATAAACACCGTAAAGCGCACCTGCCGAAGACCTTGCTTCTATTTTAACACTATTATCGCTTGCGTTGATAACAAAGCCCTCAAGTTGAATAGCGGAATTTTGTGAATTGTCAATTACAATGAAATTTGCCTTTTCAGGCTTTTTGGCAACTGTTAAGGTAGGAGAGACTTTTGTAAGTTCCTTTTTGATAACATCGAATGTTGAGTTTTTCGATGAGAAATAGAACGTATATGTCGTTTGCAACTGATTGTAGTTGAGCCATAAATTTGATGTCTGAGCCACTGTCAATAGCGGCAACAGTGTCAGTAATAAAAATAATCTTTTAAAAATCATGTCTTTTCTTTTAATTAGGTTTACAAATTTAGTGTTTTAAAAGAAAAGACACAAGATTTTTATTAATAATTTTGTAACAAATTTTTTATTTTTTGATACAATTTATTGTTTAATTGTTAATTTAGTTCTTTTTTAGAGAAAATAAAACAAAGATTTTCGTTGTCCTGTTCCGAATCTTTGAACACTTGAATTATGCCAGATAAGTCTTTGCCTTCGGTATTGAAAACCCCAACGCAATGCGGATTGGATATTTCTGAAAGACAATCATACAAAGCGTCAAGATTGCAGCCGTAATAGTCTGGAAACGAAAATTTTTCTTTTAAATACTTGTGTACATTCGTTTTGGTAGTTTGAGAAAAGTCAAGAATTATTTTTTTCATTTTTAATATAATTGTTCAAATGTTTTGTAATGATCTTTTGTATAATATATTGTGCCTTGGTTTGAATAAATTATTCGTTTGGCGTTTCGTTTTCCTTTTTTGTAATCAATATCACATTCAAAATATCTCAATTGCTTGTCTTTTGGTAACAAGCCTTCGTAGTTGCCAAACCTATCGCCGCCGATGCTTTTGCCGGGAGCAACATCTGCAAGATTACCTTTTTGATTATCCCAACCGAGTTTTTGGGCTTCGGCTTTGGTAATGTAATTGTCAGGTAATCGGTTGAAAGTGTGAATGTAAAGTGATACATTTTTTTTATCGGTGTAGACACCAAATTCGTCAATTTGTGCTGTTTCTTTTACAGTGTCTTTTTCTTGTTTTTCAACTTGAAGAAAAAAACTGTCTATTTTATGCTCTTCTACTGGTGTTGAATTTTGCTGTGTGTTGAAACAAGAAGAAATTCCAACCGTTATGCAAAATGCAAAAAATAATGATAAAATTTTGTGCATGGCGAAAATAAAATATAAAAAAACGACCGTCATTTTGTGAATAGGCGGTCGTTTTTATTGTTAGTTAAAATGATTATTTACCAATGAAATCAACACTTCGTTTAACAAATTTTGCGAGGTCTTCACCTTTTAACATGTTGTTAGCAAGTAGAGCCAAGTCAATCATTTGCTTAATTTTAGCGTTTGAAGAAGCATAATCTTCAAATATTTTCTTTCTGTTGTTTTCTACTTCGGAAATTTTCTTTTGAAGTTCTTCTTTTTTGTTTTTTTCTTCGGTTGAAATTTCTTCCTCTTTTTTGTCTTTTGTGAGTTTTTCAAGACTTTCGAGGTCAGATTTCAAGCCTTTCAATTCGCTGTCAAACGGAGCGATAGAATTTGCGGTTTTGTCAGCAATGTCTTTGAAAAGTTCTTTTACAACGCTGTGATTTTCGTTAACCACAAGGTTAAGATTATCAGGCAAATTGTTGTAGAAACTTGCTTCAGGACCACCCATTTTGCCCATATCTTTCATTCTGCGCATAAATTCTGACTGAGTAATGATTACAGGCATATCGTCTTCTGACAAAGAATCAAACTCTACGGTGAAATTCATTTTGGTATTTTTCGGCGTTTGAGAATTGAAAACTGCCGAAATGTCAGTTTTTTGACTGTCAGTAAGCGAAGATGTCTTTGCGTCTTCTTTTCTGATTAATTTGTCCAAAGTATCAGAGTCAACACGCATAAATCTTATGCCGGTTTTTTTCTGCTCCAATTGATTGATAAAGTGAGAATCAAATGCTGAATCCAAAATCAAAACATCGTAACCTTTTGATTTTGCTGCCTCAATAAAACTATATTGTTCTTGTTTGTCGGTAGCATACAAGAAGATTATTGTATTATTTTTGTCGGTTTGATTGTCTTTAACGATGTTTTTGTATTCTTCAAGCGTAAACCATTTATCGTCAGTGTTTTTGAACAGATAAAAGTCTTTTGCTGACTCGTAGAATTTGTCGTTTGTGAGCATTCCGTATTGAATGAACAATTTCAAATCGTCCCATTTCTTTTCCAAATCCTCGCGATGATTCTTGAAAATATCTGTCAATTTGTCAGCAACCTTTTTGGTAATATGGTTAGAGATTTTTTTGACATTGCTATCCGATTGTAAATAACTTCTTGAAACATTTAGCGGAATGTCTGGTGAATCCAAAACGCCGTGCAAAAGTGTCAAAAATTCAGGTACAATACCTTCAACCGAATCTGTTACAAATACTTGATTGCAATAAAGTTGGATTTTGTTCTTTTGAATTTCGAGGTTTGTACGAATTTTCGGGAAGTAAAGTATACCTGTCAAGTTGAACGGATAATCAACATTCAAATGAATATTGAAAAGTGGGTCTTCAAACGATGACGGGTACAATTTTTTGTAGAATGCTTTGTAATCTTCTTCTTTAACGTCAACAGGTTTTTTGAGCCACAATGGGTCGGTATCGTTGATAATCTTATCTTTACCTGTCTCAATGTATTTATCGTCTTTCCATTCTTTTTCTTTTCCGAAACCGATTGGTACGGGTAAGAAAAGACAATATTTTTTCAAAAGTTCTTCAATTTTGCTATCTTCCAAGTATTCGGTTGAATCGTTGTCAAGATGAAGAATGATGTCAGTACCTCTGTCAGTTTTGTCAGCCTCTTCCATTTTGTATTCAGGACTGCCATCGCATGACCAACGTACTGCCTTTTTGTCAGACTGCCATGATTTTGTTACGATTTCTACTTTTTCTGACACCATAAATGCCGAATAGAAACCAAGACCGAAATGACCGATTATGGCATCAATAGAATCTTTGTATTTCTCCAAAAATTCGCCTGCTGACGAGAACGCTATTTGATTGATGTATTTATCAACCTCTTCTTCTGTCATACCGATACCACGGTCGGAAACGGTGATAGTTTTTTTGTCTTTATCAACTGAAATTCTGACAGTTAAATCGCCGAGGTCTTCTTTTAATTCGCCTTTTCTTGCAAGGGCTTTTACTTTTGTTGTTGCGTCAACCGCATTTGATACAAGTTCTCTTAAAAATATTTCCTGTTCGGAATAAAGAAATTTTTTGATTACGGGGAAAATATTTTCACTCGTAATACCAATTTTTCCTGTTGCCATTTTTTTAATCCTTATTTTTTTGTTTAATTCTCTATATGGCATACTATCAAAGTGCGTACCGAAATATTTTTTATGACAAAATGTCAGGTTATCTGTCAAAAAATGCTTTAACAGCATTGCAAATTAAATCAACTGCAGTGTCAATTCCTATTTTGGCAGTGTTTATTACTATGTCATAATGACTGGGGTCTTGCCAGTTTAGACCTGTGTATTTTTCGTAGTGATTGTTTCTTGCGCGGTTTTTTATTCTGATAATTTCTCTGGCTTGTTCTTCTTTTAATTGAGTACGAGCGGTAACAATTTTTATTGCGAAATCTTCATCGCTACGAATAAAAACATTAAGACAACATGGTCGGTCTTTTAAAATATAATCGGCACATCGACCTATTATAACGCACGATTCCATTGCTGCCTGTCTAATAAAACGGCTCTGTTCCAAGAAAATAGCACCATCTCTGCCAGAGAGTTTTTCCTTTGAAATTCCGTTGTCGGTAATAATGTATTCCAAAAATGATGCGTTAGAAATGAATTGTTCTTTTTCTTCTACGTCATTTTTTGACAATCCGAGTTTTTCTGCAGTCTCGTTTATGATTTCTTTGTCGTAAAATTTTATCCCTAATCTTGAGGCAACTTTTTTCCCGATAGCGTGTCCACCGCTGCCGTGCATTCTTGCTATTGTTATAACTAATGGTAAAGTGTTGATTTCTTTTGTTTTAACCATTTCAGGAGAATCCAAAACTTTGTCTTCTTTGAAAAAATTGTCAAGCCAAGTTATATGTTTTGACACTTTTATAACCACAAAGCCTACAAAAATTGCTGAAAATAACGTTCCTATTCCAACAAAGTCTGTTCTCCATAGTCCGAAAAACAAAAATGATAAAAACAATCCTATTAAAACAAGGAACAAATCGCAAAAGATTTTTATTTTTCCGAACTCTTTTTCAGCAACTTGCGCTATTGTGGAAGTTAGAGCCTCGCCCGCCAAAAGAAGTGTTCGACATCTCACTTGAATAGATATTCCGATTCCGATAAGTGTGGTGGCTAATATCATTTGCAAAAATCTTGCTGCAAAACCTTCAATTGAACTTTCCCATTGCAGTGGTTTGGTTATTGACATGGTTAAATCGGTGAAAAAACCGAATAAAATTCCAAGCGGAATTTGCAGCAAAATCTTAAACTTAAAGTTTTTGCCAAGAAGTACCCATTGAAATACTACGAATACAAGGTGCATTAAAAATGTCAAAACACCGAAAGAGAGTTTTTCGCCTTCAATACAACTCAATACATACGCAGGACACGCAACCGGCGAGGCTCCCAAATTAGAACGTATTAAAAGCGAAGTGCCTAAGGCAGTTATAAACAAAGCCAAAGAGAGAACGGAATATCTTTTTAATGCCTCTACTTTATTGTATCGGTTCATTTCGTTAAAATCGTCAAAATCAATGCAAAAATATTTTTTCATTGTAAAGTAGCGATTAATTAAAGTTAATGTTTTTTTTATTAAAAATATTCCGTTCTGACTTTTTCTTTATTGTTCGATTGGTTTGTATTTAGGTACAAGCCATTTCATTATACACCAAGCCAAAAGGTATGCAATGGCACAATAACAGAATACAATCATGTAACCTGCTGGTTTGCCTGTTGCACCGAAAAAAGTAAATTCTTCGCCTAAACTTTCAGCGTAAGTAAACAATTTTCCAGAATATTTGTTGATAGCAAACGAACATAAACCTCCAAACATTGTACCTATCCCAGTGATTGTTGCGATTGCTGATTTTGGAAACATATCACCGATTGTGGAGTAAAGATTTGCTGACCATGCTTGGTGTCCTGCGCCTGCAAGTCCAATTATTATGCATGGCCACCATGGAGAAATGTCTGCCAAAGGTTGGGCAAACATGGCAAAAATAGGCAAGAATGCAAATATCAACATTGCTCTCATTCTACCTGAATAGGGATGCATTCCTTTGGTTTCAACAAAATATTTGGGCAGATAACCTCCAAATATTGAAACAATTGTAACAATAAGATACAACATAAAAATCAATATTTGTCCCATTGAAGAAGATGACGGGTAGCCAAGTTCGGAGAAATATGCCGGTGCCCAAAACAAGAAAAACCACCATACACCGTCTGTCATAAGTTTGCCGACTATAAAAGCCCATGTTTGACGATGTTTGAAACAATCCCAAAATGGCATTGGTTTCTCGTTGTTGATTGGTTTACTGATTATTGAATCGTCATTTTTGTCAGATTCTATATAAGAAAGTTCTTTTTTGTTGACATATTTGCTTTTGTTTGGTGGCGTATATAAGAAAAACCATGCGCCTGCCCACAAAAATCCTATTGAACCGATGATAATAAACGCCATTTCCCAACCCATATTTTGGGCTAAAAGAGGAATCGTTAATGGAGCGGCTAACGCTCCAACTGATGCTCCAGCGTTGAAAATAGATGTTGCGTATGCGCGGTCTTTTTTGGGAAAATATTCAGCCGTTACTTTGATTGCTGCTGGAAAGTTGCCCGCTTCTCCTGTTGCAAGTATAATTCTGCATGCTAAAAAAAGCCAAACGCTTATCGTAGAAACAGTTAAAGCCAGTTTTGAACCCGTTTCCACTGCCCGTAATGCTTCTGTATCGGCTATCCCTGATAGTTTCATAGTTGCGTATCCGCATACAGCATGAAGACACGCACCTATCGACCATACAACTATTGCCCAAATGTAGCCTTTTTTTGTCCCCATCCAGTCAATAAATTTTCCTGAAAAAAGCGAAATGAATGCGTAAAAAATTGAAAATATGGCTGTTATGTTGCCATAATCTTTGTCACTCCAATGAAAATCTATTGCAATAAAATCTTTCCATGTCAACGACAATACCTGTCGGTCAAGATAGTTGACGGTAGTGGCTACAAATAGTAACGCACAAATAGTCCAACGAAATTTTGTCATTTTTTATTTTTATTTATTTTTTTATAAAAGTTATGTTTAATAATTGTCTTTTCTTGTTTAGTGTATGTAGTAACTTATTCGTCTTTGCTTGCGTACATTCCTACAACTGTGCCGTAGAAGGTGCCATTTTTCTGACAACTCAAATAATCAGTCGGAATTTCGTGTGGAAATGTCTCGTAAGGTGCTTCTAAATTGAATTTATATTTAAAAACCAATCCTTCAGCATGTCGTTCAACTGCTAAAAATATTCTTCCGCCAAAACCGCTTTCAAGTTTTTTTTCTCCAATGATTTCTTTTCCAATTTGTTCTGACTGTTTTACGGCTTTTTGCAACACAAGTGTCGGGCTCGTCATCTTTTAATGTAATTCCAAATTGACAATTGTTTTGGTCTCCAACATAAAGAGCAAGTCCCGCAAATTCTTGACTTGTATTTGGCAAGAAGTGCATTTCGGTTTCAGCAGCAAAATCTTTGTGCATTTGACGTATTGCTACAAAAGCAGTGTGTCTAATTGAGCGAATATTGTTGATGTCAAGGGGTAAAAATAAGCCTTCTTTAACATTTTCTTTTTTGAATTTTTCTGTTGACACTGGAGTCCTTAACATAAACCATTGTGGCGGCAATGCTTCTGAAACAAATGTTTCTTTGTATGTAAAATTTCCGTGCGGAATGTATTTCGCATAAATTGAAGTGTCTTTTTTATATTGTA
Organism: uncultured Bacteroidales bacterium; assembly: GCA_905233995.1. Classification (GTDB taxonomy): domain Bacteria; phylum Bacteroidota; class Bacteroidia; order Bacteroidales; family UBA3824; genus UBA3824. The sequence continues at coordinate 3,412 of CAJOGF010000113.1, read as the reverse complement.
CACCGTTTGGTGCTTTTATTTTCAGCGGCACTGTTTCTCCATTACGTATGATGTATGGCCAGCCGTCTTCAAATTGAACCGGCATCATAAATGTTTCTCTGCCTTGATTATAGTTTGCTGCTTTGTCGTAAGGACGTATCCCTTGAAAAACAGCATACCAATTACCTTCTTGTGTATCTATCATATCAACATGACCTGTCCCGACAACGGCATCTTCTCTATCAGGAGTAAGTCTGCGTTGAGTTAGGATAGGATTGTTTTCGTATCTTTTGTATGGACCCCACACATTTTTTGACCTGTATACGCAAGTTGCAAAACCGTTACCAAGCCGTCCTCCTTCTGAAGCCGTCAGATAATAATATTCTCCCATTTTGTATATATGTGGTGATTCAAGCCATGACGGTTTTTTTTCAGGAATGTCTCCTCCGGCTAAGATAATTTTTCTTTCTCCAATGTTTTTTAATGTTGCTAAGTCAAATTTCTGAAGCCAAATAACCTTGAAATCAGGATAGTCAGGCACTCTATCGGGCGTACCTTGATTCAACAAATACGCTTGATTGTCATCATCTATGAAAAGAGAAGTATGAACGCCTCCTACACCAAAAAGCCATTCTGGGTCTGTCCAAGGACCTTTTGGGTCAGTTGCCCTTATCACAAAATGTCCGCCGCCTCCAACAAAAGTGCCTGTGATATAAAAGAATCCATCTTTGGGCGAATAGCGTATTGTACAAGGAAATACACCTTGCTCTGATTTTAATGACGTGTTAAGACATTGTTTTTCTGTAGGTAGTGCATACGCAATTTGTTCCCAATTTACAAGGTCGGTACTATGAAGAACGGCAACACCGGGATAAAATGTGTAAGTCGCAGTTACCATATAATAATCTTGATTTTTTCTGCAAATGCTTGCATCGGAATACGAACCTTGCAATATCGGATTGAAAATTTCATCGTTTTGTAGTCTTGAATTGTCAAATTCTGAATCGTTGCCAGTATAAGTAAAACTTTTGAAATATGCTTGTTCTTTTAGCAGTTGAATGTCAGAACCACAATTGCTAAAGGTAAAAATTAACATTAATAATATTATACTTTTCCTTTTCATCTTTTTATGATTATTTAGTTTAAGTAATTTAGTAATTCTTTTGCAAATTAAACAAAATATTATAAAATAATGAAATTTTTTATAAAAAAAATTCGGTTTAATATTCACATATTAAACCGAATCGTTTGAAACAAAAAAACAAAAAATTTAAGTCTATGAAAAAAGACTAATTGTCTTCCAAATTCCTTTGCAATTTCTGAATGTAGATTGCTTTTTTAATTTGATCTCTTCTTCTTACAGAAAATTTTGTAAAGGCTTGTCTTTCGCGAAGTTCTTTTACTACGCCAGTTTTCTCAAACTTTCTTTTGAATTTTTTGAGGGCTTTTTCAATGTTTTCGCCTTCTTTAATAGGTACTATGATCATATCCTTTTTTTAATAATTTATTAGTTAACTATTTATAAATTAAATTTAATTTATCAGTCGGCAAAATTATAAAAAGTTTTTCTTTAGACAAAGAAAAATCGTTAGAATTTTTTTTAATTTTTTTTATAGTGAGTTTCTAAGTAATATTTTTGTTGGAATTTTTATGTCAGTAAAACCTTTTTCGGTGTTTTTGACAAATTCGGCAGCCTGTTGACCCATCATTCTAAAATCGGTACTTAGCACAGTAATCCCTCCACTGACATATTTTTTCATAGGTGTTTCGTTGTATGAAATTACGCCTGCACTTTTGCCCAATAGAAGACCTTTTCTTTGACATTGTTCCAGAAATTCGGCTAAAGTTCTGTCGCTGACCAAAAAATATAGTTCGCCAAATTTTACGTCAAACTGTGCTGAAGAGTACAATATTTGATTGTTGATTTCAAAGTCAGCACAAAATTTTCTGAAATATTCTACTGTTTCTTTTGGGTGATCGGTAAATTCGGGATACAAAAATACGAATTTCTCATATTTTTTTATTTTGTCGAGATGTTCTTTCAGTGCATCGTATACTCCTTGTCCGAAATCTTGCCATATTTTGCTGACACCGTTTCTTGTGTGAATATTCCAATCAATAAGTAGCAGTTTTTCTTTTGGTATTCTTGAAATGATTTTCGGTATTTTGTTGTCGTCAAAATTCATTATGACGTATTTGCTGTAATGACCGAGAGATTCTTTTACTGCTGTTTCAAACACCTTTATATTATAATGATGAAATCTTATATCGATAGGAATATCAGCGTTAAGTGCTTTTCTGAAACTATGATAAAAAACTTCTTTGTATGCTTTAAAAGTGTCTAAAAGCAAGAAAACTTTACATTCAGGTTTACAAACAAAATATCCTCTGTTAGGCACGCTTTCGATTAGACCGTGCTTTTTGAGGTTTGAATATGCTTTATAAACTGTATCTCGGCTCAAAGCGCAGCCTTTGCTCATTTCGTTAACAGACGGTAGAATTTCGCCTTGTTTTAGTTTTCCTTCTTGAACTAAGGTCATTACCGTCTCTTCAATCTGTTTGTATTTTAAATCTTGATTGTTGAAATTGAATATGTTTTTAAAATTCTCTACCGTCATAATACTACTGTGCTGTTCTGTGCTGCAAAATTAAGAAAATATTTCTTATTCTTCCTAATTTTTTTCAATTTTTTTATCTGTGTGTATTGAAATCAACATTAAAAAAATAAGGCTGCGACAATGCCACAGCCTTATAAACAATTTAAATTTTAAGAATTATTTAATTATCAATTTTTTCTTGAGTTTTATTTATGTTTGGACAAACGTATATTAACGCTTCATTTACAACACCTATAAAGTCCGAAACATCTTTTATGCTGTTAAGTTTAGCGTATGCTTCAACACTATCTCGAAGGTTTGGTAATCGTTTAATGCGACTTGTCTTGCTGCTTTGCGTTTACCTTTGAGTTCAAAGCGGTAGTTGTCGCGGTTTAAACACTCTTGACGGAAACTTTTTGTTAACGTACTAATCGCAGTAAGATACTCATTAAGTTTCAATGCTGTTACAACTTTTGCATCTTTACTTAATTCTGACACTAACAAATCGTAATCAGCAAACTTCTTAACTATTCCCGTATAAGGAATATTTCCGTAAAAAGCGATTATAGTTTTAAACTTTTTGGCATTTGTCTGCAAATCTCCCTTCTGACACATTGCATTGTAATCAACAATCATTTTAATCATTCGGAAATTGTCATCGGCTTGTTTGCTTATTTCATTGATTTTCAGCGTGTACTCTGTTGCTGGCAACGTCATGCGCAGATTATGAAATTCTTTTGCCGATTTGTTGAAATCAGACACTAACTTTGTAAAAGCAGCAATTTTTAACGAGTCGGAGGCTTTTACAACTCGTTGCAATAATTCGTCAACTTTTT
>CAJOGF010000112.1 GCA_905233995.1 uncultured Bacteroidales bacterium | reverse complement strand
GGTTCAGCGGTAGTGCTTTCGTTTGTGGTGTGCGCTGCAACGGGTATTTTCTTTGGCTGGTATCCGGCAAAGAAGGCTGCTAATCTTGATCCTATTAACGCATTGAGATATGAGTAAATGATAAAAGATATTTAAGACTTTGTTTTATTTGTTTAAATTTTTTTATTTTTTTTATTTTACATTTTATTAATTCCCCTAAGGTGAGGCGTTGTGATAACGTCTCACCATTTTTTTGTGACATTTGTTAAAAAAATATTAAATGAATAAAATTTTATAATGGTTTTTACTGTAAAAAATTGATTTATTGCTTTTTCTTCCAATGGGTGAGATTAAAAAAAAATGTATTAAAATCGATTTCTTCCAATGGGTGAGATTAAAAAAAAATGTATTAAAATTGATTTCTTCCAATGGTTGAGATTAAAAAAAAATGTATTAAAATTGATTTCTTCCAATGGATGAGGTTACAAAAAATGTATTAAAATTGATTTCTTCCAATGGATGAGGTTACAAAAAATGTATTAAAATCGATTTCTTCCAATGGATGAGGTTACAAAAAATGTATTAAAATCGATTTCTTCCAATGGATGAGGTCATAAAAATGTATTAAAATCGATTTCTTCCAATGGATGAGGTCATAAAAAATGTATTAAAATCGATTTCTTCCAATGGATGAGGTCATAAAAAATGTATTAAAATCGATTTCTTCCAATGGGTGAGATTAAAAAAAAATGCATTAAAATTGATTTCTTCCAATGGGTGAGATTAAAAAAAAATGTATTAAAATCGATTTCTTCCAATGGGTGAGATTAAAAAAAAATGTATTAAAATTAATTTCTTCCAATGGGTGAGATTTATTAATTCAAGTATCGCAAATGATTTTTTTTTAAACACGGAAAGCACTGAAAACACGAAAATTCAATATAAAAAAATTGTGGAAAACATAAATATTTTCCACAAGCAGAAAGCACTGAACCTTTAGCTCATAAAACTTTTGGAATTTAATATCTGTGTTTTCCGTTTTATAAAAAATAACTTGTTGTTTTTTATAATTTATTTTTTATTCTGTGATTTCTGTGTGTTCCGTGTTTAAAAAAAAATCACTTGCGAAAGTTGAATTATTAATTTTACGTATAAAACGAATTTCGTTTAATTCGTTGTAAAAAAAAATAGATGAAATCGCCGTGTATTATTAAAAATATTTTTCTTTAAGAAATTTTTTTTAATTTTACGACTGAATTTAAAGAAATATTATGCTTGAAGAGGAACTCAAAAATAGGATAGCGACAAAATTTTTTAAGAAATTTGATTGTGACGCTATTGTCAAACGCATTGACTTCTGCGTATCAACGATGTGGCATACGCCGCTTATGTGGGCAGAAGCCAAACAGCAACCTACCGACATCTACAAGATGTTGGCTCAATTGCTATTGACCATTAAACAAGACGTTTATGACGATATGCCGCCAAAATTCTTAGGGTGTTTCGATAGTGAGAAAATTTCTTTTATACAATATTATGATGTACTTCAGGTCTTTAACCTTAATGATTTCAATTGGGTTCAGACTCCGTCAAACGTTGACGAAAAGACTATCGAGACTGTAAGAAATACAATCAATGCTGACAAGATTTTTACGTTCCGTTTCGATGATGATGAACAAGAAATTCACAATTTCATAGAAGAGAATTTCAAGGATGGTGGGACATTGTTATCCACATTGATTGATAGAAACAATTTCATCTTTGTCTATCAGAAGTGGCATAAGATGGTTAAACCTTACATCAATGCAGATTGGGATAAACTAAAAAGACAATACTGTATTTACGACAGAGATTTCTTCTTGGCAGAACTCAACATAGATGATAACAATACGCCAGAGGTTTATGATGACAAAACAGCATACCCTGATTTTTATATTACTTTCAATGCTAATTCGTCAACGCCATACATTTTGAGACGTACGGACGAAATGGGCTTGGAATTTCAGATTCCATTCAAATTCAAAAGTGGCGGTTTGGAAAAATACACCGACTTTTGGAAACGTTACAAACGTCCACCCAAAAACATGTATTGGAACTACATCATCAATCGTTTAGATTTACTTGTTCCTCAAGACGTTAGAGAAAGAAAAGGTGCGTTTTTTACACCGCAGATTTGGGTGGAGAGGTCGCAAAGTTATTTGGCAAATTACCTCGGCGAAAATTGGCAAGACGAGTATTACATTTGGGATTGTTGTGCTGGCACGGGAAATCTTCTCAACGGACTTACCAATAAATACAATATTTTTGCCTCAACAATTGACCATCAGGACGTTGAGGTAATGAAAGAACGAATAAAAAACGGTGCAAAATTGTTGGAAAGCCATGTTTTTCAGTTTGACTTTTTAAACGACGATTTTTTGCCAAAAGATTACAATAAGGGGCAGTTCCCTTCACCAACCAAACCATTGAAAGTCGGCAAATTGCCCCAGTCGTTGTACGATATTTTGACAGACCCAGAAAAACGCAAAAAACTTGTAATCTATATTAATCCGCCCTACGCTGAGGCTACGGCGAGCGATACAATAAGCGGAAACAAACGACATAAGGCAGGTGTATCTGATAATATCACTTATAACAAGTATGTCAACAAACTCGGACGTGGTATCAACGAGGTATTCGCACAGTTTTTAGCAAGGATTTACTACGAAATCCCAAATGCGTATATTGCACATTTCTCGAAAGTAAAAATTTTGACAGCCCAAAATTTCACGGACTTCAGAAACAATTTCAAAGCAAAATTGGAGAAGTTGTTCCTTGTTCCCGGCAATTCTTTCGATAACGTGAAAGGTAAATTTCCAATTGGATTCTTTATTTGGAACACACAATTACAAGAAAATTTTACCAACATAACGGCCGATGCATACGATGCCGACAATAATTTTTATTGCAAGAAAAAGATTTTTTCAGTTGAGAAAAACAAGGTTATATTGAATTGGATGGCAGAGTATTATGACAATGATTCAGAGCGATTGGCTTATATGGTTAGGGGTGCGTCGGATTTTCAGAATAATAGAATTGTTTTCATAACGCTCAATCCATCACCAGCAGTCGTTGAACACTCACAAACGCACAACATTACAGCTAAAAATTTAGTTGAAAGTAGCATTTTTGTTGCAGTTCGCAGTGTTGTGGAATCCAATTGGCTAAACGACCGCGACCAATTTCTATATCCCAACAAAAAGTGGGAAAATGATGTTGAATTTCAGACAAACTGTTTGATTTATACATTGTTTTGCACAAAAAACAATGTATCGTCAAAGTATGGAGTCAATCATTGGATTCCGTTTGACGAAAATGAGGTGAATGCCCCTGACAACTTTAAATCGCATTTTATGAAAGATTTTCTTGACGGAAAAACGAATGGGATAGTCAACAGTGGTCAGGGGATAGGCGATTTGTTTGCTGACCTCACCCCCCGGCCCCCTCTCCTTGGAGGAGAGGGGGCTGTTGTCCGCAATCAAACGTCCGAAACTAAAGCCCCTCGCCTCTTAGGAGAGGGGTTTGGGGTGAGGTCAAAATCCGTATTATCCGCTGGTCGAGAGATTTGGAAGTATTATTTCACGATGGAAGATTCAAACGCAAACGCTTCGTTTTACGACATTAGGGAATATTTTCAAGGGCGCAACAATAATGGCAAAATGAATGCAAATTCCAAAGACAAGGTTTATACAGAATTGATGGAAAAGTTGAAAGAATCTTTGCGTCAATTGGGCGAGGAAATCAAGCCGAAGGTCTATGAATATGGATTTTTGATGTAAAAAGTGTAATATGGGATTTGTGTTGTATTTTTCTTGAAAAAAAATATTAACTTTGCAACGCATTTTTTTCTATTATGAATCAGACGACTACTATTCCGATAGAAGTGCCGATTGGCAGTGGTGTCGATTTACTTATCGGCATTTTGATAATTATAGGTGCTGTTGTAGGTTTCAAACGCGGCGTTATAGTGGAGTGTATTAGTTTTTTTGCAGTTTTGGTTTTGTTGACAATTTGTGTTAACATTTCCAAGTCTGTTTTCAAATACCTTACACCAAGAAGTGATGTGCCTGATTTGTTTGCGATAATTCTTATGACTGTGATATTTGTTGCAGGATTGGTTTTTGCTGTAAGCAGGGTAAATTTTCTTACAATGAAGATTTTATCATCAACAACGGTCATTGGCACTGCATATAGGGCGTTAGGAGCGTTTTTCGGCGGTTTGAAATTTTATTTTATTTCCGCAGTTTTTTTGGTAACACTTTTCAAAATTGACGAACATGCAAAATTTTTGCCCGATTCGGCAAAATATTCGAGACTTTCAAGAGGTAGTATTTGGTTTGTTACTTCTATTTTTCCATATTTGCAGTTGGATAAAAAAGAGCCAAGACCTTTTGATTATCCAAATGGGTCGTCAGAAATTGAGAATTGTATCAAAGATAAAGTTTATGTTTTATTCTAAAAAAAGCAAACGGTTATGGTTGAAATCGGATATACAAACAATTTAAAAATTCTAAGAATCACCTCTCATGGCGCATATCTTGACGGGGAAGATTTAGGGGAAATTTTGTTGCCAAAAAAGTTTTTGACATCAGAAATTAAGATTGGTGATAGCGTTGATGTTTTTTTGTATTTTGACAGTGAAGACAAACTTATTGCAACGCTTTTGAAACCGTATACAGAAATCAATCATTTTGCTCGTTTGGAGTGTGTTTCGGTTACAAAAATTGGAGCGTTTCTTTCTTGGGGACTCGACAAAGACCTTCTTGTGCCGAAGTCAGAGCAGAAAGACAAATTTTTTGTAGGCAAAAAATACACGGTCTATGTCTATCTTGACGATGTTTCAAATAGGATTGTTGCTTCAAATCGTCTTAATAGATTTCTTTCTATGACTTCGCCTGAGTATAGTGAAGGCGATAAATGCGAAATTTTTGTTTCTCAGAAAACTTCTATTGGTTATAAGGTTATTGTTGACAATTTGTATTGGGGTATGATTTATGACTCAGAATTATACCGCGAAGTTACTTTAGGCGAATACACTTACGGTTTCGTTAAAAAAGTTCGTCAAGACAACAAAATTGACGTTATGTTGGAAAAAAGTAGCGTAAAACTTGTTGACAAATCCGAGCAAGAAATTTATGAAAGAATAAAAGAGTATGGCGGCTTTCTTAAACTTAGCGATAAATCCTCGCCAGAGGAGATTGAAAAAGAGTTTCATGTAAGCAAAAAAGTTTTTAAAAAAGCCATTGGAGGTCTCTACAAATCGCGTTTGATTGAAATTACACCAAATGGTTTAAAAATCGTATAAAAAAAATTCATTTACTATTTCATTTAGCAACTATTTAGGAAAATTATGGGAGACTTGGAAACAAAAAAAGATGTTTTTCCGCTTTCGATGCTGGAAAAAATATCTTCGATTATAGTTAAAAAGTTCATAAAGGCTGGCTATTTGACACCTGAGGATTATCAGGATTTTTCTCAAACACTCAAAACTCGGTATTTGTCCAACAAAGAAAAAATTGAAGGCAAGTTTAAAGCCGATTCTCTGCCGCAGACTTATATGTCATCGGTTTTGAAAAACATGGTGCTTGAGGAATTAAGAACGGACAAAAAATACAAAGAACGCTACATGGAATACGAAAAAAACATGATGCGTTTAGGAGAAAAAGATTCGTCCATTTCGCCTGAAAATCAAGCAGTAATCGAAAACGAAAAGAAACATCTTCAAAAGGTTTTTCTTTCTCTTGGTAAAGACCGTGCAAAGGTGCTTTTGGGTTGTAAAATGATTCAAAGGCTAAGGGTAACAAAAGAGGAATTTGAGGATTATCTTGACGGTAGACCATCTAAGGGTAGCGAGAAATATCTTGAGGTTTCCAATGAGGATCAAAACAGAGATGTATACGAAAAGTTGTGCATTATAATTAATTTGGTTGAAGCGAAAAACAATAAGCCTGATGCTTTCAGACTGTGGCTCAACAAAAAAATTGAACAGATAATTGCGCGACTCAACGCCAATAATATTTCAAAATATGATAACGAGACATTCGGAATACTATTGGAGGCTGTTTACGAGGGTTAAATAAAACATTATAGAATTTTTTTGAAGAAAAAACTTACGAAAAAAATACGGAGGTGTATCATGAAAGAAATAGATGACAATCTCAAAGCGAAATTTGCGGATTATCTCAACGGCAAAAAAGTAAGGCTAAGTGATGAGGAATTAGCCCTTTTGTCTGAAGACGATGATTTGGCAAAAGAATGTCTTGAAATAGCCGACATATCCTCTGAATACGACAAAGAGGAAACAAAACGCGGTGTTAAGACTTTCAAACTAAACGTATTGCTATTTTCTGTTGCAGCGTGTCTTTTGGTGGCATTGGTTGTTACGGTTTTTTACGATAGCAATCATCAGGCAACAACAAGTGTTGTTTCACTTGATTCTAATTCCGAAGCAGACAAAGGTTGGGGTGAAGCTGCGCATACTCTTCAGACGGCTTCTGTAAATTCTTCTTCAGGTTTCTACACTGCTGCCCCCGACACTCCTTTTGAAGTGGAACCCGCTCAGCAGGAAAAAATTGTTGATAACGACATCGTTAGAATTTATACCGCTGAAAATCCTATGCCTATTATGCAGACAAAGGTAAAAAGCGAAAAAAACAAAGAAAAAAATGGCTCTAAAAAAGTAAAAAAGATAAAATTTGAAGATGGTCTCGCTGAAGGCCTTTACGAATACAGAATTTTTCATAATGAGATACAGATAGATCAAGGAGGTATCGTAATAGGGGAGGATTAATGAGATTTTGCTATTGTCACTAATTTTACCGTATCCTGATATTTTTTGTCGGGATACGTTTTTTTTATTATTTTTGCAAAAAAAATAATGACTTTTGTAAAAAAATATATTTTTGAAATTATTTTGATTGTTGTGTTGATAGTTTTAACATTGGCGTTTTATTCTCCTATGTTTGCCTATCAAGAGGGTTTGCAGATTTTTATGTTCAATAGAGAGTTCTTTGTTGACACTGTTTTGCGACCGGGTGGTTTATGTGATTATATTGGAAGTTTTTTTGTTCAATTTTTCATGTATACTCACTATTTGATTATCATTTTGATTCTTTTTAGTTTAGCGGTTTATGTATTGATTAAAAAGTTGTTTGGCTTTTTGTCGGCGGTTTTGTCGGCGGTTGCAATGATTGGACTTTTTTTCTCTTTCAATGTGATGTTCGGTGCTGAAATCGCTATTTTGCTCTCTTTGCTTGCTGTAAAAATTACTTGTTTTACAAAAAATATTTTTGTGCTTTCTACGCTATCTATTGTGATTTACTTTTTTTTAGGAGGTTTAGGTTGTTTGATTTTTATTTTAGGTGTCTTTACGAAAACAAATTGGAAAGTTATGCTTGCAAGTGGTTTAGTTCTTGTGTTTTCGTGTCTTATTACCAAAAATATTATGCAAGATGACGGCTTAAGTGCTGTTTTTACAGGTGTTGACTTCAACCGTTATCCTGAAAATATTTGTTACGCTTTTTGGGCGGCATTTGCTATGATTGTGTTGTCTGAGGTTTTGCCGCTGAAAAAAATAGAAAGTAAAAAACTTAAAGCCGTTGTGATTTCTTTGAGTTCGGTTTTTTGGATTGCGTTTTTGTATTCAAATTATGATTCGCAAAGAATGTTGTTTTATAAAGTTGACAAAATGGTAAGATACAAACAATGGGATAATATTATTTCGTGTCTTGAAGGTAAAACAATTTCAGACCCGTTGATACAATGTTATCTTAATATGTCGTTGAACGAGAGAGGTGTTATGGATTCCAAAATGTTTAACTTTTCGCAGTCTGATGTTAACGGTTTGTATTCCGTTTCGGTTGATTCGCAACGCAAAAGCATTGTTAATTGTGAAATATATTTTCGACTTGGAATTGTTAATATTGCCGAGAGACTTGCAATAGATTCGCATGAAAGTAATAATACGTTTCAAAAAAGTGCGCGTCAGTATAAAAGATTGGCTGAGATTGCAATTGTAAAAAATGACAAGCCGTTAGCAATTAGATATTTAAATAAACTTATTTCAACTACTTTTTATAGTTCTTGGGCGAAGGAAGCTTTGCGTTATATTCAAAATCCTGAAGCAAATTCAGGACTTGCGGATTGGAAAATCAAACCCGTTAAAGGCTCTTTTGAGTTCTTTTTCAACCCTTCTTACAAGTCAGAATTTTTCTTTTATCTTTTGGGAAACGATCAACAAAACCGAAAACTTTTCAATTATTATACGTGCAGTTTGTTGTTAGAAAAAAAAGTTAGTTCACTTTATAATTTTATCTCGCAATGTAATCTTGAAAAGCCCGTAGGAGTGCATGTATACGAGGGGATAGGGATTTTTACTCAAAAATACACTCCCAAAGGCTCTTATAATGATTTCTATAAAAAATAAACGCGGTATTTTTTTTATACCGCGTCTATACTACTCAAAAAAATCAAACGTACAAGGAAAAGTATTAACCCTTGCATACTTCTTTTGTATGCAAAGTAAATGAAAATTAATTTATTATCCAAATTTTTTATGTAAAATTTTGTAGATTTTATGATATTTACAATTGACAATTGATATTTAATAGATTACATTTGTAAAATTATGGCTTACAATGTTTTAAAATCGTGTTTACGATTACAAATGTGAAAAACATAAAAAAAATTTGGGTGTGAATCTTATTTTAATTAAATTTACGCTTTAAATTTTTGAATTTTGTTTTTGAAAATGTTGACTAATAATTACTATATTAAAATTACACTTATATTTCTGACGCTTTTTTTTGTCTTTGCGAGTTGTTCCTCTGATGGAATTAGGTATAAAGTTGGGCTTTCGCAGTGTGCAAACGATACGCAGTGGCGCAAGCAGATGACTCAGAGTATCAGGGCTAACGCAATGCAAAGAGAGAATATTGATTTGATTATTACTGATGGGGAAAATTCGAGTAGCAAACAAATACGCGATATACGTTACCTTTTGGAGCAAAATGTTGATGTACTCATTGTGTCGCCTAACGAGGCTGATTCTTTGTCAAGTATTATTGATACTGTTGTTAGAGAATATAAAATTCCTGTAATTTTGGTTGATAGGCGTGTTAATTCGGATAACTATACATGTTTTGTTGGTGCAAGTAATGAAGAAATTGGTCGCAGAGCCGCAGATTATGTTAATCTTTTTAATAACGGACGCAATGATATTCTGGAACTTCATGGTCAGGTTGGGGCTTCGGCTGCTATAGAGCGTAGTCGTGGTTTCAATAATGGTCTTGACAAGAACATGAATTTTCGACATACAGGCAATCTGAATTGTTCTTGGAGTCATGACATTGCATATAAGCAAGTTAAAGCGTTTTGGCAAAACGGTGGACGTTGCAATATTATTTATTCTCACAACGATGATATGGCTATTGGAGCATGGGAGGCTTTGAATGATTTGGAGGTCAACACAGATGATATAATTATAATAGGTACTGACGGTGCTTCAAGTCCAGATGGCGGTATTCAGGCTGTCATAGACGGCAAAATTACTGTTACTTTTTTCTATCCTGACGGCAACGAAGATGTAATAGAATTAGCGGAGACATTATTAAATAAAGAAAAGATTCCTAAAATAAGACCACTTGAAACGGTTCAAATTGATAAAACGAATGCTGTTGGGCTTTTGGGTCAGATGAAAATGTCCCGAAAACAAGAGCAGAGGATTCTTAGACAAAGTTCTATGATTAAGTCTCAACTTGAAACAATTTCGAGTCAGCATTTTTTCTTGTTTTTGGTAGGAAGTATTCTTGCCCTTGTGATAGGTTTTGGTATTTGGATTACCAAATTATATAGAGAGAACAAAAAGAAAAATACTATTCTTAACGAAAAAAATGCAGAAATTAATGCACAAAAGGAGGAACTTGAAACTCAAGCATATTCACTTAGTCAGATAAACGAAAAGTTGAGGATAAGTAAGGAGACTACCTTAGGTTCTATTCGTTATGCGCAGACAATACAAAGAGCCGCTTTACCAATGGAGCAAGATTTGAATGGATATTTCAATTCGTTTATTGTTTATCATCCTAAAGATATTGTATCGGGAGATTTCTATTGGTATGACAGAGAGTTTACTGGCAAAGTTGAAACTTTTATTTTTGGAGTTATTGATTGCACAGGACACGGTGTGCCGGGTGCATTTATGAGTCTTATTGGTATTAATCTTCTTGACCAAATTATTAAGCAGAAAAAAATCACAGCACCTGCCGAAATTTTAGAAGAACTTAATCATTCAGTAAGAACTTCGCTTCGTCAGAACGAAAACGACAACAACGATGGCATGGAAGCCGTGCTTTGTAAAATAGAAGTTACTCGTGAAGATGACGGGTCAAAAAAAATTATGATGACATACGAGGGCGCAAAATTTCCTGTGTATCATTATAAAAAAGCAGAAAATACGATTGAAATTTATAAAACTTCGCGTAGACAAATCGGTGGACAATTCCGTAATATAGAATCCTCTATTAGTTTTGAAGACCATCAAGTGGAATTAAAAGGTGGTGATAGAATTTATATGGCCTCCGACGGCATAGGCGATCAAAACAATTATGACAGAAAGCGTTACACAAGAAAAAGGCTTGTTAATACGCTTCAGGAGTCGGTTGCTCTTAACATGCACGAACAGAGAGATTTTATATGGAATGATTTGCAAAATTTTAAAGGCGAATGTGTTCAACGGGACGATATTACAGTTCTTGGTATAGAAATCGTCTAAGATAAAATGTGTTTTTATGATAAAGAAACAATTTTTTATAAAATCTGTGGTAGCGGCTGTCTTTTTTTTATTGACCGCCATTTGCTGTTATGCGCAGCAGTTGGATTTTTTGAAAAAATCGTTTTATCTTAAAACATACGGAGGAAAGGAATTTAAAAGTTCGTTGTTTTTTTTCGGCGTTTGTCAAGACAGAAATGGTTGTATGCTTTTTGCAACTTCAAGCGGTCTTTATATTATAATAGATAATAATGTAGTTAAGAAAAAGAACCATCCACTAGTAGCATTTATGTTGTTTTTAACAATAGTTTCTAGTATTGGATATTTTGTTGCTTCTGACAGTTCTGGTTTTAAATATATGTCGCTTTCAGACTCTTATAATTTCGATAGTGAAATTATTTCTGATGTGATGCCTTACAAAAATTCCATTTATTTTTTTGGCAATAAAGGTGTTTATTGTTATGATTATTCCAAAATTACAAAAATTTCTTCTTCTGGTGGTTTAAAAAATTCTGGAGGACTTAATCTTCCATGTTATATTGACTTTTCGGGCAAGTTGAATTTTATAAAAGATGGTAATGTAATCGAAAAATTTGACTTAAATACTCTTGGTTTATCTTTATCTGATACAAAAATCTCGTTTGTGGGCAATAAAGTTGGCGTTTTGATAACAGACGGCAAAAAATTCTTTACTGTTTCTTTTGAAAGTTTTACTTCTGAAAACGCTCTTGAAAGTAGTGATTTTAAAGAAATTCTTTATGACTATGGTTTTGAGAAAAACGTTAGAAAAGTAAGTATTGCCTACGATTCTATTTTTTCGCGTACAGCCCTTTCAGTCAATAGTAAAATTATTATTTTGGACGAAAATCTCAACTATTTGTCCGAAGTTAATTCTTTGTCGCTTGGAATGCCGAAAGAAGATATTATTTATTTGCGTTTTGATTCTTCTTTCAATTTGTGGTCAGTATCGATGTATCATGTTACGAAAATTCTTCTTACAACGCCGGTTGTAATGTACGATAGAAATTTCGGAATTGACGGAACTTCGTTTTCGTTAAAAAAGGTAAAAGACAAATATTTTTGTTGTGGGTTTAATGGGCTTTTTGTTTCGGATGTTGCTGATAGTCTGAATTTTAAGAAAGTTGAATTTGAAAATTTTAATAGTCGTTCTGCTTTGGTTTGTTGGGACGTTGAAGAAATTGAAGGTGTTTTGATTGCTGCGACTTCAAAAGGTATTTTTAAAATAAAAGGCCTTAAAGCCCAAAAAATTCTCGCTCTTGATAATATTTATCAGTGTAGAGTTAGCAACAAATATCCCGGTAAGTTTTTCATAGTTGGTTTTGACGGTTTTTTTGTCGCCGATTATTATAAAGAAAATGCGTTATTGAAGTTTAAGAATCTTCATGTTTTGGACGGTCTAAATTATCCTATGTGGAAAATGTATGTTGACAAAAATAGTATGATTTGGCTTGCTTCGATTTTTTGGGGAATCTATTATGTTGTGCCTAAGGATTTTGACTCTGACAGATATTCTGTTGTAAGTATAGGAAATAATTTTGACGGTTTTCGGTCTCTTCGTCAGTTAAGTTTTTATCTTGATAACGAAAGTATTAATATTTGCGATTACGGTTTTTATAGTTCTAAATTACCAAATAAGATAGATTTTTTTTCAAACGAACTTAACTTTAAGATAGATAGTCTTTTATTTATGAATCGTTATGAAGATTATGAAGACAAGTTGCAATGTATTCATGTTGAAAATTCTGATTACGTTTTAATAAGAGATTTCAATAGTTATATTTTGGCAAGCAAATCTTCTTCGGGCAAGCGTATTTTGGATACGTTGGCAATAAAACACGATACTTATACTTTGTTTTCGGCGCAACTATATGATTCATTGCTTTTTATATCGAGCGAAATTGGACTTTTGGTTTATAATCTTAATGTAAATAGAAATACACTTCCCGAAAAATTAGATTTCAATGTCTTGATAACTTCAGTAAAATGTAATGGTAAAGATGTTTTTTCTGGTTATAAGTATTTTGAGGATTCTAAGCCGAGAGTTTATTCTCCTTCTGATGGCGGATATGTTAATTTAGGCAACGAAGTGCGTTCGGTGGAATTTGAATTTGCTTCTACGTGTCTTGAAAAAAACGAAAAAACAACTTATAGTTATTTCCTTGATGGACATGATACTTCGTGGTCGCCATTTCAAGAAGAATGTAGGCATAATTTTGGTCAACTACCCGCTGGAAAATATGTTTTTAATGTCAAAGCAAAAAATTATGTAGGTCTTGAAAGTTTGGTGGCTGTTTATAGATTTTCTATTTCGTCGCCTTGGTATATTTCTTGGTGGGCTGTTTTGTTGTATGTTTTTTTGATATTTGCTTGTATTGTTTGGTTTGTTAAACAGAAAACAAAAAAATTGAAGAGTCAAAATTTTAGACTTGAAAAGCAAAAGCAAGTAATGGATAAAGAACTTTCGGAGCAAAATCATCGTTTGCAGATGATGTCGCTTGTGGCTTCCAAAACTACAAATTCTGTAATAATTCTTGACACCTCAGGTTGTTTCGTATTTGCAAATCACTCATTTGAAAAACTTTACGGTTGTTCACTTAAAGAATATCAGCAAAAGTACGGCGATAATTATTTTGACTCTGTTGTAAATAGCGAAGTTGAAAACACCTTTTATATTAATCAGGCTCGGCAAAGTCAAGAATCTCAATCTTTTGAATATTATCACGAAAGCGAAAGCCTCGGCAAGAAATATGTTCAAATGACAATTGATCCTATTTTTGACAATAAGGGTCAACTTAGTAATTGGATTATTATCGAGACCGATATAACGCAACTGAAAAAATCAAGCGTTGAAATGCTTGAACAGACAAAGGCTCTTACAACGGCGTATATGGAACTTGCAAATCAAAACAATGAAATTGAGGTTCAACGAATGCAACTTCTTGAGGCTAACGATAAACTTGAGGTCGGCTACGAAAAAATTGCGCGTCAAAATATAACTATTACAGAATCAATACATTATGCACAAAGTATTCAGAACTCCATTTTACCTAATTCTGAAGATTTTAGCGAATTTCTTGATACTTTTATTTTATATTTGCCCAAAGATATTGTCTCTGGTGATTTTTATCTTTACGAGAAACTTGGTAATGGTGAATTTATAACGATAGTTGCTGATTGCACCGGTCATGGCGTTCCGGGTGCGTTCATGAGTCTTATCGGTTATGACATTTTGGAACAGATTATTAGAATGTCAAATATAACCGAACCAATCAAAATTCTTGAAACTTTGAGCGAAAAATTTACCGCTGCGTTGCGACAACAAGATAGTCAGCACAATACTGACGGTATTGATTTGAGTATCTGCAAGTTTTCTCCTTATAATGGCGGTTATAACGTAACGTTTTCAGGTACAAGGAGTTCTATTTATGTATTTTTTGCTAAGGAAAATCGAATTGAAAAAATCCGTGGTTCTCAGCGTCAAATCGGTTATGGTTTTGAGACTACAACTTCGGATTACAAATTTCAAACGCATACATTTTTCCTCTCTGACAAGGATTTTATGATTATGCTTTCTGACGGGCTTATTGATCAGTGTAATAAAGACCGTCGTCGTTTTGGTTCGCAACGTTTTTCTGAATTTTTGGTTCTGAACGCAGATTGTAAAATGCGAGAAATGGGCAATCGTTTAGGCAATACAATTGATGAATTTATGGATATGGCGGGTCAGAGGGACGATATTACTGTTTTAGGACTTAAAATTAAACAACAATAATTCTCTTTTTTATGGAACTTCTTTCTCCTGCAAAAAATCTTGAAACTGCTATCGCTGCTATTAATTGCGGTGCTGATGCTGTTTATATTGGTGCTTCGGATTTTGGAGCACGCAAAAATGCGTCAAATTCTCTTTCTGAAATCGAGAAACTTGTTAATTATGCACATTTTTATAATGTAAAAGTTTATGTAACTTTCAATACTATATTATACGACAACGAATTACCTATCGCGGAAAAAATGATTCATGATTTGTATAATATTGGTGTTGACGCTCTAATTATTCAGGATTTGGGTATTTTGATGATGGATATTCCGCCGATAGAACTTCATGCAAGTACGCAAATGAATAATTATGATATAAGGAGAATTAAGTTTTTTGACGATTTGGGCTTCAAGCGGATTGTGCTTGCTCGTGAATTGTCTTTGGAAAAAATAACGCAAATAAAAAAAGAAGTAAAAGCCGAATTAGAATGTTTTGTGCATGGAGCATTGTGCGTAAGTTTTTCGGGACAATGTTATTTAAGTCATAAAATCGGTTCAAGGTCGGCAAATAGAGGCGAATGTGCTCAAGCGTGCAGACTTAAATATTCGCTTTTTAATTCTCAAGAAAAACTTTTGTTAAAGGATTCTTATCTGCTTTCCTTAAAGGATTTCGCTATCTTCGATAAAATTTCAAATCTTGTAAATATCGGTGTTAATTCTTTTAAAATAGAGGGACGTTTGAAAGATTCTCCTTACGTTATGAATGTAACCGCTTATTATAGAAAAGTGATTGATTCGGTGTTGGAAAATAATTCAAAGCATTTGTCTTCGGGAAAATGTTTCTTGGATTTTGACCCTAATTTGTACAAAGTTTTCAATCGAGGTTTTACGCATTATTTTTTTGATTCTAATACTCAAGAAAAACGTGCTAACTTTTTTTCACCGAAATCCATTGGTGAGTATTTGGGCGTTTTGTCAGAAAAAAAAGGACAAGAAATTGTTATTAATACCGAAAAACAAGTTTCAAACGGTGATGGTTTGTGTTATATAAAAAATAATTCTCTTTTCGGCTTTAGAGTTGAGAAAACTATTGGCAAAAAAATAATTGCGAATACTGACAAAAATTTGCAACCGGACGATAAAATTTTCAGAAATCTTGACACTGCTTTTTTTAAGAAACTTTCTTCGTCAAAAACTGCTCGTAAAATTGCTGTTGACTTTTCTCTTTTTGTGGAGGGCGACAAGGTTTTTGTTAAAATTTGCGACGAAGACTATATTGAAATTATTTTGGAAGTACCATTCGCTTATCAAGAGGCGCAAAACAAGGAAAAAGCCTTTGAAAATTTAAAAGAAAATTTCTCCAAAACGGGCGAAAAGTTTTATTTGAGAAATTTTTATATTCTGGGTTGCACGCCATTTTTACCAAATTCTGTCGTTTCTACAATTCGTAGACAAATATTGGAAATTTTAACAAAAAAACGAGTAGAAAAATTCAAAGCCTCTGACTCAAAAATTCCTAATAATGATGTTAAATATTTTCTTGAAGAAGATAACTATAAACTAAATGTTTCCAATAAGTTAGCAAAAAAGTTTTATCAACTTCATGGTTGTAAAGTTGTGCAGCCTGCGTTTGAATTACTAAAAAATACTTCGTCTTGTGAGGTTATGACCACAAAATATTGTATTCGTCAAGAATTAGGTTTTTGTCCCAAAAACAACAAAAATGTTCCCCAAGATTGGAAATCTCAGGAATTTTTTCTTCAAAACGATTACGGAAAATTTTTATTAAAGTTTGATTGCAAGGATTGTGTGATGAGAATTTTTTCTTAAAAATCCGTTTTTACCATATTAAATTTTGTTGGCGACGTTCTTGTGTCCCATTGAGTTGTGCAATCTGCTTTGCCTGTTTCTTCGTTTTGCGTGCAGACGTAAGTGCAAGGGTCATAATCGCGGTCGCTTTCTGTCGATACTGCATTTTTGTCTTGACGCATGATAAGTTTTCCGTCTTCAAACGAAATTTTTAAATCTGTTTTGAATATTTCGCCCGTTGTTTCAATATACAAGACTTCGCCTTTGTTGTTTTCTTTTATGTCAAAATAAATGCTGACACCAATATTGTGGTCGTCGGAATTTACGAGTTCGGTTGTTGACTTCCATTTGCCGAGGGCAAAATTTGTGTTTTTGGCGTTGTCGGGAATATTAAGAATTTCTCCGCCAGATTTTTTCAAAGCGTTTGCAATTTGCAAAAGAGGACCTATTTGTGGTGTTGACGTTATTGGCTTAGCGTTGTCTATCAGTATTTTAATCACTTCTTGAGCATTCATTGTCGGATTTTTTGACCTTATTAATGCTGCTGCTCCTGCTACAATTGGACTTGCCATACTTGTTCCGTCCATAAAGCCGAATTGACCGCCCGGAACGCTTGAAAATATTTTCACGCCCGGCGCACAGATGTTGGAATATTTTCCGAAATTAGAAAAATCGGCTTTCGGTGTTGAATTTTTTTGGTATGCTGAAACTATCAATGCTTTGTCTGTTCGTGCAAATGGGTCGATTCCTGTCATAATATTCTGATTACCAGCGGCTATGACAAGAACAATGTTCTCGTCAACGGCAAACTGAAAAAGGTCGTTCCAAAAAATATTCTCATCTTTGCCGTATTGACTAATCATTTGGTTTTGAACATTTTGTGGCAAACTTGTTACCTCGTCAGAAAAATATGTTCCGACAGAGAGATTTACAACATTTGCATCGTGATGTATAGCGTACAAAATGCCAGCAACAATTGTCAGCGATGACATATTACCGTCTTTGTCCGCAATTTGGATTGGCATAAAACGACATTTTGGCGCAATTCCGCAAAGTCCGAGGTTGTTTTCTGAATTTCCAATTGCTGTGCCTGCTACATGTGTCCCGTGCGAATTGTCTTGACTATTAGAAACAAAAACCGAATTTTCACCTGTTATAACATTGTAAGGACTTACGATTTTGTTTTTGAGTTCAGGGTGATTCAAATCGAAACCGTTGTCGCAAACAGCAACTATTACAGACGAATCGCCTGTGGTTATATCCCATGCTTCAAAGGCTTGTATTTCATTGAAATACCACGACTTTATGGCGTTGGAAAATTCAGGGTCGTTTTGAGGTTTTTTGCTTGTTTCAAAAACAGAATTAGTAAAAGCAAGTTTTACATTTGTAAATTGTTTCAGTTTGTCAATCCATTGTTTATAACCACCTTCCTCTACTTGAACTTGCAAAAGATTGATTGCTGTGTCATAAAACACAATTTTCATATCATCTTGAAACGCTTCGTGAAGACTTAAAGCAAAATCTTGTGGTTTTACGCCTTTTGCAACGGCTATATTAACAAGGTCGGAATACACTTTTCGTTTGCCCGGATCATCGGGGTCAACAACTAATTTTGTGGTGTCAATAGGTGGAATAATGTTTGGCTTTTCGGGAAGAAGATTTTTTATGATTTCTTCTGTTGTTTCTTGATTTTCATTATGTTGAGGCTTGTTATCTGAAAAATACTTTAATATTAAAAAAACAATTAACATCAAAAGAGCACCCAAAATAAACCACAACCAACCCGGAAGACCTTTTTTATTTTCCTTTTTTGGAGGTTTAGGTTCCGATTTTTGCGGTTCTTCTGTCTTTTGTGTATGTAAAGGTGGTGTTGAAATTATTGCTTCTTGTTCTTTTGGTTCTTCTTGTTTTTCAGTAGTTTGGCTTTGATTAATTGAAGCGTTAGTTGAAGTATTTGCCGTTATGTTGATTGGCTTTTGAATTTTTACGTCAAGTTTGAAGTTTTCTTTGAAACTTTTTTCAGAACTAAGACCCCAGCCTGTTAATACGATTTTATCGTCTTCTACAAGTACGTTTTCAAGCGATGGGACTTCGACGGCAAAATCTAAAAGTTCGCCTAATTCTTTTTCGTGCGGGTCGGAGGATTGTTTCAAGTTGTTAGCAAAGGCTTTTATTTTGCCTATCATCTCTTGAAGTTTTACACGTATAAACTCCTGTTTATCAGGGTTTAACTTTGTAAACTCAATTGGTGAATTTACATAACTACTAAGATAAACAACCTTGTCGGTGCTGATAATTGTTTCGGGTACAAATTCGGCATATTCCTCGCCAAGACGGTTTTTTAAAATTGAGTTCAAAAGTGGGTATCTGCCTATAACTGGACTTCCGTACCAAATAACAGGACGGTAAGAAGTTAGGCTTGCCGTATAAATGATTTTTTTTGCCGCCATAACTAAATTGTATTAAAAAGTTTTATGGACAAAGATAGAAATT
>CAJOGF010000111.1 GCA_905233995.1 uncultured Bacteroidales bacterium | reverse complement strand
CTTCAGGAAAATGGCGGCAGTTTTTCTGTTGACAGCATTGAACCTCTTGAAAAAATTACACTTAAACAAATTCAAATACAAAATTACAAACTAAGTGATGCTTTTGCTAAGTATGTTCAACAACGATTTGCAGATCCGAAAGTCAACTTTGGAAAAAAAACGGATGTAAAACACGCTAATTTTGCCGTTTTGTGGCGAGCACAAATGCCAGCAGTACTTATTGAATGTGGTTTTATTAGCAACCCAACCGAAGAAAATACTCTAAGAGATAAGAATCTTCAAGAAGTTTATGCTTCGCAAATTTATCGGGCCATAAAAGATTTCGGTTTTGAGAAAGACAACGAGTTTGTAGCATATAGTTCTGATAATCCGCCGCCTAAAAATAGAGTCAATGTGCAGCACACCGAAGTCATAAAACCAGCAGCGGGTTCTGATGAGTCAAAGCCACAAAATTCGCAAACAAACAAGAAAGAAAGCGATGTTTTTTATAAAGTTCAACTTAAATCTTCTGTAACAAAAATTTCGCTCAACAATAAGTGTTTCAAAGGGATAACTGGTATTGAAGAAACAAAAATTGACGGCGTTTTCAAATATACAGTCGGCAAAAGTCAAAACCTAAAAGAAATAACAACGCTTCAAAACCAAGTAAGACAAAAAATTCCTGACGCTTTTGTTATCGCCGTTCAAGGAGCAAAACGAATTGATATGTCAACGGCAAAAAAATTGTTGGAAAAATAAAAAAAAAACGGAATGTAAAAAAATTACATTCCGTTTTTTATTGAATTTTTTTATCTTGTTAAAACTGCTTCGTAAGCCTCAAAATAATGCTTTGTAAGATTTCTCCAATCAAAGTGTGTTGAATTTTCTTCAACATTGTTTCTAAGGCTGATTCTTTCCCTACGATTTAGTTTTACAAATCTAAGCATAATATTTGCTAATTGTTCTGCGCTGTCGTTATAATTAACATTATTGCGATTGACAACGTAAATACCCATTCTTTCGGGATTTTCAAATTCGTCGCTTTTTGCTTTTATGTACGAACCAAATCCCGCAAGGTCAGAAGTAATAGAAGGTATACCCGAAGCCATACATTCCAAAGGTGTGTAACCCCATGGCTCATAATAACTTGGGAACACTCCTAAATGACAACCTCTAATAAACTGAGTGTAGTCCATGTGGAAAAGCGGAGAAGCCGAATTAATAAATTCAGGATGATAAACCACTTTTACTTTGTCTTCTGCGCCGTTTACCAAATTGCTCATTCTAAGGAAATTAAGAACTGGATCTGTTGCATCGTTAACAAGATTATGCGTTACAACATACGGAAGATTATTGTGTTGCCATGCTTTAACATTACGACGAAGATTCATTTCTAATGTTTCTGACACCATGCTCTTTAAGTCAGGAATGTTGAAACTTCCGTGATTGCTTGTGATATATTCGTAAAGTTTTTTTCCAAGGTCGCGTTCAATTTCTTGAGTATTGCGCTGAATCTCTTCCATTAAGTTTCTTGACCGCAAAACTTCCGCATTTATAGAATGATACGGCTGCGGGGTAACAAGGAAGAAAATAACAGTTGCGTCAATGTTTTCTTGTTTCATTTTGTAATTCAGACGCGCCAAAGCCTCCAAAGTTAAGTCAAAGCCCTTGTTCTGATATTCAAATCTACCTGAGGATACAAAATACATCGTTTTGTCCAAGTCGAACGAATATGACTGAAAGAAATGTCCTCGAACAAATTCGTTGATTTTTGCTTTGTATTGAAAATGTAAGTTTTGGAACTCGTGCAAAGCCTCAAACCTTTCAATATTAAGACCGTTTGGCAATATAAAATCGGGTTCGCGTCCCAAAAGGTGAATACATTCTTGAGCAGTAATATCGCTGACAGTTGTGAAAACGTGCGAACCATGAGCAGCGGCTCGTTCCATTTGTACGGTCGGGAAAATATTGAAATGTTTTGCCTCGTTTTCCCAATTATAAAATGGAAGATTGTTGTAGAAATTATGGTCGTTCATAGCCAAATATCTACCGAGCATTGTGGCATGAGTTGTAAAAACGGTTTTGATTGGAAGATTTTCTCTTCTGATGTCCATAATCGGCATACCAGCCATCCATTCATGGAAATGCGCAATTATTTGCGATTGTTGAATGTCAGTATTGTTGATTAAAATTCTGAAAAATTCCATTACCGAATACCCAAAAGCCAAAACTTGATCCATAAGCGGCTCATCGTGAACCTGAATATAATGGTCAGCCCAAAGTTTGTATTTAATATCTCCTAAACGATTAAAAACCGAAAAAGGATTAAATAATATAACTCTCGGTTTTCCAGTTATAAGCCAACGACCATAACGAACATCAAAACCGTTTTCTCTCATTTTGTGAACGGCAAAACCTATCGAATCGGTAAGGTCGTCAATAGGATCGAAATCCGAGGCAGCCTGCCCTTCAAAATAAGGACCAAGCAAAACATAATTATCTTTGTTCCATTTGTTTACTATTGCCGGAACCTTGGAACGTATTACGGTATAAATACCGCCTACCTTGTTACAAACCTCCCATGCACATTCAAAAAGGAGTGTCTGTCTGAAAAGTTCTTTATTGTCTTTAGCCATATTATTGTTAAGTAAATTTTAATTTTCTATTTTTATAAAGCAACTATATTGCTGCTATTCGTACAAAATTATTTTAAATTAATTTAACTTCAAAATTTTTATTTAAAAAAAAGAACCTTATTCTAAACATTTTTTTAACATAAATATTTATCTGACAATCAACATTTTAAAAAGAAAGAAAAAAAACGTTTGCTAAAAAACAATAAAAAAATTATTTCTTTTTTCAAGAAACTGATATAAAAAAACGTCAAAAAATCATTTAACCTCTGATGTTATGACCGTTTTTTTGAAAGAATACGCAATTGTTGAAATCACCGAAGAAATATCTGCTAAATCGTCAACAAGACCTATATGAATATCGTGAGTTGCACGCGATTCGGGACAATCTTGCCAAAGACGTTTTAGGTGCGAAATTCTTAGTTTTTCACTATCATCTTTAGTTTCTAACGTTTCGGAATAAACCCTTTCTATAAAATCGTAATCGCGCCTTTCAATTGCAAAAATTAAATCTTGAAAATGATTGGAAATTTCTCTGTAATAGTGAGTTATTTCTTGCATTCCGTCTTTAGAAAAAGTGTTCGGAAGGCTTGAAAGTTCAGCATACAACGGCACAAAATTTCTGTGGACAATATCACAGATTCTTTTTATTTGTTCCAAAACCGACAACAATTCAAAAATTCTTTGCGTTACAACATCGCTTGTGTCGTTTCTGCCTATCATAAAAAGGTATTTACGAATTTCAGATTCAAGATAGTCAAGTTTTTTTTGTTTGCCTTTCAAATCGTCAATTATTTTTTGATTTTGCTTTTTTATTGCTGGACTATCAGGGTCATAACTGATAAACGCGCTAATTGCATTGTCAAAAATTCTTGATGTAAGTTTTATAATTGTTGCGGTCTCCGAAATAGCAAGTTCCATCGACGACTGAGGAACGCTCAAAACATTGAAATCAATATATTTCAAATGCGGTACGTTTTCAGAATCAGAGTTTTCGGGAATGATTTTGATGATAAGTTTTTCGATTGGAGAACAGAAAAACATCAAGAAAACAGCAACCAACGTATAAAAAAATGTATGCGTGTTTGCAATCTGACGCTCCGGCGAAATATCAAACTTCAGAGAAAACCATTCCAAAAAATCAACAGCAAAAGGCGTTAACGCCAAAAAAACAAACGCTCCAAAAACTTTTGTAAGCACATGAGCCATCATAACACGTTTGCTATTTACCGAAGTTCCAATCGAGACAATAATAATCAACAAACACGTCCCTACCGACGAGCCTACAAGCAATGGATAAGCCTGCGAAATGCCCATCAAACCTTGCTGGGCAAAAACAACAAGAATACCTGTAAACATTCCCGTACTTTGCATAATGCAAGTTGCTAATATTCCGACAAGAAAACCTACAATTGGAGTTTCAGCCGAGGCAATCATGTTTGTAAAAGCGGGATAATCTCTTAGCACCGATACTGCTTTGCCAAGAAATTGCATTCCAAAAAATACAAGTCCAAAACCAAAAACAACGTTTCCTAAATCTTTTAACTTATCGTATGATTTAAATTGTTTTAAGAAAAAACCGATTATAACCGGCAAAATAGCATATCCTGCAATGTCAAAAGCAATTACTTGAGCCGTAACCGTTGAACCTATATTCGCTCCAATTATCACGGGAATTGTTTGAGCAAATTGCATAATTCCCGTTTCAACAAAACTCATTAGCATAACAGTTGTTGCTCCTGTGCTTTGAGTGATTGCTGTAACAATTATACCCGTTAACGCCGATGAATAACGATTTTTATTGAGTTTTGTAAGAACAAATCTGATGCTATCCCCAAGACTACTTTTGAGTCCTGCGCTCATCAAATCCATTCCATAAAGAAAAAATACAAGACCTCCTATTATGCCGCTAATAAGTGAAAACCAATCCATTGAAACTCTCTCTCTTTTATTAAATTATTCTTTTTTTGACGGAATCAAAATATTTGCCATTTTTTTCAACAAAATATTTTTTTCTATTGGTTTTGACACATAATCTATACAACCTAAACTCAAAATTCGTTTCTTTTCTTCGGAATATGAAAAGGCAGTTTGCGCAATTATCGGAATAGAAGAATCTATTTCAAGAATTTTCTTTGTTGCTTCAAAACCGTCCATTTCTGGCATTTGAATATCCATTAGAATCAAGGAAATATTCTTGTTAAGCAAAAACAAATCAATACATTCTTTTCCGTTTTTAGCCCAAAGAATTTTAACATGAGTTTTCTCCAAAATTTTTTCAAGTAGAATATAATTAACTTGAGCATCTTCAGCAATAATTATAGTTTTATTGGAAAAATCATAACCTTGATTTTTTTCTGTAATTCTTTCGTTTATTTTTTTTACAGGACTTTTTCCAATTGGAATTTTCACCAAAAACTCCGTCCCCACTCCTACTTCGGAATTTACAGAAATTACCCCGCCCATTAATTCAACAAGACGTTTTGAAATCGTAAGACCGAGTCCTGAGCCTTTTTCAACATTTTTAACATCAAGTTGTGTCATTCTATTGAAAATTTTTGACAAGTTTTCTTTAGAAATTCCTATGCCAGAATCAGATACTTTCAAGACAAGAAAACCATTTTCGATTATGTATTGATATTTGATGATTCCTTTTTCGGTGTATTTAAAAGCGTTGTTAAGAAGATTTAGCATAATTTGAAAAACCCTCTGACGATCGCAATTTACAATCACTTCTTCTTCAGGCTGTTGCAAAACCGAAATTACCTGAATATCTGGTTTTGAATATTCTTTTTTGTATATTGAACAATAGGCTTCGAGTTGCTCAAAAAGTGTGTTAATATTAAAACTATCCTTATGAAGGATTATTTTGTCGTGATTTAATTTGTTGAAATCCGAAAAATCGTTTATTATATTAAGTAGCGACGCACAACTTTGCCTTATAAACCCTAAGTATCTGTTTCTTTCGTAATTACTGATATTTTCGTCGGCAATTATGTTTGAAAAACCGATAATAGCATTTAGGGGCGAGCGAAATTCATGCGAAATGTTAGCCGCTAAATCGTCTGTTGAAAGTTGCGGTTTTTCAATTGGTGGCATTGTCTTGAAAATAAAGCAGTAACCTCTTAAATAATGTCGAAATTTTACAGCAAAAAGTGATACTTTAAATTGTTTTCGTTCAGAACTTTTAGTTTTAAGTTCCAACTGCAAATCTTTGACTATTAGATTAGACGAAGAGTTCTTTTGAAATCCGCAAACAACTTCCATATAATCCTCTTTTGGCGTAATTTCGCAAACATCTTCTAAGGGTTTGTTTAAGAAACTTTTTCTGTCATAACCCAAAAAATCTTTTACATTTCTATTAACATTTTTTATTTTGAAATATGGGTCAACAAAAATAATAAAATCATGGTCTTTTGACAGAACATGCTCATATTCAGCCCTATATTTTCGCCATAAACCGAGTGTCAACGGCATTTTTGAGTCTCTTTTTACCTCCGAAAATTCCTCGTGAACGGTTGCAAAAACGCCGTTAGACTCAAAAATTTTTATTCTTGTGATTCTGCACTTTACACTTTTGGGTTCACCTGTTGGCAAAACAATGTCAAAATATATTTCTTCTTTGTCAGTATAGCCTTTAATAATTGAAATATAGGATTTTAACACGCTAATCCTAAAAGCGGGTGCAATAATACCTACGAAATCGGATTCGATTTCTTTGTAAGTTCGTTTTGCAATCCTACGCATCTCGTTGTTAATATGCAAAAGCGTCTTGTTGTATATGATAACTATGCCTGTATCAATACTTTGCACAATTTGATTGAGAATATAATAGTTTTCAATCATCTTGTTTTTTATCGAAACGCCTTTGTTTGTAATTGAGGTATACATATAAAAAATTGTTTTACTAAAATTTCAGTGCGTAAATTTAACAAAGAATTTTTAAATATTTAAACAAAAGCCAACAAGTTTTGGAAAATTTTTTTTCTTTAATTGCGTTATAACTTTAAAACAGTAAATAAAAATGAAAAATTTTATTAAACTTTTTATTCTTTCAACCCTTTTTTTTGTATTTAGTTTTGAGGCGAAAAGTCAGCAAAACATCAGTTTATCGTTGTTAGGACCCGGTTTTGACTTTGGAGATAGGGAAAATTCAGCGATTTATGAAACACTTCCCGGCGAAGACAAAGCCTTTTTGTTGGAGCCCGGTTTAAGATTTGGTGTTGAACTTTACGCAAATCCCGCAACGAGTTTCAAACTTGCACAAGTTGTCCGTTTTGACAGTATGCACAAAATCGCCCTCAGTACCCAAATGATGATTAGATTTCGATTGTTTAAAGTTTATAAACATTCTTTATCTTTTGGTTTTGGACCAACGATGTTTTATCGCCAAACATGGGAAAATATTGACGGATATATTGACGAAAAACTTTATGAGAACAAAAACAAGTTGCAAACAAAAATCAATTGGGTTAGTGCTGAATTAGAATATAATTATTGGATTTCCAAATTAAATGATGTTTCTTTTTCGGTAGTTCATTTGCACCCCGAAGCAATGGGTTTTGCAGTAGGTTTTAAACATTGGTTTACGCGTAAAGGTAGCAAATGCGGCACATGTCCGAGTTTCAAAAATTAAATTATAGTCATCATGGCAGACAATTATCTTGAAAAACGTTACGACGAGGTTTTTGGAAAAAAAACTTTGGTTAAGAAAGTAGGGCGACCACTTGATTCGCTCTTTCTTGAAAATCGCAGTACCCGTGGTTATGAAAGCGATTTTATTGTTAGAGAGGAGGTTTTAAGAAAAATAATTGGCGTTAACACGAAGATTGCTTCAGCGTTAAACCAGCAGGTATTGAGGTTTAAAATTGTCTTGTCCGACAAAGCCCCTCTCCTACTTCAACACGTAAAAATGGGCGGACTTTTGCCTGAATTGCATTTACCATTGAAAGGCACTGAACCAAACGCCTTTATAATTGTCTGCTCCACCATTAAAGAAAATAGAAATGTAGACATTGACCTTGGAATCTCCTTGCAGTCGATGCTTTTGAAAGCCGTTGAAATTGGTCTTAACGGCTTAATAATTGGTTCTTTCAACCGAGAAAAAATTTCCGAGGCTTTTGATTTGCAATTCAGTCCGTTAGCGATTCTTGCGATTGGCAAATCCAAAGAAAAAATCCGTCTTAAAGAGATTTCAGAAACCGACAATCACAAGTATTTTCGTCAAGAGGACAACACACACGTTGTCCCAAAAGTAAAAGTGGAGGATTTGATTATGTAAACCCGCCAAACTTTTTATTCCAACACCTCCAAATTCCAACCTCTGAACATGACG
>CAJOGF010000110.1:7960-10439 GCA_905233995.1 uncultured Bacteroidales bacterium | reverse complement strand
AACTTCAATTTTGATACGATGCTTTCAACATTACCGAAAAAGACCCGATGTATATTGCCCCTGAAAAAAGAGTAGATATTTGGTAAAAAACAACAAAAAAATATGAAAAACATTCCCCTGTCATGGCAAATAGTGATTGCAATAATTGCGGCTATGCCGATAAGTTATATCTTTCCTTCAGCAGCCGCTTTTATTGGCGAACTCACCGAACTATACATCAGAATATTAAGTTTAATACTTATTCCGTTTGTATTTTTCACGATGATAGAGGTTTTTGTCTCTGAAAACACTAACGGTGTTTTTTCAAGACTATCTCTAAAATCGCTAACATGGTTTGTTACGGTCCAGACCGTTGCCGTTGTCATATCGCTGATAATTTCGGGAGTGGTTTTTCAGAATTTTACAATCAGCATCGAAAATAGTTTTCTTTTTGAAGAAAATGATTATCAAAAGAATTTCGGAGATTTTATTTTTTCCGCAATTCCAGAAAATATTTTCAAAGCAATTCAAGACAACAACTTGCTTGCTATTTTGTTGATTACATTTGTTTTAGGTATTTTGGCAAGCGGTTGCAAAGATAGGACACGAACTTATTTTGTAAGTTTTTTTTCTTCTTTCTCCGAATTGATGCAAAAATGTGCCAACTTTGCAGCCGCTTTATCTCCTTTTGGCGTTTTTTGTCTTGTCTGCAAAATTTCAACACAAGGCGGAATAATTGATAATTTCAACAGACTTCTACCTTTTATAATTGCGGTTTTGACCTCCTTGCTGTTTTATTCGACAATCTTTTTGCCTTTGATTCTCAAAATAATGACCAAAAGTCAACCGTTCAAGGCATTAAAAACGTTTTCAAGCATTATTTTTATTTCGGCTTTTAGTCAAAATCCAACGCTTGCTGTACCTTTGGGAGCCATTAAAATGAAAAACGAGGCCGGAATTTCTTCAAAGTTTTGTTTTTTTTCATTTCCTTTGACCTCCGTCCTCAGTTTCTGTGCTACATCAATTTATTTGTGCGTTGCGGCTATGTATATTTCCAAAGCCTACGAAATCAACATGACATTTTCCGAACAAATTATTCTTGTCCTTTCAGCGGTTTTTATTTCAGCGGCATCGTTTGAAGTCCCGCTAAAACTTTCCGTTTTGTTGTATCCCGTTTTGGAAAGAATCGGAATCCCCGTTGAAGGTATCGGCATTTTGGTCTCTTGTGATATTTTGTTTTCGTTTGTATGCTCTGGTCTTGACACTTGGTCTAACATCTGCGCTAACATCGTAATCGCATCTTCAGAAGGCGACAATTTAAGACTTATAGACCCACCTGACAATGCCTCTGCATTGCAATCATCTGAAGTGCTGTAACGGCTGCCTCATCACCTTTGTTACCGAGGTTGCCGCCCGCTCTATCCAAAGCCTGCTGAAGATTATTAACGGTTAAAACGCCAAAAATTACAGGCTTGGAAAATTTTATATTCAATTCTGTAACACCTTGAGTTACAGAATCACAGATAAAATCGAAATGACGAGTATCACCTTGAATAACACAACCGATAACAATAACGGCATCAAAACCGAAATTATTTTCAAGCAAAGTTTGTGCGCCTAAAGTCAATTCAAAAGTACCGGGGACGGTAATTATTTTAATATTTTTTTCATTGACATTATTTTTCAATAACGAATTTTTTGCACCTTCGAGCAATTTTCCAGTAATTTCTTGATTCCATTGTGCAACCACAATACCGATTTTCATATCTTTTCCATCTGGAATTTCGAAACCTGAAAAATCAGACAAATTTTTTAAACTTGAAGCCATTTTTTTTTACAAAATTTTTATATTAATTTTATTATTCTTTGTTCAAATCCAATGTAATAGAATACGATATTTTTTCCAAAGACAAATTGTTATCTTTCTGTTTTACAATAACATAATAAGTTCCTGAAGTAAAATTCCTCAATTCTATTTCAGTCTTTTGGTTTGATAAAGTAGAAACTTCTTTAAACGAAAGCAAATCGCCACCGTTTTCTTTGAAAAAACTAATTATCAAACTATTATTCTTTGAATCAATTACAAGTTTTGACTTTTCAACGTTTACCTTTTTGGAAAGCGAAAACTTGAAAAAATCCTCATCTTGAAGCACCTTTTTCCCTTTCTTAAAATACTTATAATCAAGAGTATGGTCTTGAAGAATTTTATCTTTCAAAATGGTTGCCAAACCAAAAGAATAATCGGGTTCAAAACTATCCGCAAAAGATTTTTCTTTTTTCCAAAGGTTTTTCTTGTCTTTTTTTTCGCAACTATACAACATAACGCCTTTTTGCATTTGAGTAAAATTTCTACGACATTGTTTTCCAGACGTATACGACATAATATTGTCAATTTCAGGCAAATACTTTTTGCCACGTTTATCGGTTAAATCAGGCGAAAGATAATTGCAATTTTTGTCAGTATGTTTTACCAAATGCGGCTGAGCAGGCGTATCAGAAA
>CAJOGF010000110.1:0-7955 GCA_905233995.1 uncultured Bacteroidales bacterium | reverse complement strand
GATTTCACAGTTTCTGCCCCTTGCAAAAAGTCCGTGCCGAAAAACATCTCTATCAACAGCCTCCTGACGATTTTTTCCTTTGTTGAAATTTTTATGCGGATGTTTTAGTCCAAAAAAATGTCCAACTTCGTGCGATACCACCGAAGCGTCTTGTTTTGAAGCAATTACAACTGTATGATTAAGATTGTTGCAAGCACCAGTATATTCAAGATCACGATTTTTCTTTCCCGTTTTTTTAAGTTTGGACACCAAAAAAACGTTCATCACCCCTTTTTTATGTCTAAAAATACTCTGAAACGGAAAATTAGAATAATAGCCAAAATTATCGAATCGCTTTTTTTCAACCTTTTTAATATCGTAAAGTTTAAACGAGATTAAAGTATTATTTAAAGCATAAAGTTTATTGAGATTCTCTAACGTTTCTTTTATATCCAATTCGTTTGGCGGATTATTTTTCCCAAACACATAAAATCTTACAGGAATACAATAAAGATTATCTTTCTTGTTTTGATAATCAATTGATTTCATATAATCTAACAAGAATTTATTGTTTGCTATCCACGGTTTATGAAAAAGATGCTTATGTTCGTATTTAGAAAAATCACGATTTGAAGTTTGAGCAAAAAGAATTTCACCACACAAAAAAAACAAACAGAATACTAAAAATTTTTTCATCATTCTCTTATTCTAAAGGCAAAACGCCCCAATATTTTATTTGCAAAAATGAAAACTATTTTTGAAAAAAACAAAATAAAAAAGATTTTTTCTTGAAAAAAATTTTGTTTCAATTACATGATTTTTTTTACTTTTGTAAAAAACACATATTTTACATTATGAAAATATTTTTTGCGCCAATGCAAGGTTTTACAGACTTTGTATATAGAAATTTATTTAAAGAATTTTTTTTAGGTGTTGAGAAGTTTTTTACACCATTTTTACGAGTTGAAAATAGTCAAGTCCGCAAAAAAGACATCATTGACATTGAAAAATCCGACAATTACCAAAACACAATACCTCAACTTATAGCAAACAGCAAAGACGAAGTTGAAATAATCGCTCAAGAAATTCTAAAACTCGGTTTTGAAAATTGCGACATAAACTTCGGCTGTCCATTTCCACAACAGACTTTCAAAAAACGCGGAGCAGGTATTCTTACTTTTCCAGACAAAGTAGCGGAAGTTTTGAAAGCAACCGAAAAAATTCCAGAACTGAAATTTTCAATAAAAATGCGTCTTGGAAATCTTGACAAAAACGAATGTTTAAACCTTGTTGACATTATTAACGACACAAAATTAGAATTTGTTACAATTCATCCAAGAATAAGCAAACAGATGTATAACGGTGAAATACAATTGGAAATGTTTTCAAAATTATCAACTTTAATTCAACATCCTATTGTATATAATGGAGATTTAAAAACAAAAGAAGATATACAAAATATTACAACTCAATTCCCTAATATCAAAGCAGTTATGATTGGAAGAGGTCTTTTGGCAGACCCATTTTTAGCACAAAACTTTGAAAGCGATAAAAATGGTTTTGACGCGAAAATTTATTTAAACTTTTTCAATCGTCTTATAGAAGGCTATCTTGCTGAATACCAAAATTCTGAGGTTATGGCACTTAACAAAATTAAGACATTTCTTTCTTTTGCGCCTTCAAAAATAAGCACAAAACACGTCAAAACCATTCAAAAAGCCCGTTCAATTTCCCAATTTATCTCTCAATTGGCTGTGGCATTAAACTCTACTACCTAAAAATCAACAGCCGCCAACATTTGGTAACGCGGATTAAAAATCTCCTATCTTATATCCGCCTACCAAAATATCGTCCATCTGAAGATAATTTCCCTTCCAATTATCAAGAAATTCACCCAAAAAGACTTCCTGTGATTTTCCGTCAGAACTATTAACCGAAAGCGAAGAAATCATATCTCTAAATTTCAATGCCATTAATTTTCGTCCGCTTTGCTCGCCAAATTGATCAGCAAAACCGTCAGAAAACATATAAATCCAATCTCCTTTTTGAAATTCAACTTCCTTTGTTTCAAAAGGTTTTATGAAAGGATATTTGCCTATAGGATTACGAATAGGTTTATAATTAACAAGATTACCATTTCTGACCAAATACATCGGATTGTTAGCACCCGAAAAATAAATCTTTTTGGTCTTCAGATTAAGTGTACAAAGGGCAATATCCATACCATCGTCCATTTGACGACCGTCCAAATTGCGTCCCATGGCGGTTATGATGTCAGCACGAAGAGCCTCAAGAATGTCAGAAGGCATAGTATTGTCGTCCATGTTGCTGCAAATATCATTCAAGAAAGTAATTCCAAGAAGGCTCATAAATGCACCCGGAACGCCGTGTCCTGTACAATCTGCGATAGTAAAAACCACAATATCGCCCGTTTTTTTCATCCAATAAAAATCACCTGAAACAATTTCCAAAGGTCGCCAAAAAATAAAATAGTCATCAAACCACTGACCAAGCACGTCAATAGAAGGCAAAACCGCAAGTTGAATGTAACGAGCATAACGAATACTATCAGTTACAGAAAGATGCTTTTGCTCAATGTCTTTTTTCAGAATTGCTATTCTTTCTTTTTCTTTCTGAATCGAAAGGCTCATGTCCCAAAGTTTTCGATTTCGATTCTGAATCTCTAACTTTTCTTCTTCTATTTGTTTGCGTTCCACCATCACGGACTCCGCCTCTGAAAGTATACGACGATATGTCGCAGTTTTTCGTTCATTGTGAGCGTTGTCTTTTTTTACCTGTTCCGACTTTTGATAGTTTTCGTATAAAGTACGAAAACGTTCAAGTTCGTTGTTGACAGAACGAAGGTCACGCTTTAGCCGTTGTTCACTTTCAGAACATGATATACGTTTTGCCTTACGGTACTTTATATAAAAAAACACCGCAAAAGCCACCGCAAAAACAAGCAGTGAAGATATTAATATGGTGATGTTATCAGTAGTCATTTTCGTCGGTGTCGGTATTAGAATTTTCGTCGGAATTGGAATCTGCGTTTTCTTCGTCAGTCTGCTCGGAATCTACGACTTTGAAAATATCCTCGATATTATCGATATTATAGATGTATATTTGATATTGCCACCTATCCGTGATGCCGACTTTGTCGTAATATAATGTGCATGTACCGTCAGGATTTTCTATAACGGCGTACAATACAAGACCATTGTCGGAATTAAGAATATTTTCGGTGGCTTCATTATTGTTGTCGATAGTCAGCAGCAGACCTTCGTGTTTTGACTCAGTGCTGATTGAGTTAGGATGTATCATCCAAACAAAATTGCTTTGATTGTATCCTGACAGCAAAATGTTACCATGATATGTTGTAGCATTGAGAGGCATGGCTGTATAATTATTGTGCTGAAAAACATATTGGAATGTCATATTGCCATTGCTGTCATATTTCATAACATAGTATTTTTCCTTGCTCGGATGAAATGCTACATAATACAATTCACCTTTGTATGGAAAACAGTGTGCAAAATCCAAATCGGAATCTATCTCCTTGACAAGATGTCCGTCTTGAGAGACCACCACCATTTTGCTATTGAACACCACAAAGAAACTATCGCCGACAGGAACCAAAGCGTAATACACCGGATATTTTGAAAAGAAATCGACAGAACATTGACGCCCAAACTGCCCTTTTGAGTCAAAATATTTGAGTGTTACACCGTCGTATGGAAGGTGTGCTGTCTCGTCATATTCGTCGTCTTCGTAACTCTCGCCTTCCTGACGATGATACAACAAGGCATAACCGCCATCGTCAAGAGGTGCGGAAAGCATAGGCATGTCCTGACTGAATGTGAAGTCGAGTGTCATTTCGAGTTTTTTTAATAACAAGTTGCCTTCCTTGTCAAATTTGATGATTCCACAGTAGAATATGGTACACACCTTTTTGTTTCCTTCACCAGTTTCGGTGTGCTGACCTAAAATTTCGATATATATTTCGTCTGACGAATTGGTTTTCAACGACATACCCCTTGTATTGCCAGAAATAGTAACCAAAGTCTTGCCAGATTCGATATAACTATCCATATTTTGGAGAATATCCTCATCGATGTTGTCCTTGTCATATACCAACGACACGTCCCAATCCAAAACGAATGGCACAAGTTTCTTTTCGCCTTTTGAGTTGATTATCACCAAATTATAATGTTTAACTTCTGATGACAAAAATTCATAATCCTCTTCCACCGTAACTACACTATTGTTGCTTTCTATCGGCACAGGCAGAAATATATATGAACTGTGCACCGACTTTATTGGCGAATTGTTGTCGTCGGCATATACAGCGTTGTCGTCCAATGCCTTGTTGCAGCATGTGAGTGTCAAAGCGAAAAATGTTAGAATTATTATATGTAAAGTGTTAGTTTTCATAGTTTCAGTATCCGTAATCGTTGTATTTTGCAAATGTCTTGTAACAAAAGTTGACTTTAAAACCAGCCGACATGCCTGTTTCAAGCAGACGCGCGGCATCAGGCACAATGGCATTGTTGAATGCGAGTTCCTTTACTGCGTATCGTTCTTTTGGGTTGGTGAACCTATTGAGTGTGTATCCGAAATGCCACTGCACGAAGAAACAAAAGCGTCTTAGTTGGTAATTGAGCCTTGCACCAGCAATGGCTGTGCAATTGAATTGTTTGTGTCTGTTTTGATAAAACGAGGACACAGTGTCGAGTTCGTCAAAATTTTTGTTTTTTTGGGCAAACCCACTTACATCGTATGATTTTTGGTACACGAACCCTGGTCGGATACCCACAAACACTTCTGTCATTAGTTCGTCGATGATGACAGGTCGAAGTGTGTAACCAAAATTAATCGGAAAGCTAACACAATTGGTCTTTTCGGTGTGAGTCATATAACCAGCCGTACGTGTAAATTCTAATCTTGAATGCGCCGCCGAAACTGTAACCGAAAATTTCTGAGTTACATACCACTGAATCGAAAATTCGTCCATACTATACTTGAAATTTTTATATTCAAGGTTCTTGACAGTATCACCGCCCGGAATGGAATATACGGTGTCGATTTTGAGTATCGGGAAAAGTTTGCTTACCGACACCCCGACAGAAAAAAGCGGTCGAGTGTAATAGTTTGTCATCAAGTTTTTGAAAACAAGCGGGTCTTCTTTCTTTATTTTATAAAATGGGAATTTCTTTCTGAAACTCAAAACCATGGAATCTGCCTGATGGTCAAAACCTCCGTCCTTGAGTGCGGAAAGTTTATAAATCATATAATCGCAACCTTGGTCGTCGCTACGGCGGAAATGTTTTTGTATTAGTTCTGAAAATTCGATTGCTTCGGTTATTTTGCCAGCGGAGTAAAGTGATTTCAAGACAGAAATTGCCTCAGAGACTTTAATGTCGGAATACGACTGAGGAACTGCAATTTTGAGTTCGTTGTTATACATTGCGGGAATGTTGGCATCGTCCGATTGGATATTGTCAAACAAAGGAATATTCTTGCCTTTATCTTGAGCGTTGACAGTCAGCGCAATAATTAAGGCAAAAAACAACAACGATAATATTTTAATTTTTTTGTTCATAAAATTGTTTTCCGTGTCATTCTGTAATAAAAAAATCAATACTCGCCCACAAACTCGTTGCCAAGAATCATACGTTTTTCCATGTCGTTGAGAGGCATAAGATTGAGTGTTCCAAGCGATTTGGCGTATTGTCTGATGTCGGTATCAAAATAACGCAACTCGTTGATGTCGGTCAAAACATAAAGCACGCCTTTCTGATTGAATCTCATCGACTTAACTTTGCCGCCGTTGAGGTTGTATTCTTCAAGCGTGTACGGCTGCGACATAAAACTTTTGGTGTCAACAAGCATTATGCGCTTGTCATCGCTCGAACGCGCAAGCAACTTGGTATTAGGGTCATAAATCATTGCACCCGGTTTAGCGTGTCCAGACAAGACTTCAAAAGTACTCCCGTCTTGTGTATTATAAT
The DNA here is from genome assembly GCA_905233995.1 of uncultured Bacteroidales bacterium. Classification (GTDB taxonomy): domain Bacteria; phylum Bacteroidota; class Bacteroidia; order Bacteroidales; family UBA3824; genus UBA3824. Next base: position 1,968 of record CAJOGF010000110.1, on the reverse strand, counting down.
AACGAATTTCATCATCGGAAAAACCAATTACAACATAATTTTGCTGTTCAATTATGGTCATTGAGTACGCATTAAGTGGACTTTTATCCATGACAACCTCATTTGTACCGTTCTGAATGTTACATTGTGATAACACACCTTTATGCAAAAGTACATAAACATTATTATCAGAACCCAAGAACTTCAAATCCGACACTTTACTGTCAAAATTAAAAGTCTTAACTAATTGAATTTTACCATCTTTATAATTCCAAACGTCAACCATACCTGTTGCAGTAGCAGTCGCCACAAAACCATCATTCAACTTATCAGCACAAGTTATGTAACCACTACGAGGCAATTTGAATGTTTTTTGCAAATTTAAATCAACCAAAAAAGAATGTTTATCTTTTGTTGAAAATACAGCCATATCTTCCGACACAAAAATTGCCTTTTCTATTGGTGAGGAAAACTCTTGACACTGAAAACGCACAAATTCCTGAGGTTTGTCGCCAGAAATTTTATAGCCGATTATCTCTGATTTTTCACTCAAGACAAGAATATCGTTGTTTGGCACAATGTAAAAATCCGAAACTTTATCGTTTGTGATTTCAAGTTTGTTGTCAAAACCGTTTTCAGCCATCGAAAACAACATTGCTTGATATAATTCAGCGGTATTCATCGTGATTCCACAATCTCTACACATCAGCCATGACGACCATGCAAGTCTAAGATTCAACGACTTATCTTCATATCTGTTTTGAGCCTTCATTGCAAGAGCATTTGAAACGGCGGTATTATAAAGACGTGTTGCACTATCAGAGGCTTGAGTTGCACGTAAAGTCTGCTGCTCGGCAACAACAAGAGCCTGTTCGGTTTCCTTACGAGCATCTTCTGCCGAACGAAGATTCTGAAGAGCAATATTTTTCATGCTATCAGCCATAATACGAGCAATATTTGCCTCTTTGTAGGCTTTTTCTGCCTCTTGTTGAGCAAGTCTGGCTTTCATTGCCTCTGACACAGCATTTTGACGCTCTTTATCAGCGGCTTCTTCGGCTGCCACAGCACGTTTTTTTTCTCTTTCGTTAATAAGCATCTGATACTCTGCCTCTTCTGTTTTCTGATTAGCACGCATTGACTCTTGCTTTGCAAGTTCTCTTTCTTTTACGGCCCATAAAGTAAAGCCTGCCAACAATGTCATAACCGCAAAAGATGCAACCATAACTATCCTATGACGACGTTTTTTACGGTTTTGAAACGCCACAACAGACTCTCTACTTTCCATTAAAAACTCCATCGCAGTCCTATATTCGGTATCAGCAGATAAAAGTTTCTCTTGTTGCGAAATCTTGGAATTATCGTATCTTGCAATCCAATAAGGCGTTAGATTGCAATCATGAAACCATTTTTCAAAATAAATAAGATTACCTTCGGGCAAAAGAAATTTTGACTGTCTGTCATTATCAAGCCAACGCGTTAATTGCGACTTAAAATCGTAATAATCTTTAACATAAATATCTTCTTCAGCATTCCACTTTGCAAGCATTTTCCAGTTGCGGATAAGAGCCTCATGCGTGATGTCAAGAACAGTACTACCTTTAAGTAACTTATCTTCAAGTATGTCAGAGTAGATAAATGGTCTTAACAAAGAATTTTCGGGTTGTCTAAAATTGTTAAGACAACCACAAACCACTGCGTTTGAAATATTTTCTCTGTTGACACTTCCCGTTATTTCGTCAAGAGTACAACGATTTCTAACGGGACGGGAATTATCAATTTTCACAAGCGACTTGAATGCGGTTTTTATAATCAACTCCGATTCTTCTTTTGTAATATTTTTGTGCGCCCAAGAAGCGTTTTTTTGAAAATCCTCGTATGCTGACTCATACAAAACGCCCGCATGAGTGTTAAGGACATTGCTCAAAGAGGGCTTGTCAAAATATTTTTTCTGAAATTCAGGCAATTGCTGAAACCATTTTTCAAACTCTT
>CAJOGF010000109.1 GCA_905233995.1 uncultured Bacteroidales bacterium | reverse complement strand
TTTTCGAGCGTATAAGGAACATTAGTTTGGATTCTATCGAGTTTAACGTTTTCTATCGTCGGAGGAATATATTTAGATGAATCAGGACTAAAAAACATCACATTATAGAAAAAACCTTTTTTCTTAATAGTCAACATATAATCTTCGTCTTTTTCTATAGGTGTTGACACAGCGTACTCACCTGTTTTCAAATCGGTTGTACTATGCGAGGTCTCGTATGTTTTAAGACCTGTTAAATCTACATTTACCTCAGGGACAGGCTTACCGTTTTCGTCGGTAACTTTCCCCTTAACCAAAAGGACTTGATTCGGTGCTGACTTTTTGTCAAGCGACGAACAATAAATATCCCAACCGCCTTCTCAGCTCAAAAGCATTGACGAAAAATAAATTCTTTGCCCGTCAGCACTAACAATATACGCCAACTCATCTTTTTCGGTATTGAGCGGATAACCAAGATTTTTGGGTAAAGAAAACGCACCATTTTCATCCTTTTGAGAATAAAAAATGTCAAAGCCCCCCACTCCACCATGACCGTTTGACGAGAAATACAAAGTCTTTCCGTCACAATGAATAAATGGCGTTTTTTCATCAAACTCGGTGTTGATTTCGGAGCCTAAATTTATTGGTTGCGACCACAACGAATCCTCATGTTTGCGATGAATCATATACAAATCATAACCGCCAAAACCACCGGGACGATTAGAAGAAAAATAGAGGACATTTCCCGTTGCGTCAACAGAAGGCTGTCCCTCAAAATATTCTGTGTTGACAGTATTTGGTAGTTTTATCAAATTTTGCCAAACGCCTTTTACATTTTTGCTATAATAAATATCGCAATTGTCATGATTACAAATAGTTATGTACATTATTCGATTGTCCAACGAAAGAGAAACTCCGCCTTGAATTTTTCCCGTATTAAAAGGTGTTGTCATTCTAACGCCCTTAGCATAAAGTCCTTTTTCATTACTCTCGTTTTCGAGTTGCTGACTTAAAAAAAGTTCTTCAACATATCCGTCTTGACGGTTTTGAAATCGTCTTGAAAAAAGCAAAATCGACTCATCGTGCGAAATCATTGGTAAATATTCATCGTCTTTTGTTGAAACATTTTCCAACATTTTTGGATTAAATTCAATTGGAGAACGCAAAAGATCAAAATAATTTTCAATCATTGACATACGCCTTTTAGCAGCATTTATACACGAAGGCGCAGCATTTTCGGAAGACAAAAAAAGTTGAAAAAAGGCTTTTGATTTTTCGTAATTGCGGCAGAGGTAATAGCCTTCTCCGAGCAGATAGGCAGCGCGGCAACTATCATAACTGTCGCAGTTTCCGAAACTTAGAGTTAAATATTCGATTGCGGTTTTGGCATATTCAAGCGAGACTTTTGACTGAAACCTCATAGCGGCGTCTTTTGCCTTTTCCAAATTGTATTTTCCGAGGATTAAGGTTGCCGGAAAATAATTCGGGTTGTTTTTTGCGATTTCAGTCAGAAACCTTATGCTCAAATCCTTGTTTTGCCGCATTAATGCTTCTGCATCGTTGAATTTGTTGTTCAACTCCTTGTTTTTCGGTAGTTTACAGTTTTGAGCCGTTGCTGAGATTGTCATTGTCAACAAAAAAAATATGAAAACAGATAACAGCCGCATAATTTTTTTTGCAAAAATAAACAAAAATACCGGCTTGGCAAAATTTTTAGTTTTTGTTTTTTCTATGTTTTATTAAATTAATAAAGTTTAAAATTAGTAATATACAGCAAATCGCAACATTTATCGCTGTGATTTTGTTTGTCCAAGAGTTGAAAACAACGATTTGGTCATCGGGTTCGGGATTCCAAAAATCCTCAATGAAATATATGATTTTCTCTCCATCTATTGCTGCCATATTGTCAATAAACGCCGAATCGAGTACTTCCGGTTTCCCATTGGTATATTCAAAAGTCCAATAGTCTTCGGGAATTAAAAAATGACGTTTTGTTATTTCTCCTTTGTTGTATTTAAGGACTTGATTACATTTACCGTCTATATTATAAATTTTTACTGTTCCGTCAATGGTGTCGTTCAAGTAATGTATTTCCGTAGCCTTGGTTTGTAAACTATCGCCTTGAAATTCTACGAGCCAACCGTTACGTTTGTTATTTTCAAAATTCATAACACAACTTAAATTAAACACCCAAAAACCGTGTTTGTCGTTTTCTGCGTTTTGGGTCTGACCAAAAGCCCTGACGGTATCACTTTTATAATATGTGCAATACCGTCCGGGGGCTATTCTGTTGCCAAGGGTTGAAATCAACAAAATTAACAATATGCCGATGATGTTAATTAGTTTCATAATTTTTCAAAACTTTATTTCCGTATTATTGATTTTTTCCAAACGACCCTGTTTGTTTACGTAAAACCAAAAAAAGTCATATTGATAATTGTTTTCAACATAATCTTTAATGGCAAATAGTTTTTTTTCAAACAGGTGCTCAAAAAAATACAAATCGAAGCCGCTGTATGCCATATCTGAATATGAAAACTTTAATCCGGGTTTGTCAATTACTTCAAAATATGTACTTCCGTATCTACCCTTCTCTGACAGATTACCCAAATCGCCGAAACAGCCGATTTCAAGATCGTTGTGTATCAATTTGAAATATTTTATCAGTTGTTTTTTGTATGGTTTTAAATATATAGTATCTTCTTTTTCCTCTGCTATTTCATAACAACTGACATAATAAAAAAACGTATTTTCAATAATTCCACGTATAGAATCTTTGCCTAAATGATGGTTTCGTTTTGAAAAAAGTTTTTTTATTTTCAATTCATGCTGTTGAAGTTGTTTTTTCAACAGTGAAGAATCAATTTGCTCTGTAAAAACAACATATTCAGAATTATAGTTTCTAAAATGCTGTCCAAATGCGTTAACCGCAGAAAATACGATTAACGCAATAAAAATCAATAATTTATGCATAACTTTTGGAGGAAACTAATCTTATTTTCCACTTATTATTTGACAATTTTTCTGCCTTTGCCTCTGCAATTTTCAACATTGAGTCTGCTGCAAACGAAAGTGCCGCATACTTTGCCGTTGTACCAAGAAAATTGCTTTTGTTAATTGGTGCGTTTCCGCCGCCTAAAACCGCACCCATTGCGACGTTACCGCCGAAATAGTCGCCTAAACCGCCTGCCGCAATGACAAGCAATGTCTGCCCAAAGTTGTCCTTGTTCAAGTTTTTTCCTAATGCTTGAACACTTAAAGTTACTGCTGCGCTTTTAAGAACGCTTTTTGCAAAATTTTTAGTTTTTATTTTTTCCATTTTTTGTTAAATTAAAAAAGTTTAAAATTAGTAATATACAACAAATCACAATATTAGAGGCAGTGATTTTGTTAGTCCAAGAGTTGAAAACAACGATTTGGTCGTCGGGTTGAGGTGATATGTCAAGATCAAGAAACGGATTTAAATTATGCAATGACGCATCAACTATCATAGAATCTGTTTCGCTTGGTTTTTCTGCTCCCGGTGCCATAAAATCAACAAAACCGAAATCTTCATATATCAAGTAATGATTATATGTCATTTCTCCGTTTTTATATTTGACAATAAGGTTGCATTTACCTTGCATGTTATAAAATTTTGTTGTCCCGTCCACAATGTCATTTTTGTAATAAATTTCTGAGTATTTATTTTGCAGACTGTCGCCTTGAAATTCTACGAGCCAACCGTTACGTTTGTTATTTTCAAAATTCATAACGAAACACCCAAAAACCGTGTTTGTCGTTTTCTGCGTTTTGGGTCTGACCAAAAGCCCTGACGGTATCACTTTTATAATATGTGCAATACCGTCCGGGGGCAATTTTGTTGCCAAGGCTTGAAATCAGTAAAATTAATAATATGCCAAGGATGTTGATGATTTTCATCTGTTTACTAAGTGTTTATAGTTATTATTATGTTCTGTGATGGCTTTATCAATATTGTATACCGTTATATTCGAGTTTGCAGCCGCGTTCCTGAGTTCTTTCAAATAACCATTCATTCTTTGTTTATTTCCACTCATATATAATTTATGGTCAATATTTCCATTGAAACCTGTATCTTCAAGTGCCTTCAAAACTGCATCTGAATATTTTCCTTGTTCCCATAATTCAACTGTTTCAATATGCTTGGAATGAATGAAAAGTTCATGCCCGATAGTAACTGCTAAATGTGCAATTTGATCTTTTACTGACAATTTTAACAATTCATTTGGATATATCGTTATCCTCACAACCCAATAAAGGGTAGAATGATTTTTGACAATTGTATTTTGGGACTTTGGGGTTACTGAGTATGAATACTTAGCATCCCTTGGATAACTTTCTGCTGTTCCGTAAACTTCTCTATCTGATATATCTGATTCTATAAAAAACAATGCATTTGCATTATTTTCAAACGTTTTTAATACAGATTGCACAGATTTAGTTTTTTTTGCCAATTCAAATGCGGAAATCAATGTCTTGTATTCCAACTTATCAGAAGTAAAATTGAAATCTGCAGAACCTTGTTCTTCATAAGTTGCTTCTTTTATATTAGTGCAATGTACATGAAGAAAATTTACACCTTTGCGATTTAAGAAACCGTGCGGGTCAATATTTCTGTTTATATCCGTGTTTTTATTAGGCTCTGCCTTTGCCTCCGTTGCGTTCAACAACAAATCTACCGCACCGCCTATTGCTGCATATTTAGTGGCAGTTCCTAAAAAATTTGTTTTGTTAATCAGTGCGTTTCCGCCGCCTAAAACCGCACCCATCGCGGTATTTCCGCCGAAATAGTCGCCTAAACCGCCTGCCGCAATGACAAGCAGTGTCTGCCCAATGTTGTCCTTCTTCAAGTTTTTTCCTAATGCTTGAACACTTAAAGTTACTGCTACGCTTTTAAGAACGCTTTTTGCAAGATTCCGCTGACGGGAATCGTGATTTTTAATTACTGTTTGCATAATACTTATTTTTTATAAAATTGTGATTTAAAATTACTTTCCTTGTCATATTTTTCTATTTTGTTCCAGATTTCCACTCTGTCAAATTTTATCAGTTGAACATATTGATTTGTAGAAAACCATAAATCAATACTTTTTGTATCGCCGTCAGAAACATTTTCCAATGAAAAAACCTCATAACCTTTTACTAAAAAATCCAACAAAAAATCCATATCAACTATATTACGGGAATAATGGAAAATATTTACACCATAATTAAATTTGTGCCAATAGGTATTTTGATGTTTTATTGGTGTCATTGTTTTACAACGTCCATTGAAAAAATTGCCTACGCTGTATCCATTGTACACAAAAATTATATTACTAATACAATGCTTTGAAAGTTTGATTTTAACTTCATTTTCAATAGTATCGACTATTTTATAATTGGGAATATAAAACAACTCCATATTCTCAATAATCCGGTTCAAAGTGTTTTTCCCTAATCGGTAATCAAATTTTTCCCATTCATGTTTGAATTTTTTTGTATGTTTTTGAAGATGTCGGACAATAGTTTTTTTATGTTTGGATACATTGTCTCCGTAGATACGTTTGCTTTCAATATCTTTCCATTCAAAATTACCGCATTGTTGTGCAGATATATTCGCACAACAATGCAGCAATATAACGATAATTATGATAATCTTATTTTTCATTATTATTTAAAAGGGTTTACTGCTCGTATTACTGATTTTTCAAAATTATATTCTGGAAGATATTTATCTCCACTATCGGCAGGATTCATCATTTTGATGTCATACCTGTATTTATATATTCCTTTTGTCAGTTTCCTTTTTTTGGTAATTTGCATAATTCCTACGGTATGATAAAATTCTCCGTTGAAATATGTTGCTGCAACAGGCCATCCTGCTTGCAAATACTTTCCGGTTTCTTCGCAAAGTGTCTCCAAACTTTTTAACTCACTTGTTTTTGCGCGGGTTCCGTTGTAAATAGTTTTTACGGTAAATTTGTTTTTATTGGCGGCGTAATCGTAAAAATCATATCCGTTATTATACTCCGTGAATATTATCGGCTTGTTTAAATACATTGCAATTGATTCCAAGACCGCCTGAGTACATCCGACACGGGGATTGGCTTGAGCCACGAAATTTAAATCACCTTTTGGTAATTTACTGTCCCAAACGGTTTCCCACTTGTCTTTTTCAGGCAACTCTTCTGCCTTTGCCTCTGCAATTTTCAACGCTCCATCTGCTGCAAACGAAAGTGCCGCATACTTTGCCGTTGTACCAAGAAAATTGCTTTTGTTAATCAGTGCATTTCCGCCGCCTAAAATTGCACCCATTGCGACGTTACCGCCGAAATAGTCGCCGAAACCGCCCGCCGCGCCGACAAGCAATGTCTGCCAAAAGTTGTCTTTGTTCAAGTTTTTTCCTAATACTTGAATACCTACATTTACTACTGCGCCTTTAAGAAGGCTTTTTGCGAGATTCCGCTCACGGGAATCGTTTTGTTTTAATGTACTGTTCGTCATTTTTAATAATATTTTTAAAATAAAACATAATTGTTATTGTAATCTCACAAAATTCTCATATCTTTGCGAAAAGATGAAAATCTTTATTTTGAATTACACAGCAAAATTAATAAAAACAAAATTAAAAACCAAATAAATTTTGAAAAAAAATCACGATTTTTGATTACAGAAATAAATATAATAAAATATAAGAGTACAAATGATTGATTTAAAGATAATTAAAATACTTTGTAATGAAGTTGGTATAACATTAAAAAAATTGAGCGATAAGACAAAAATCTCTCAAACTGCTATTACTATGGCTATGCAACGCAACAGCACAACGCTTGAAACATTGGAAAAAATAGCAAAATACTTTCATGTTTCCGTTGGTGTGTTTTTCGGCGAGAAAGATATTTTTACGCCGATAAGAGATTCTTTTGAAAAATTTGACATTGAACTTCAAAAGGCAAATAATTATGTTAATACAACTTTATTGTATTATAATCCGGAATTAAAAAATCCCGTTTCTTTGGATACGCTTGTAAGTGCGTTTGAAAAATTACCGTTGGAAGCCGTAAAAATAGTTGAGTATACGATGAAGAAAGTCGTTGATAATCCTGTTTATCAATATCTTATGAAATTTTCATATAACGAAATTCTTCAAATGAAACATAACGGTATTCTTGCAGAAAATACCGTAGATTTTCTTCTTTCAACTCGAAATGCTGATTTTTTTGAAGAACAAAATCTTCTTGTTCAATTAGAAGGTGAATCAGAACCTAATTTTTGGGAAAAACTTCAAGAGGGAATTGCAGATTACAGAAAAAATCACTGTCAAAATGACGTATGTTGAACTTGTTGAGAAATAAAAATTATGTGAAAAAATCCCCCTTATCCTCATGTTTTTGTAACATTGCAGTGATTTTAGGCTCATAAAATTGTAAGAAATACCCTAAAATATGCTATGATTTTTGTTAAAATATTAAAAATCAAACAATTATGTATTTGAAAACGTTTTCGCACCTTTTTAACCCATAAACAAAAAAGGATTGTCCAATTTTTTTTGAACAATCCTTCTTTTTTTTGTGTGTTGAAAAAATTTATTTGATGCTTTCTGCTTTTTTTACTGCTTCGTCGTTTAGTTGGTCGGCTTTTTTCTGAGCCTCACTGACGAGTTTGTTACCTTGTTTTTCGGCTTCAGTAACGGCAGAATCAGCCTTTGCATTAGCCTCTTGAAGTGCTTTATCCGCTTTCTTTTCAGCATCGGCTATTGCTTTGTCAGCAGCCTTTTTAGCAGCCGCTTTTGCAATAGGATTATTGGCTTTACTAACTGCTTTGTCAGCCTCTTCTTTTGCTGCTGCAACGGCTTTATCACGAGCCTGTTGAGCCGCTTTTTTGGTTTCTTCAGCAGTTTTTTTAGCAGCCGATACAAGATTATCTTTTTGTGTCTTGGCTGCTGCAATCAACTTATCACCTTGTGCTTTAGCCTCAGCAATGAGTTTTTTCGCCTCGTCAGACATTTTTTCCTTGACCTCCTGAATTTTTTCTTGAACCACTTCCTTTACCGCACCAGCAGCAGAGGTTGAAAATCCAGTAATTTTCGGGTCTTCAACCGTGCCGCCGATGTTGGCAATCACTTTTACAAGACCTGCTTTGTCGCTACCAATCGCATTTGATAACAACGAGTTAGCCACCGTGCCAGAAAGAGCCATTCCAACTTTCATATCAAGCGACTGATCCAAACCGATTTTGCCGCTGAAATCCGCGTCTTGACCAGCCAGATTTATCGCTGTTGAATCTATTTCAACGTTTCCGTCTTTGATTCTAAAACCAAGATTAATGTTTTTGATTGTCGGATTTTTAAGGCTTTCGTTTTTAGTAGCAGTACCTATCAAATTGAAAACTTTTGAATCCTTAATTCCAATAGAATTTGTAACAAGGCGACCGTCGCCGTTAACTGTTTTTAAATTAGGATTTAAAAATTCGTCAAAATCCGATTTAAAATTAACCTTTGCAGTCATTAAACCATGACAATTTGCTGCTATCGGTGCCAATTTTTCAACAGTATTAAAAGTCTTTGCTGTGGTTTGAATATCAACCTCAGAAAGGTCGAGTTGCAAATCGGCTTTAGGACATTTTTGATTGCTTCCGTCATAAACACCGTTAACAAAAGCCTTACCTCCCAACATTTTAAGATTGAGATTGTTAAGACTTGCAACAGCCTCTTTCAATGCGATTTTGCCTTTCAAATCGTCAATCACCAAAGAATCATAAAGAATTTTTCCGATTGAAGCGTTAAGAAGAAAATCTATGTTTTTTGGAATCTCTGGCGCAGGTGTAACCTCATCGGTGGATTGCGAAGATGTTTCAACTTCTGGCGTAGACTTGTCATACGAATAAATATCGTTAATATCCAATAAATCAGACTTAAAATCAAACGAAGCCTTCAAAGTTGAATCTGCAAAAACATACTGGAAAATATTGTCAATTTTGCCAGAAAGCGCGAAATCAGACTTTCCAAGATTCATGTTAAGAGTCTCAAGATTGCCTTTTTCAGGCGAAATAATAAGGTGAGCCTTATGAATATCAACAGGCGGCAAATCCTCCAATTTAGTGTTGAAAGAAGTAAGCAAAATATCACCTTGAGCCTGAAATCTATCATATCTCTCGTTTTCAATATCCGAAAGATTACCCTTGAAATCAAGAATGGCTTTCAATAAACCTTTTATTGTCATACCATCTAACGGAACAACCTGATTTACAACATCTAAGTTAAGATTTACATTGAGATTTCCGGCCAACGAAATATCGTCTTTTGAAGTTTGGATGTTAACCTTAGCGTCAACAGGATTTTCGCCAAGTTCAACGTGAAATTTCTCAACGTCAACATTAATGCTATCAAGATTGCCCGGACATTTTACAAAAGCCTTTACATTGATATTTTCAGCAGATTTTGGCAAGTCAGGATATTGAAAACGTGCATTATCAACATTGAAATCAACCCAAAATTCCGGAAAAGAAACAGCGTTGAAATCACCCTTTGCTCCACCTTCAAAATTAAACTTTCCTGAAGTTTTAACTCCTTCCAAATCCTTTGCATATTCAGCAGGAATCATACTAAGAACGCTCAAGAAATCAGTACTTTTAGTTCCAAACTTCAAATCCATTCTTACATTTGTATCAGGCACTGCAATAAAACCATCAAGACCTAAAGCCAATTCGTTGATTTTAAATACATTTTCTTTGAAAACAAACTTCATTTTCTCCAAATCAGCATCCAAATCGGATTTCATATTAACAACAGCATCGTTGATATAAATAATCGGGCCTAACCTAACGTTGAGTTTGGCAATATCCATAAGTGCACTAAGGATAGTTTCCTTGTCAGAAAGGTCGCCCGAAAGCGAAAAATTAAGACTATCAATATAAGCATGAACGTCGGTTACACTATCGGTATAAGTAACATGGAGATTGTTGACTTTCAACTTTTTAAGCACGAGTTCAAACGGCGCACTCGATGAGTCCTCGTCAGTAGTTTCTTCTACAACAGTTGAATCTGAAATCGCAATATCATAATTAGGCTTTCCTAACGATGTTACAATAATATTCGCCTTTGGGTTATCAAGCAAAACCGATTTAACTTTGATTTTGCCACCAAAAAGCGACATAAAATTAAGCGTTGTCTTGAAACGATCGAAACTTGCAAGCGTATCACCCGCAAACTCTTCATGTCCCACAACTGAAACATCTTTCAATGCAACACTCGCCGAGGGAAAGTCTGAAATCAAACTAAGGTCCAAATCCCCGATGTTAATATCAGCATCTACATACTCTTTTGCGACCTCGGTAACAACTTTTAAAACTTTATCCTTAAAAAATATCGGAATAATAATCAATAACGCTAAAACCAAAACCAATATCAAACCTAAAATTTTAGCAACGGTTTTGAAAATCTTACTCATGATTTTTTACTTTTTTTATGCGTCAATATTTGCGTAAACAGCGTTTTGTTCTATAAATTCGCGTCTTGGGGGAACATCATCACCCATAAGCATAGCGAAAGTTCTATCAGCCTCGGCTGCGTTTTCTATCGTAACCTGTTTCAAAGTTCTTGTTTCAGGATTCATTGTTGTTTCCCAAAGTTGATCAGCGTTCATTTCACCAAGACCTTTGTATCGCTGAACTGTACAACTCTCCTCTTGACCGTTGCCAAGGTCGTTAATTGCCTCTGTACGTTGCTCCTCTGTCCAACAATAACGCTGACTTTTGCCATGTTTTACAAGATACAAAGGTGGATTTGCCAAATATAAATGTCCTTGTTCAATAACTTCTTTCATATAACGGAAAAAGAGTGTCATTGCAAGTGTCTGAATATGTGCGCCGTCCACATCGGCATCGGTCATTATGATAATCTTATCGTAACGAATACCTTTTAAATTTGCCGCTTGAGAATCTTCCTCTGTACCGATAGTAATTCCAAGTGCAGTGTAAATATTTTTTATTTCGTCGTTGTCGAGAGTTTTGTACTGAACGGCTTTTTCAACGTTAAGAATTTTACCTCTTAACGGCAAAATCGCCTGATACATTCTATCACGACCTTGTTTTGCCGTACCGCCTGCGGAGTCTCCCTCGACGATAAAAATCTCTGTTTTAGTATTATCTCTTGACGAACAATCAGCAAGTTTACCCGGAAGTCCTGCACCTTTAAGACTGCTCTGATGCTGAACAAGTTTTCTTGCATTGTTTGCCGCAATTCTTGCTTTTGCCGCAAGAAGAACTTTGTTAACAATATTTCGTGCTGAATTTGGATTTTCTTCCAAATAATTTAGCAACGCTTCAGCAACCGCAGCGTCAACAGCCGAGGCTACTTCGGTGTTTCCGAGTTTGGTTTTGGTCTGACCCTCAAAAAGCGGCTCTTGAACCTTTACCGAAACGATCGCCGTTAAACCCTCACGAAAGTCATCGCCACTGATTTCAAGTTTGGCTTTTGCTAACATTCCTGAAGTTTCAGCATATTGTTTCAAAGTACGTGTCAACCCCCTTCTAAAACCAGTTAAATGCGTACCACCTTCTTGAGTGTTGATATTATTAACATAACTATGAACGTTTTCTCTAAAACCATTGTTATATTGCATTGCAACTTCAATAGGAACGCCATTTTTTTCGGTATTAAGGTGAATTATTTCGCAAAGTTCATCTTTTGAAACTTCCAAATAATCAATAAAATCCTTCAAACCGTTTTCGGAATGGAAAACATCATGTCTTGTATTTCCGTTTTGTACGCCTTTATTCAAGAAAGCGAGTTCGCGAAGTCTTGCCGCCAAAATGTCATACTGATAAACATGACAAGTAAAAATACTATCATCGGGTTTGAAAGTAATTTCAGTACCAGTATCTTCAATATTAGTTTCACCGATTACAACAACATCAGTTTTTGGTTTTCCAATTGAATATTCCTGCTGATAAATCTTACCGTTGCGTTTGATAACGGCTTTGAAATATGTCGATAATGCGTTAACACAAGAAACTCCAACTCCGTGAAGTCCACCAGAGACTTTATAGGAATTTTTATTGAATTTACCTCCCGCATGAAGTATAGTTAAAACAACTTCCAACGCCGATTTACCTTCTTTTTCGTGATAATCGGTAGGAATACCACGTCCGTTGTCTTTCACTGTTATAGACTCGTCCCAATTGATTGTAACGTCAATTTTGGAACAAAAACCAGCAAGAGCCTCGTCAATTGAATTATCAACTACCTCATATACAAGATGATGAAGACCTCTTTCGCCAGTATCGCCAATATACATTGCGGGTCTTTTCCTAACCGCTTCAAGACCTTCAAGAACTTGAATGCTATCGGCCGTATATTTTTCTTCTGCCTCTATTATTTCTGCTTTAGTTAAGTTGTTTTCTTCCATTATTATTTCAATATTTTTATTACTGCAAAATTAGCGTTTTTTCCGCTAAAAAAAAAGTTTTTTCCTTTTTATTTTTTCTTGAAATTAAGCAACATTTTCATTGAAGACACACCTACGTGTTCGTCTTGAATATTACTTAAAACCAAACTCGAAGCGGTTACTGACTCTATCACAAAAAGGTCGTTTTCTTGATTATCGAGCAAAACAGATATTGTATCGCCCAAAAGTTGATAACCGCCTTTTAAGATTTCGGAATCGAATCTCAAAGTAAACTTTCCGTTTTCATCAAAAACGTAAGACATATTACCAACAGCAGCCTCAATTGTGTTTTCAATTTCACTCCTAACCTTTTCTGAAACTTGAGGCTTGGCTTTTGAGAGTTCTTCTATACGTTTTTGAAGTCTTACCTTTTCGTCTTCTTTTGCATTTTGAAGATTGCGTTCTAATTGCTCGATATTTTCTTCCAAATTTTTTAAAGCAATTTTCTCT
>CAJOGF010000108.1 GCA_905233995.1 uncultured Bacteroidales bacterium | reverse complement strand
CTTTTTGGAACTGTGATTTTCCCGTCATACAAAGTATCGTTTGCAATTGTATCAATAGTGGCAACCAAAGTATTATAAGAGGACAGAAAAAGTTCGCTTCTTGAGTTTAATTTCACCTCTTGACTAAAATAAAAACCAGCCGAAAGTTTCAAAGCATTTTTCAAAGAATCTTTTTTGGATTTGAAACTTTTTTGAGCCAAAATTCCCAAATCGTATGAAAAACCTCTGATAATATTTTTGTTGGAATAATACGTAAAACTTTTGTATCCGGGAACATGCAAAACCGTTGAATCACAATGTTCTATCTCTCCGAAAATGTATTTCCCTTTGATACCAAAAGATACAATTTTAAAAGCCTTCATTGCCGTTGAAAGCGTAACCTCTGAAAGTCCGCCGCTACCGCCAAAATTTTCATAATATTTTCTTGAATATTGACCATCGGAGGATACAACATCAATAGTATCTTGAAAATAATACCCAACCGCACTATACGGCGAAATACCAAACGTAAACGACCACCAAGGTTTTACCGCAAATCCACCTTGAAGATACCTAAAAGTGGAATTACAATTTTTCTGACTTTGCGTACTTGACTCTGTTTTTGTGTACTTGACATCAAAACCGACATCGAAAACAAAACGCTGCATAAGAAGATTTGTATTAGCAGCAGGATTAACGGTGTTAAGGAAATACGGCGTACTTTCAGCAATAGAAGTTCCACCCATTGCAATATTATGTCCCGAACCGTTAGTAAAAATATCACCAATACCGTAACGCGAATACGGCGAATTTGTAAATTGCTGCGCCCTAACCCCGAAAGGACACACAAGGACAGCAAAAATAAAAATCTTAAAAATCTTTTTTAGATACATTGTAATTTAAAATTCCGTTAAGGCCAATTGATACCAAATTTGGCTCTGCAAATATCGTATTTTTTAATTTCTTAGCCAAAAAAAACGTGTCCCCACCCGTTAAAATTATTTTAGAATCGGGTTTTAAGGCTTCAAAATCGCTAATATAGCCCTCTATTTCGTGTTTCAGACCCGTTAAAACACCGCTCAAAATGGCAGAATGAGTATCATTTCCAAAGCCGTCATACCAATCAAAAGTCTCAATTAACGGCAATTTTGCGGTATGTTCATACAAAGAAGCAAACCTTAAACGTATTCCGGGAGAAATATTTCCGCCCAAAAACTCGCCAAAACAATTCAAATAATCAAACGTAACGGCAGTACCTGCGTCAATTATTAAACAATCTTTGTTTGGAAAAAGAAAAAAAGCACCACAAGCAGCCGCAAGACGGTCGATGCCTAATTTTTCAGGCGTTAAATATTTGTTTTTTATCGGAGACTTAGTAAAGGAAGAAAAAAACAAAATATTAGGGAAAATATTTTTTAAGAAATCTTCAATTGCCTTTTCAATCAACCCAACACATGAAAAAATCGCATTGTCAACTCTATAAACTTTATTAATTTTATTTACCGAAGAAATTATTTCCTCTTTTGAACTTATTACTATTTGTTTATCAATCAGGGTGTTATTTTCAAAAACAGAAATTTTGCAACAACTATTCCCAATATCTAAAATTAAATTCATTTTTTTTGTAAAAAAATTGTTTTTTTCGAGCGCAATTTACTAAATTTGCAACATAAAACCGCAAAAAAAATATTAAAATGGCAAAAAAAATATTAATCGTTGAAGACGACAAAATGTTGTGCACTATATTTCAAATGTTTGTACAAGAACTTGATTATGAACTTGCGGGTACAGTACATACAGGAACCGATGCACTAAATGCCGTTGAAAATGACACAGATATAGACGTTATTTTAATGGATATACATCTTGACGGCAAACTCAGCGGCATAGAAACTGCAACATATTTAGAAAAAAACGGCTTTGAAATTCCCGTTGTTTTCATTACTGGCGATGGCAATCCCGACACTATAGAAGAGGCAACTTTGCCAAACGTTTACGGCTTTATTATTAAGCCCGTTTATATGCGTAATTTAGGCATTGCTATTGAATTTGCATGTGCTAAATTCGCCAAATCAAGAAAAAAATATTTAAATTAAACTAAAAAAAAGCGGCTGTGGCATTGCCTCAACCGCTTTTTTTACGTTACTGTTTTTGTTATAAAACTATGAAATAATTGTGGTTAGAAAAATTCAACGTCATTATCATCATCGCTTCCCAACGGGATTTCCATATCTTCGCTCTCGCTGATAATCTGCTGATGAATAATTCTTTCGCTTTCCATTGTATAACGCTCCTCAAGACTTTTAAGATTTTCTGCCTTGTTGCTCTTAATCATATTAAGAGTATTACTATCAAGTTTTGAATATATAGTATTGAGTTGCGATACAATTTCCAACATTATTTTTTCAAAAAAGTCGTAATATTTTACTTGTTCAACCGACGATTTTATCTCACTACTAAGATTAAGACTAAGTTTTGAATTGTTTGTCAAAATGATTTCAATCTTTTCGTTATGATCCTCTATCGAAGCCAAAAGTTCTGAAATCTTATTGTTGAGTTCTTTCAAATTGTTGGAAATCTCGTTGCCAGAATCCTCGTGATTAATCTCTTGAAGTTTTTTGCTGATATTCTGCGCTTGAGAGAAAAACAAAACAACATCGTTTAAGTTTTCCAAAATTGTCTCCACAAGTTGACTAACTTCGTCAGTTATTCTTTCAAGACCAGTCTCTTTTTGAGAAGTAATCGTATTTAAAATGGTTTCAATTTTATCGTTAATATTGTCGTAAACCGACTTTATTTCGTCAATTTTGTCGTGTTTTTCTTCAATTGTACGATTAATAGTCTCGATTTCTTCGCCAAAATCTTCATTAGCGGTTATAAGTCTTTTCAAGACAGTTGTTGTGCCACGCAATCTATCTTGAACGTCTTTATAATAACTATCAGTAAGGTCGTTGTTGCCAACAAATTCGTTACAAAGTTGCGAAATAACGCTCATATCCTCGCTAATATCCCAAAACTTACGCATTATCACCGCAAAAGCCTTCTGATATTCTTTGTTAGTATTGATTAACTGCGCAACCTGAACACCCGCAATATCACGAATTTGAAGGAATTGTTTTGCCGTTTCAGAAAGGTCTATCGTACCATCGGAATGAGTATTTAAGTCCATTGCCGAAAGTTCCTTAATGATATTTTTGTGTGTTGCCTGAACATGCTCCATTTTCTGACGGATAATGTCATGATATTGGAGATTCATAATTATTTTGTTGACACTATCAAAATAACTTTGAGTACGTTTTGTAAGTTCTGGCATTTTCTTAGCCGCAACAGCCTGTTTATCTTTAAGAAGGATAACAGAATCGTTAATCTGCCCCGTAACTCTATCAATATCAAGAATATTCTTTTTTCTAATTTCAATTAATTTGCCCGAAGATAAACGAGTTACATTTTTAACCATTGTTAAAGATTCGGAAATTTTCGGCAAAATAATTTTCAACTTGTTAATCTCTGTTGTTATTGAGTCAATAATTTCTGCCAAAGGTTTTATTTTCTCGTTGTCAGAATAAGCAATGTTAAGTTTTAGATTAACAAGCAAAAAGTTAAGAGTCAAGATATTAAGGTTGAAATTTTTGAGCGGCACAAACACCAAATTAAGTGATGTGAGCATTTTTTCCAACCCACGTATGCTCTTTAGAATCTTATTCTTGAGCATATTAATACGGTTGTTAAGAGATTCCTGAAGTCCAAGAAGTTCTTCAAAAAACTTTTGATGCTCGTCTCCGGCTATAATGTCATAAATCTGTCCTGTCTGGTCAGAAATAACTTTCGCGTCCTGATAAAACTTTTTCAAATTGGTATTAAGCGAAAGAAAATCCTCTGCCGAACATTCGTTCAATGCTGTGATTTTCACGTCAATATCAGAAAATACAAGAATAATTTCCTTGACAGATTTCTGTGATTTTTCGTCGTCTAAGTTCTCCATATTAAATTTACAATTTTTTTACCGCTCAAATTTATAAAATTTTATCTAATTATCAACAAAAAAAATACCATTTTTAATTACACTCCAATACTTTTTTCGATGATATAAGTATTTCTATCCGAAGATGACCTTGACACAAGTTCCGCAACAAAGCCTGTAAGAAAGAGTTGCGAACCAAAAATTATTGTCAGCAGTCC
The DNA here is from genome assembly GCA_905233995.1 of uncultured Bacteroidales bacterium. Lineage (GTDB taxonomy): Bacteria > Bacteroidota > Bacteroidia > Bacteroidales > UBA3824 > UBA3824. The sequence continues at coordinate 4,574 of CAJOGF010000108.1, read as the reverse complement.
AAAATAAAAAAGTGGTCTATCCGTCATTTGATACTGATTCATCCATACTTTAGCGATACTCAAATACGCCAAAATAACAAATCCAATCAGAAAACTCAACGTGCCAACAAGTCCAAAAAAGTGCATTGGCGATTTTCCGAATTTCAAGACAACATTTACGGTTAAAAGGTCTAAAAAGCCGTTTATAAACCTTTCGATACCAAATTTTGTTACGCCGTATTTTCTGGCTCTGTGCTGAACAACCTTCTCTCCTATTCTTCTAAAACCGGCTTGCTTTGCCAAAACGGGAATATAACGATGCATTTCGCCGTAAACTTCAATTGACTTTACAACCGTATTTCTATAAGCCTTGAGTCCACAATTAAAGTCATGAAGTTTTATTCCAGAAAAAACTCGTGCCGTAAAATTGAAAAGTTTGCTCGGTAAAGTCTTTGTGATTGGATCGTAACGTTTTTTCTTCCAACCAGATACAACGTCGTATTTTTCATTTTTAATCATAGAATAAAGTGCAGGAATTTCGTCAGGAGAGTCTTGCATATCAGCGTCCATTGTTATCACAACATCGCCTTGAGCAGCCTTAAATCCCGTGTTCAAGGCTGCCGATTTGCCATAATTTCGACGAAATTTTATACCCTTAATTCTTGAATCTGACTTTGAAAATTCTTCAATTTTTTGCCATGACAAATCGGTACTTCCGTCATCTATCATTATAATTTCATAACTGAAATTATTCTGTTCCATGACTTTAGCTATCCAATCTTTCAACTCTGTTAACGATTCGTCTTCGTTGTATAATGGAATTATAACGGAAATGTCCATTTTTCTATTTTTTTTTATTTTGCAAATTCAACAGAAAGGCACCAAATGCAGAAAAAATTGCCGACAAAACTGAATAAAAAACAGTATTAAAAACCATCAAAATTGGCAAAAATATTTTTTCTGACACTGAGGCTGCCATGTCAATATTGTCTTTTGAATAAGAGCCTTTTTCAGCAAGAATTTTTTGTGCTTGCTCTACCGATTGAGACATAAAATCAGGATTTATAATTTTCACATAAATCGCTGAATACAAGTCAGTAAACAACGAAGCCGAAGCCCCACAAATAAGTCCCGCCCAAAAAAGTATGGAAAAATTAAACTCTAAACCATTCCTTAAGAATCTAACCGCCAAATTTTTTTGACAAAAATACACACCAAGCGATAGAATCATATATTGCATAATTCCAGCCGTCTGAAGACCTTCGCCACCTGTGATTACATAATTTGTAAAAAACATATAAACCACAAGCATAACGCCACAAAATGCGCCCCAAGTAAGACAATAAGAAATAAACTGGTTAGATTTTTTTTCCATTTTATATTTTTTTTCCAAAAAGGATGCTGAAAAAAACAACATCCTTTATATCATTTTTTTTAATCTTGACCTTCAATGGTTTTGATTTTTCCGTTTGAATCGTATTCTATTTCGCAAACTTTCAGAGAACGAAGCCATGATTTGCCGCCCGAAGGAACACTGTCATGATGGAAAAGATACCATTTGCCTTGATATTCAATTATAGCATGATGCGTTGTCCAGCCAACAACAGGTGTCAAGATAACTCCTTGATACGTAAAAGGTCCGTAAGGATTATCACCCGTAGCATAACACAAAAGATGACTATCACCAGTAGAATACGAGAAATAATATTTTCCGTTGTATTTATGAACCCAAGATGCCTCAAAAAATCTGTGCGGGTCATCGGCTTTGAGAGGATTGCCGTTTTCGTCAACAACCAAAATCGGACGAGGTGCCTCTGCAAAGTTAAGACCGTCTTTTGTAAGTCTAACGCAACGACTTGGAAGTGCATCTTGTTTACCTTCAGGAAGATACGGAGTTTCAAGATGAATATTATCTTTGTAACGCTGAAGTTGTCCGCCCCAAAGTCCACCAAAATAAACATAAACCTGTCCATCTTTATCGTCTTTGAAAGCACACATATCAATACTATAACTTCCAGCAACAGGAGCAGGCTGAGGAATAAAAGGACCTTCTGGTCTATCAGCAATTGCAATTCCCCAATGGAAAACATCGGTACGGTCTTTCATAGGGAAATACATAACGTATTTTTTTACTTTTTTTGAAAAACCCATTCCTTTTGATTGCTCTTCTGCATTCGTTGGAACCTCTTGCTCGTATTCTTGAACATCACAATCCCACAACTGACGTCCCGCCCATGGAATATCCTCCAAACGCAAAACACAACCATGGTCAACAACTTTACCCGTCATAGGGTCGCCCTCAATTGAAAGAACATGATAGTCTTTCATAATATATTGGTCGCCATTGTCGTTTTCAACATTTTCCGCTTCCCAATCGTGCGAAGGGTAAATGTAGATTTTGCCGTTGAAAATATGAACTGAAGGGTCAGCCATATAATCGGCAGGAAACAAATATCTTTTCTGTGCCATATTAATATTTATTTGGTTAAAAAACTTAATTCAAAATGTCTATTCTATTACCGTCCTAAACGAATCCACAATGCCAAGAAGTCGGTTTGAAGAATCCGTAACAAGAACTGCGTGAATTTTATTTTTGTGCATCAAACGGCTGATTTCAGCGATTTTGGTTTCTGAAGAAACAGTCTTTGGATTTTTGGTCATAATATCAGATACTTTGAGTTCAAAAAACTTATTCTGACTTTTCTCCATTGCCCTTCTAATATCACCGTCGGTAATAAGCCCCAAAACTTGATTGTCTTTTACCGCCACACACAAGCCAAGCCGCCCCTGACTAACGTTAATAACAGCCTTACAAAGCAACATTTCGGGGTCTATAACTGGCAAATTGTCAGCCAACATAACATCTTTGGCTTTAGTAAGCAGAAGTTTTCCAAGACTTCCGCCCGGATGAAACTGAGCAAAATCGCTTTTCTTGAACTGACGCGCTTCAATCAACGCACACGCCAAAGCATCACCCATTGCAAGAACGGCAGTAGTACTTGAAGTCGGTGCAAGTCCCAACGGACAGGCTTCATGTTCAACATACACCTTTATATGTATTGTACTATTTTTTGCTAACAGACTTTCAGGATTACCGCTAATACCAATAACTGGAATTTTTCTTGCAATCAAAAAAGGGAAAAATCTCAAAAGTTCGTCTGTTTGACCACTATTACTAATTGCAATTACAACATCTTTTTCGGTTATGACACCCAAATCTCCGTGAAAAGCATCCAACGGATTAACAAAAAAAGCAGGAGTACCTGTGCTTGAAAACGTTGCAGCAATTTTTTCGCCAATATGACCACTTTTGCCAACTCCAGTTATAATAACTTTGCCTTGACACGATAAAATTAAGTCTATCGCCTTGTCAAAACTATCGTCTAACTGCTCAATAAGCGAAAAAATAGCGTTAGCCTCATCTTTTAAACACTGAACGGCTATATGTCTGAAACTTGTCATAACAAACTCGAAATTACGGTTTCTAAATCCTTTAAATACAACATATTAGTTCCGTCGCTAAGAGCCTTTTCTGGGTCGGGATGAGTTTCAAAGAAGTAGCCCGTTGCCCCAAATGCTTTAGCCGCCAAAGCCATTGACGGAACAAATTCGCGATTACCGCCCGTTTTTCCGCCCGCTGCACCCGGACGTTGAACACTATGTGTACAATCCATAATTACAGTCGGCACAAATTTTTTCATATCAGGAATGTTGCGAAAATCCACCACAAGATTGTTGTGACCGTAGATATTACCTCTTTCGGTAAGCCAAATTTCCTTTGCGCCTGCTTCTAAGGCTTTTTGGACGGGAAACTGCATGTCAAGACCCGAAAGGAACTGCGCTTTTTTTATATTGACAATTTTTCCCGTTTTTGAGGCCGCCACCAACAAATCGGTCTGACGACACAAAAACGCCGGAATTTGCAATACATCAGCCACTTGAGCAACTTTTTCTGCCTGCCAATATGTATTTTTTATAAAGGAAAGCATTTCAAGGCCTTTTTCAAGCCCCGGTCCTCTAAACGAAGAAATCGAAGTTCTGTTAGCCTTGTCAAACGAAGATTTGAAAAAAATTTCAATTGAGTATTTTAACGAAATTCTTTTTATCTCTTTTGCCACAATCTCAAGCACTTCTTGAGATTCTATAACACAAGGTCCGGCTATAAAAACAGGTTTTGACATAAAAATTATTTTTTTGTTGCAAATGTAACAGATTAAAACGGATTTTTTTTATTTTTTAACTTTTTTTATGTTAACATTAAGCGGCAGACGAAAATCAACATAAATGCCGTTGTTAATATCAAACTCACTTTTTATTGAATTTGACAACAAACCATCGTAGTCAGAAAAATATTCCCAATACATAATGCCAGCAAGTTTTTTCATAAACACGTAATCGACTTTGCGTCTTACAGATTCTTCGTCTTCATACGAAATAAAAATCTTATCAGAGGGATTATAAAGAGCGGGAGAACAAGCCGCTGAATCCCAATATCTTACATATTTTTTTTGTTTGGTAAGACTATAAATTTTGTTGAAAGAAACCGACCCAACGCCTTTGCCATATTTAAAAAGTCCAAAATTTTCTTGCGAAAC
>CAJOGF010000107.1:8189-9273 GCA_905233995.1 uncultured Bacteroidales bacterium | reverse complement strand
TGGATGCTGATAAAGAAGGCTTTTTGCGTTCTGCGCGTTCTTTGACGCAGACGGCAGGTCGTGCGGCTCGTAATATCAATGGTAAGGTTATTATGTATGGAGACAAAATCACTGATTCAATGAAAGCAACGATTCAAGAAACGGAACGTCATAGAAAACTTCAAATTCAGTACAATAAAGACCATAACATTACTCCGCGTCAGATTAAAAAGAATAATAATCTTGTGCTTGCCAAAGGTGATGATAAAAATCAAGAGTCGAAGGCTGCTACAACTGTCAAAACCACTGAAAATCAAGAATATGAAATTCGTTTCCTTTCTGTCAGAGACTTGGAAAATTTGGTTAAACAAACCAAAGCCGAAATGGAAAAAGCCGCAAAGAAACTTGACTTTATTCTTGCTGCTCAACTTCGCGACCAAATGTTTGAATATCAAGCGGCTTTAGAAGGTAGAAAGCCTGCGATTTGATTTTACCAAGGATTTGAATATCTTTTATCATGAATAAAAGCCGTGTCTGAAAGAGTTAAAAGAAATGCTTTTAAATCCTTTAGGTCGTTGTCTGTGAGGTGCATACCGCCGTGGTTGGTATTGATAGAAAGTGGATCAATGTATGGTGAGCGTTTTAACCCATTGTTGTAAAACTCCAAAACTTCGTCTAAAGTTTTAAAACGACCATCGTGCATGTAAGGTGCAGTATATTCGATGTTTCTGAGCGTTGGAACTCGATATTTGCCTTTGTCCATTGGATTTTTTGTAACAACTGAACGGTCGTTTTGCCCCTCAAAATCCACATCTTTGGCATTGTTCATAAACATATTTGTTGTCCAAAGGGGTAGGGCAGGCGAGCCATGACAATGAAAGCAATCAGCACCTTCTGTTGTAAAAAGCATTAATCCTCGCATTTGAGACGCTGTAAGTTGAATTTTGCCAGCCATAAATTGGTCAAATTGAGATTCAAAACTTACAAGCGACCTTATAAATTGTGCTATTGCTTTGGAAATCAAGTCGATATTGATTTCAGTAGTTCCGAAAGCCTTGAAAAATAGTTCTCGATAGAAATTGTCTTTTTTTATCATTTTAACGGC
>CAJOGF010000107.1:0-8183 GCA_905233995.1 uncultured Bacteroidales bacterium | reverse complement strand
CCGTCCATTTCGTGAGGTGCTCTAATTGCCATCCAAACTGTTGATTCAATGTTTGTCATGTTGAAAACTGAATCAGGTTTTACACCGTATTTTTCGCTTCCTAATTGAGGGTTGTCTTTGTTAATCAGTCCATTCCAAAAGTAGCCCGAATTGTTCCAAACAAGATTTATCAAAGGTAACATAACGTTTGGCGTTTTCTTGCCAGAATTGCCGATTGGTCTACCGTCAGAAAAAACTTCCATTCCACATTCGAAAGAATGTTCTTGTTTATGACATGTCGCACAACTCATTGGTTTTGAGGGATTTCCTGAAAGTCTTTCGTCATAAAAAAGGTAGCGTCCGAGTCTTACTCCGTCAACAGTCATTGGATTATTTTCGGGAATGTTCATAGAATCGGGAAAAAAGGGAACTCCAATATCGTATGGTATTGGTTTGAAACTCATTTTAGAAGGTTGTGTGGTGCAAGAAAGTAAAAAACAAGATGAATACAATAAGAATATGAAAAAAGTTTTCATTTTTCAAATGCTGCTTTGATATTTTCACAAAACATTTTCATGGCTTTTTGATTATTCATAATTCCGCCGTAATCGCTAAATAATACAGCGGTTGGATAATCAAAAATGGTTGAAATATCAAGATTTATGACTGCAAAATTATCAACTCTCTTAATTGGTATTTTTATTCTGAAATCGTTGTCAATGTATTTAATTGGTTTGTTTTCTGAGTTATAAATTTGTCCTCGTCCTATGTGGCAATTAAAAGCGTTGATATTGTTATCTTTGTCTAAATACAAAATATTGGTTTTCATGTAATGGTATCCGCCTCCGAGATAATCAGGCCAAAACATCAGATTTTCTGGCGGATTTTTAAACCTATAACTACGATTTTGTGTACTATCAAAACCAAATGTAAATTCCAAAGAATCTGCATTTTCCAAGTTGAACCCATTCTCAGGATACCAAACTAAAGACTTTGGAATTTCTATGTCAGTATAATGAATAGAATTTTCTATTTTCTTCCTTTTTTTATCCTTATATATTATTTCTATATTCGATAAAAAAAACTGACATTGACAAACTTTATAACTTTGTTTGTTATACGAAAAGTATATCATCTCGTTTAGTTTGAGAGCCTTATCTTGACAAGTAAACGTAAACTTTATTCCGTCTTTCGTTTGTGCTGACACTCTAAAACAAACTAAACAAAAAAGTATTAAACCGATTATACTTTTTGTCATATAAGGAAAAAACAATTACTTTTTTTTTAGAAGTTTATCATGTTGATTGTCAATCCAGTATCGTTGATATAGTCTTGTATTGCCTCTTCAAGGTCAAGGTCTTCGTTGTCATAATACCAATTAACTGTAACTTGACCGCCTTCCAACTCGTATTTCTTTAAGAGTTTGAAAATGTCAAGCAGACTTTTTGTTGAACTTGTATTGAAATATGTTAATTTGCAGTTGAATATCAGCGGCAGACCTGTTTTTGTATAATCCCTAATCCAAGCAATCAGAGGCGCATAAAACACGTTAGTTTCCTCTAAAAAAGATTCGCCCGAAATCTCACAGACTCCGTTTTGATAATTGAAATCTACTGTCGGCACAAAATAGCCGTCATGTGAACCAGGAATATGTATATTCTCCATAATTTATATCTTTTTATCTTTACTTGTAAGTTATGCGTTTTATGTTTTTATCGCGGTATTTTTACTTCAATTTTCAGCGTTACGAAATATTCGTTGTCGCTTATTTGCTCAAAATTGTATTGATATGGTGAATTTGCTGCAATTGTGCATTGTACAACTCCTATGTTTGCGTTTTCTGTTAACTCAAAACCTGATTCCAAAAGCAATTTCTGTTTCAAAATATGGAGACTTTGATTATCAAGTTTTTCCACTTTTTTGACCCTTTCTTTTAGTCTGTTGTAGTTGTAAGAATTTGTAAGATTGCCACTTACAATTGTATATCCGTTTTTGCTACGGTTAACAGATATATATCCAACGCCGTAACCGTTATTTTTTTCGGCGGAATAGAAATTGATATTCTGCGCCATTTCTACAAAAACAGTTCGTATTTTCTTTCTTACAACTAAGGTTTCTTGTGTTAATTGTTCGCAATATGTTTCTATGATAGAGAACGGCATTTTGTCAAAAACCCCTTTGTAAATGACCAAGTTATTGCCTTTATCGTTTTCCATTATTTGTTGCGATAACTTCATTAAGCAATTGTGTCCGTCTCTAAAATCCATATCAACTCAACCTTTTTCGCAGTGCAAATATAAAATATTGATTTATCAAATACAATTTTTTTTGTAATTTTTTTTCAAAAAAAATCATATTTCAATTCCTAATACGCAAACATCGTCTATTTGAATGAAATTTCCTTTCCATTCGTAATATGTTTGTTCTATTCGTTTTCCCTGTTGCTGAAGGTCTAAATTGCTTGTTTCTGTTATCAGTCGTTTGAATCTTGAAATCTTGAATTTTTCATGATTTTTTTCTCCAAATTGATCCGAATAACCGTCAGAAAACATATAATATCTGTCAGATTTTTCAATTCTAAAATACTGGTCTTCAAAGTTTATCTCCTTTGTATGGACTCCGACAGGACATTTTACGGCGTTAAAAACTGTCAGTTCCCCATTTCTTATTTGCCAAAGAGGATTGTATGCGCCAGAATAATTACCTTCTGATTTGTCTAAGTCCCAAACACACAATGACATATCCATTCCATCTTTAGGTTCTTCGTTGTCGCCGGTTTGCCCTAAATACGATTTAACGAGGATTCGCATTTTTTCCAATATTTTAGAGGCTTGAAATTCTTTTTGTTGTACCACAATTTGATTCAGAAGTGCTATTCCAAGCATACTCATAAATGCACCCGGAACAGAATGACCTGTACAATCGCCTACTGTGAAGACAAATTTGTTGTCAATTCTATGCGCCCAATAAAAATCGCCGGAAACAATATCTTTTGGAGCATAGAAAATGAAATAATCTTTCACAATGTTGGTATAGTTTCCAAAATCCCTTAATAATGCCTTTTGAATTTTTCCTGCGTACGTTATGCTGTCGGTTATGTCCTTGTTTTTGGTACGAATTACTTCATAACTTTTTTCTATTTCAATTTTTTGAGCACTGATTTCTGAGTTTTTGGCTGTTAAGATTTTATTGTATTTTTTTCTTCTTATATGATTGCGAATCAAGAAAATAGCAGCAATTACAATTGCAATGATAACTATTGTTAGAATATTATTGTAAAGTTTAGCAATTTGTTTTTCTTTTTCGATATTTTCGTTTTTGAGTTTTTCGTTCCTTAATTTTTCGTCTTGAAGTTCGTTTTCCATCAAGAGTTCTTTTTTTGTTTTTTCGAGTTCTTTATTTTCGTCTGAAACAACTTTTATTGTAGAATCTTGTTGTTCAATTAGTTGTTCTTGTTCTTCTATTTTTTGTTCGTGTTGTTCGTTAATGTCTTTTAATAGTTTGTTTTCGTTGGAAAATCGTTTGTTTTCGGCTTTAAGGTATTTGTCAAGATAGTTGTATGCAGCTTTGTAATCCTTTTGTTTTACCGAAGCCTCTGATAATCCTTTTGTTGAAAGGTCAATAAGTTCTTGATTTCCGAGTTTTCTTGCGAGGGTCATTGACTCTTCATAATATTTTGTTGCTTTGCGTTGGTTACCGCTTTGAGAATAGCAATATCCTAAGTTATAGCAAGTTACCGCTCTTGGTTTTGCTTGTTGAAGTTTTTTGCGGATTGCGTACTCGTTTTCAAAAGCAGTAATTGCTTTTTTATAATTCTTGTTTTGAAAGTGAAAAGTTCCAATCATGCAGTATAATTCAGCGCAAGTATTATCCATTTTGGCTTTTTTGGCTGTTTTGATTGCGGCATTAGCATAGTTTTCGCAATCAGCATTGTTTTTATCTAAACAATATTGCGTTAATTTAATACCTATTTCAACTTTTTCTTTGTCAGTTTTAACGCTTTTAAGTTGTTTTTCTAATTCTTCAATTTTTGGGTCTTTTTTGCCGACAGGTAAAGCCTCTGCCGGTAAACAATATGTTATTAATTGTATTAACAACAATAGTATGACACTTGTCTTTGACATGATTAATTATTATTTTACTTTGGCTATGCAAATTTCAGTCCGAAACATTAAAAAAATAGTAAATATATTATTAAATATTTAACACGATGATTTCATTTAACGAATAAGGCGTTTTAATACGCATTGTGCCGGGGGTTCACACCCCCGGCTATTATGTGTCGCCCCGTTGGGGCTCTAATTTCCGATTGGGTATCGTAACCGTTGCGGAAACCCAAACGCACTGCGTAAGCCCCAACGGGGCGACACATTATAGCCGGGGGTGTTAACCCCCGATCAAATAAGTTGACAAACGCCTAATTCATTTCATTTAACACCGAATTAAACGAATCCACTTCTAAAGTTTTGTATTCATTAAATTTGCTGTCGCTTGCGGCATTTGTGAATATAAAACTATCTGTAAAACAATTTGTTTTATTCGGTGTTCAAAAGTTTAAACGTTTAGAAAAATTAAGAAATTTTTTTTTGTTAGAAACAAGATTTAATACTAAATTTGAAACGAAAAAACTATTTTAAATGTTAAAAGTATTTGACAATCAGTATAGAGTCAATTATAATGATTCTGATTATACGGGACGGCTATCTATCGCAAAATTAGGTAATTATATTTTGGATACAGCCGGTTTACATGCCATTGAATTAGGTATTTCTATGCATCAATTGGCTAAGAGAAATCTTACTTGGGTAATTTCAGGAATGTATTTTTCGTTTAGTTCTTTGCCGAAAGTAAATAGTATGGTTGTAGTTAAGACTTTTGTGAAGGATTTTTCTAAGATTGCTTGCAAAAGAGATTTTATTGTTACAACCGAAAACGGTGAAAAAATTGCTGAAGCCTCTTCGCAATGGCTTGTGATTAATACTATTACAAGAAGACCTGTCTTTTTGGACGAAGTGTTTCCGTCTTTTGGCGAGATTGTTAATTTGGAAGAAAAAAAGGTTGAAAAAAATAAACATTTAAGATTTTCTTTTTCAAACCCCTCTGCTCCTTTTAAATACAAAGTCATGTATTCCGATATTGACATCAATACTCACCTTTATAGTATGCGATATTTGGAATTATCTCTTGATGTTTTGGGTAAAGATTTTTTTAGTGAATATAGGATTTTGTCGGCTGACATTAATTTTATATCCGAAGTTCTTTATAATCAAGATGTTGAAATTTATCTTGAAGAACCTTCTAACGATATTCGGCAGGTTGAAATGATAAGGGATGGCTCTCCGGTTTTTAGAGTTGAGTTCAAAATTGAAAAAATTACTAATTAAATAATAAAATTATGGACAAAGTTGTTCTGGAGTTCACCGAAAAGGTGAGTTCTTCTGTTTACAAAGGTACTTTTGTAAAGTTAATTCTATCTAAGCGAGTTCTTAAAAATCAAGAACTTAACAAGATTGTTGTTAGATATGTTAAATTGCAAGACAGGCCAAATTTGCAGTTTGTATACAAGTATACTCGTCAAGACATTACCAAAAATTTTACAGTTGAAGAGGCTGCTAATATGTTAAACGAGATAATTGGCAACAATTTTTTAAATGTTATTTTGTATACGACTCAAGAAGATTGGGAAATAAAATGCAATAACAAAGGCGTTCCAAAACTTTTCAAGCACAAACCTTCGTTTTCAGAAGCCTCAGACGGAAGTCATAACAAAGTTAAGCAGCGTTTGATTGAAACAAAAGATAATGTCTATTTAAAATCTTTGGGTATTATTGACCAAAAAGGTGAAATTATTCCGAGTATGAGTGCAAAATTTCGACAAGTAGAACGATTTGTTGAAATTATTGATTCTCTTAGCGATTCAATTGCGGATTGCAACCCGCTGAAGATTGCTGATATGGGCTGTGGTAAAGGTTACTTAACTTTTGCTGTTTATGATTATTTTTGTAATGTCAAGGAAAAAATTGTTGATATGACTGGTCTTGACACTCAAGAAACGCTTGTAAAATTTTGTAATAATACGGCTCAAAAGGCTTTGTTTCAGGGCTTAAAATTCAAGTGTGGCAATATCAACGATTATAAAGAGGATAATCTTGACATGTTGATTGCCCTTCATGCTTGTGATACTGCAACCGACGATGCTTTGTATTTAGGTATGAAAGCCAATTCTAAAGTTATTGTTGTGGCGCCTTGTTGTCATAAACAAATACGCAATCAAATGAAAATCAGCGAGAACAATGTATTGTATCCAGCGTTGCAGTATGGTATTTTGTTGGAGCGTCAAGCCGAATTAATAACCGACAGTCTTAGAGCATTGATTTTAAACAAGTATGGTTATAAAACCAAAATTTTTGAATTTGTGGAGTATGACAATACGTCAAAAAATATAATTATCACGGCTGAAAAAGACAAAGAATTGTCAAAAGAGGAGCAAGATAAGATTCAAAAGCAAATTGATGCTCTAAAAAATAAGTTTGGCATCAAGTATCACTATTTGGAACAGTTGATAGAAAATCCTGTAGACCAAAGTTGGAGAATTTATAATGCTCAGTGTGCCCGCTAAATTTTAGTGGGTATAGTTTTAGGTTTTGTATTTGTCTTTCCAAAGATTTTGTATTGTTTGCTTTGCTTTTTGTTCAGCGGCATTATCTTGCGGAAAATAGAATGTTGTGCCTGAAATTTCTTCTGGTAGAAATTCTTGGTCAACAAAATGTCCGGGGTAATCGTGAGCGTATTTGTATTGTTGACCGTAGCCGAGTTGTTCCATTAGTTTTGTTGGAGCATTTCTAAGGTGAAGAGGAATTGCTAAGTCGCCGGTTTGTTTTGAGAACTCCATTGCGGCGTTTATTGCGTTGTAAGCGGAGTTTGATTTCGGTGAATTTGCTAAGTATATAGTACATTCGGCTAACATTATCCTTGATTCAGGGTATCCTACGGTGCTGACGGCTTGAAAACAAGCATTTGCAAGTAACATTGCATTAGGATTAGCGAGTCCAATATCTTCAGAAGCGGAAATTACTAAACGGCGTGCGATAAATTTCAAATCTTCGCCGCCGTTTAACATTCTTGCAAGGTAGTAGATTGCGGCGTTAGCGTCGCTGCCTCTTATTGATTTTATAAAAGCCGAAATAATATCGTAGTGCATATCGCCTTTTTTGTCGTAAATGGCGGTATTTTTCTGAAGTAGTTTGTTGACAATTTCGTCGTTAATTGTAATATTTTCAGAGTTTTGCGAGTCTATAATTATTTCTAATATGTTTAAGAATTTTCTTGCATCGCCACCGCTTTGACGGAATAGTGCTTTTGTTTCTTGTATGTTAAAATTCTTTTGTTTGAGTATTTCGTCTTGAGAAATTGCACGTTTTAGTAGTTCGTCCAAATCGTTCTGTTCCAACGACTTTAGAACGTACACCTCGCACCTTGAAAGTAGCGGTGAATTTACTTCAAAGGATGGATTTTCTGTTGTTGCACCTATTAATGTTACAACACCTTGCTCTACCGCAGAAAGTAGTGAGTCTTGTTGCGACTTGCTAAAACGATGAATTTCATCTATAAATAAAATAGGAGAGGGGGAAGTGTTGAATAGATTTTGATGACTTGCTTTATCCAAAACTTCGCGAACTTCTTTTACGCCGCTTGAGATTGCGCTCAGCGAATACATTTGTCTGTTTGAGGATTTTGCTATTATTTTAGCGAGAGTTGTTTTTCCTACGCCGGGAGGCCCCCAAAGGATAATGCTTTGTATTTTACCAGTTTCTATCATTGTCCTTAATACGCCGCTATCTCCAACAAGATGTTTTTGACCGATGTATTCGTCCAAATTTTTTGGTCTTAATCTTTCTGCTAATGGTTGCATTTTTCTATAATTTTTGTGCAAAAGTAAATTTTTTTTTTATAGCGTGAAACGGTTTTATGTTTTAAAACGCATTTTTTTGTAATTTCACTTTTAATAATCATTCAAACATCTTGTTTTATGTCAATTTTAGATAACTTTTTATTTTGTGCAAAGTGGTTAAAAAAACATTTTTAATGACTTTGTTCTTTGTGCAAAGTGGTTAAAAAAACATTTTTAATGACATTGTTCTTTGTGCAAAGTGGTTAAAAAAACATTTTTAATGACTTTGTTCTTTGTGCAAAGTGGTTAAAAA
>CAJOGF010000106.1 GCA_905233995.1 uncultured Bacteroidales bacterium | reverse complement strand
TTGACACAGAATGTAAGCAATTAGTATTATTTTAATATCATAACATGTTATAAATCAAGATTATATCAAACATGAACCTTTTGATTAAGGCAAAAAAACAACGCCTATATTTTTAAATGTATACTTTAGTTTACTTTTGGTTATTTCGAACTGGGGTAACTTGGCTATGATGTCAAATTTAGAGTACTTAATAGTTGTGATTATGGAATACCTCAACATAGAGAACGGGTTTATTGTTTAGGTTTTAAAAATAAAACAGATTTCAAGTATCCTGCGCCTATTGAATTGGAATACAAGATGTATGATTTTCTCGAAGATTACATTGATAGTAAGTATTTCCTTAAAGAAAAAGGCGTGAAATTTGTTACAAGCCATAAAAACAAACAAAAAAGTTATACCCAAATAAACGGAGATATTCAATTGTGTCAAAAAAGAAATCAGCAATTTAATTGGCATGGAGATTTTGTATTTCATCCAGATTCAGAATTAACACAATCAGATGAATCGTTTGACGAATTTGTTTTTGACGTAAAAGATGTTGAAGAAAAGTTTTACCTGTCAGAAAAGGTTGCTAAATACGTTTTAGCGGGCGGTACTAAAAATTTTAAGACCCCAACAGATACTCGTTGTTAGCATTAGACTTAAAGACTTCGTAATCTTTCTTTTGTTTTTCCCATTCGGTGTGAGCCTGAGTTTTGTGAGCCAAAAACTCCTCTTTCAATTTTTCCCATTCATCGTGAATATTGTCAAATTGATCTTCAAGATGCTCTTTGACATATTCTTGACGCATTCTTTTTTGTTTCCAAGGGAAAAATGCAGTTATTTTGCTTTCGGCTTCCCTGCAATTTTGAACGCTGTACTTATAGCTTTGCCTATATTTGGACCTTTTTTTCTTCCCATCGAAATGCTTTTTATAAGTTACACATTTTCATCAGCATAGGATTTGAGCCAAATTTCAAGCCTCGAAACTGGCATATTCTGTTTGCGTTTGATTGCCTTGAACTGCGATTCATTTAAAGGGTAATCTTCCTCATTTATTTTTACGTGAAAGTTGCCATCAGTCTGCAAACCAATTAGTTCTATATTTTGATTACCCTTTGCCATCTTTACCTTTCTCTCACTTTTTATTCACCTCGTCCATCAATGCCTCTATTTCGCTGACGTATTCGCCGAATTTGGCTGATTCGCGGATTTTTTCGGTGCGGCGGCTCGTGCCAAAGTCTATTTTTTTTATGGCATGGATGCGGCACGGATTGGCAGCAAGCACTATTATTCGGTTTGACAAGTAAACCGCCTCCGAGATGTCATGCGTCACATTTATTATCGTCGGGTCGAGTTCGCTGTTGTAATAAATGTCCAACAACGCCTTCTGCATTTCGCGCTTGGAAAAGATGTCCAACGCCGATGTCGCCTCGTCAAGAAGCAAAACTTGCGACTTGTCAACCAAATTTCGTGCAATGCTGACACGCTGCAATTGTCCGCCCGAAAGTGCCGGATATTGAGCCCACTTGTCTTTTTGGTCTTCGAGTCCAACAAGTTTTAGCATCGCCAAGGCACGGTCTTGAGCCTCTTGTTCGGGGATTTTTTTCAGTTTCAACGGCAACATCACGTTTTCCAAAACCGTCATCCACGGGAAAGCCGAATATTGCTGAAAAACCATCGGAATATGATGGTTGGAATCAATCTCCTTGCCGTAAAACTTGATGCTGCCCGACTGAGGACGATTCAATCCCGACAACAACTTCAAAATCTGCGACTTGCCGCTGCCCGAAGCACCAAGTATGCTCACAAACTGACCTTCGCCCGGAATGTCCTCGATGCGGAGATTGAAATTGTCAAACAATGTAAATTTTCCATTGGAAGTATCGAAACTTAGATTGATATTTTCCAACGTGAAGACATCAGTAAGATTTTGACTTACAATATTTTGCGGCTCTGTATTTTGAACAGACTGCACTTGTGGTTTTGGCTGTGGATTAGATAGATTTTCAAACATCAGAACAATTTTTTACGGTTATACTTAGATGGGAACAGCAATTTGTCGATGAATTTCAACAAAAGGTCTTGACAAATGCCAATTACAATCACCAAAATCAACAGTGCATAGACTTCTGGCATGTGGCTCATACGTGTCATGTTTTGAATCAACGCACCAATGCCCGAAACGCTGCCGTCTTTGTAGAGCATTTCTACGATGACGATATAACTCCAACTGATGCCTGTTAAAGTGATGATTTCTTGAGAGATAGTGCGTGTAACATACGGAAAATACACGTAACGGAAACTCTGCCATGGCTTTGCGCCCAAGGTCTTGATTGTCTGAAGATAGACGTAATCCTTGTCGTTGGCGGGGTTCTGAAGGTCGTTCACTTTGTTGGCAACTGCTGGCAAGATGTAAATCAAAAGTGAAAATGTGAGAAACGACACTTTCATTCCAAACGTCAATCCAAAAATAGCGATAAAAATGCCTGACATTGCAGGAATCGGCAGATAACGCACTGAATTGATGTATTTTCCGATAATCAAATTGTTGATTGGAAACAACGAAATAAAGAAACCCACAGGCAACGAAATCACAATTGCCCAAAGATATGACATTAGGTTCAAACGGATTGAATACCAAGCGTTTGCAAACATATCGTACTCGGTAATCAATGGTGCGTAACTTTTGATTACATTAATTGGCGAGGGCAGAATTTTTTCGGGAATCAAGCCCAACGAACACACCGTCTGCCAAATCACCGCAATCAAGAAAAGCCCTGATACAGTGATTGTTATTTTGGCCGTTTTCGACAACTGCGAATCATCGCCCCCAAGTTTGAATAATTCTTTCATAAAACACTTATTTTTAATTGAAAATTGAAAGTTGAAAATTGAAAGGATAAATTCTCAATTTTCAATTCTCAATTTTCAACTTTCAATTCTCAATTTATTTAGCCACAAGTTTAAACTCTGTCATTCTGTACCTTGCGTCCGAACCAGTGGAACCGGCGGCGATTGCTTTTTTGGAACCGTTGCCAACTACAATAAATCTGTTCGGGTCAAATTTGTATTCCTTTACCAAGAAATTCTTGATGCTCAACGCCCTACGGTACGACAATGCTTGATTCAACGATGCCGAACCTGTATTGTCGGTGTTGCCCTCAATCATGATTCTTGCACCCGAAAATTCTTTTGCAATCGGCACAAACTCCCTTGTAATCAAGTCTCTTGCGTTTTGGTTGAGAACGTCGGAATTGACATCGTATTCAACAGAAACCGACTTGTTGGAGATTTTTTCTTCTTCTTTAACTTCCTCTTGCTTAATTTCGGTAAATTGTTGTTGTTTTTCGGCACTTTGATCGCCTCTGACGGTCTTTCTTAAATCGTCGTTGCTGTAAAGTGCATCTATGATGTCAGAATTTGCAACCTTGTTCCATGGCAACGGGCTTTTGCACAGGCCAAGTTGTTCGTAAGCGCCTGCCATCTTGTTATATAAATCCTCACCTTTTACGCAACTCGTGCAAGTTGTCAAGCCGAAAAAGTTGGCTTCATCGTCCAAGGTTACGTAATAGATGTTTTTTGAACCGTCAATTACAAAATCCTCGTCCACTTGGTAGGTCTTTGCAAAAGCCTTAGCCGCTTGTTTTACAGCGTTTTGGTCGGTGTTCATCTTTGAATTGGCATATAGCAACGCCGAGAGAAGTTTTGTTACTTTGTCTTTGTTGTTTTCGATGTAACTTTGTTTTGCAATCAGACCGTCGCAAATAATCGATGATGCCTGTTTGGTGGAAATCAACACTTTGCTGCCCGGAACACTTGCCACAATGTCTTGGTCGTCGGGCGAGAAAACAACGGCTGCGTCGCATTGTCCTGCCTTGAAAATCTGCGCCGCATCAAGTCCGCTTGCAACCACTTTCAAGTTGACCTTGCTCGGATCGGCAACCGACGAAGTGTTGACATCCGAATAATCCATGTTGTTGGTTTCCAAAGTGTTGAGGAGCAAAGTATTTGATGCCGTTCCCTCCGAACAAGCAATCACTTTGCCCTTGAGGTCGGCAACGGTCTTTATCTTGGAATTGACAACGATAGCGTCCGCGCCACGGCTCCAGTTGCTGATGTTGATGAATTTGGCATCCGTCATATCTGAGCCGCGCGACATCTCTACGCCAAGAGCGTCGGCTGTGCAATAGATGATGTCGATGTCGCCAGATTTAAACGCAGAGCGACCTGCCGCAAAATCGTCTTGGACAACGATTTTTGCCTTCAAACCGTAATCTTTGTAGAGAATACAATCTTCGTTTGGGTCTGCACCGTTGTTGAGGTACATAAACGGCAAGAATCCTGCGTAAGTATTTGTACCAATGGTGATAACGTCGGCATCAGAACCGCTGCCCAAACCACTTTTGCCAGCCATGTAAAGTCCGCCGACTACTGCGCCAACGCCAGTAATGCCAATGAGTGCTTTTGCAAATTTAGTAAGTGCCATGTCTTAGAAATATTTATTTGATAGTTTTTGTGATGATTGTTGTAATAATTGATAGTTAGAGTCTTGCTTAAGAGCCTCCTTGTGTTCGCCGAGGATTGCGTCGAAACCGCCTTTGTTATATTTGTCCAAAATAGCCTGCGATTTAACGCTACTGAGAGCGTTGTCGAGGTTGATGTCGTCAATGACCCCGCTCTCCAAAAACTCGTCCATCTCGCCGATGTACAAGGTGATGTCGGTGTCCATCTTTTCCATCGCCATATCGAAAGCATCGTCGGTTTGAGGATTTATCAACGACTTTATGCTACTGAGAGCCTTGTGGTTAGCCTTCATTAGTTCGTAGTCTTCCTCTTTTAGTTTTATCTCTTCCTCGGTGTATTTCACTTTCATTTCGGCAGATTTTTTCACCTTGGTGAGGATGTCGATCATCTGCTTGGATTTCTCGAAATTCTGAGTGCGCTTCCTTACGCTTTCGTCAAGCTGGGTGATATGACGCTGAAGCAATCCGCTTTCTTCGCCACGGCCTTGACTTTGAAGTATTTGCAGTTTCTTGATTGACTCTTCCAAATCTTTTTTGCTACTTTCAAGGGTCTTTTCGTTTTTGACGTGAACGCCACGCATTTTGGCGATGCCTTCCTCAATTTTTACGAGGCGGCTTTTCATCTCTTTGATTTTGCCTTTCACAATCGCAATCGGGTCGATTTCAACTATCAATCCCGTCAGCCATCGCATGATTACGAAATAGAGATTTTTGAAAAAATTTCTCGAAGTGTCGTTCATGATTAGAAACACAATCAACGCCAAAACGCCTACGAGAGCCGCAAGTGTGATGAGGTTTTGTGTAAGCGCAATCAATGCCGGCAGATATTTGTAGAGTGCAAAACCCGCCACACCAATCAACGCCACCAAAGTGATTTTGGCGAGCGTTCCGCCCGGTTTTTCCCAAGGCGATTTTCCTGATAATTCTTTCATGGTAGTATGTTGTTTAATTTTATTTTCTCGTTTTCAAGTTCCTGAACCACAATGTTGAACGTTGCGTCGTAGTTGGCGCGTTTGGCTTCGAGTTCAGCTGTGCATTTGGACACTTCCGCCTCGATTGTTTGGATTTCGACATCCAATTGATTGATTTTCGTCAAAAGTTCTTGACGGCTTGCTTGCAAATCCTCAATCTTCTTTTTGGGGCCGTTGATTTTTTCGTTGACGTACTGATTGTAACCTTGCAAGACATTGTCGTATTCGGACTTTACCTCTTTTATATAAAAGTCGATGCTATCAGAAATTTTTTGCTTGTCGAATTTTGAATCCTGCGCCCTCAGACTATGGTATGCGGCGATTATGCGCGCTCTTTCGTCAGGAATTGCATTCTTAAAATCTTGACTTTCAACTATTTTGTTGAGTTCATAATAGTCGTTGCCCGGCACGTTGCTCTTGTCGATAACCTCCTTAATCATTTCGAGGATATTTTTATCGACATTGCCGCCGGGAATGGTAACAGGTGGCACATTGATAGGTTGTTGTGCGGGTGCAGTGGCAACAGGCGAAGGGTTATACTGAGGCTGTTGAGGGATAGTGGTTTTCAACTGTGGCTGCACCTCCTTGGTCTGCGGCTCTTTATCTTTGTCTTCGTTTACGATAAACAGGTCTTTGAAAAATCCCATAGTTTAATAAAACGTCCTTCGCAGTCCAAGAAGGTTTTAGTTGTTATATACAACAAAAGCGCAGACTGCATATCCTTTTCTGATACTTTGTAGATTGTATCCGTTAATGAAAGGGCGTGAAAATTATCCGGAAACAGAGATACAATCATAGCAGTCCACGCCTATACTATAGGCGAAACCGCTATGCAATCTCTTGTTTTCATTGAAAATTTCTCTCGTTTTCATTAACAAGAAAAGCATAACGCTTTCGTTTATTATGTCTTATGTCGGACATCGGGGGTACAAAGCCGATAATCCAACGGCAAATTTAAATAAAGTTTTTTAGATATAAGAATATTTTCAATATTTTTTTACAAAAAAAATACAAAGTATGAATGATTATCCCCAAAAAAAAACAGTCATACTTAGTTTAAAATTTTTACCGCCGTCCCATACGCGATGATTTCGGCTGCGCCTTCCATTACTGCCGAAGTCGAGTACCTTACGCCGATGATTGCGTCTGCGCCAAGTGTCTCAGCCTCAGCCACCATACGCTGTGTAGCCTTCTCGCGAGCCTCCGAGAGCATATCGGTGTAGCCCTTGATTTCGCCGCCGACAAGCGTCTTAAACGCCGCCAAAATGTCGCGTCCAATGTGCTTTGACTGCACGATGTTTCCTTTTACCAATCCGAGCACATCGTAATTCTGTCCCGGAAGTGTTTCGATAGAAAAATGAGTTTCATATTTTTATAGTTTTTAATTAATGCATTGTATTGAACATTTTTTGTGCCGTTGTAGTTAATTTGTTGATTTGTAGATTGTTATAATTTTTGATTAATGTAAAAGTGTAAAAAATTTTTACAGTAAGCGTAAAAAAATTTTACACTTTTATCATTTTGTACCTATTTGACAGACAAGTAGCAAAAATGTTACAGGATTTTGTGTTAATTAGTGTTAAAATCCAAAACAAAATCATTTAATAAACTCAGCAACGTCCAACAAATTGTCAATCAAATCGTTGAAAGTGATATTAGCGGCGTTCATAATTTAAACCATTTCAATGTATGCCCTTACTTTGTCTTCCATATTCATCAGTTTAGAATATTTCAATATTTTTCTAAAATTGCGTTCAGTATTGAAATACTCTTTGATTGCTTGTGTATATATTTGGTAATCAACACGCTTTTTGTTTTTAATGACATCTAAAATCGTGCGTTCCTTGTCATAGACATTGATTTTGAAACCAAATGGAGTTTCTACTGTTTCGAGACCGAGTTCCCACAATTCGGGTTTTGAATAGTAGAAATTTGTCGAAGGAAAATCGCGCTTAATCCTTTGAACATTGTAACCTTGCGGCACTGTGATGTCGTATGTTATTGGCACTCTGTCGGATAGGTTAAGAAGATACAACGCCGTAGAATGTGAAAACACAATTTTTTGCGACCGCGACTGTATTGTGCTGAACTCGTCAGGCGGGTTGTCTTGAAGACAATACTTGCCATAACTAAGTTTTTGAAGGACTTGGTTGTTAAGACATTTTGCGATTGAATATCTATTGAACCCCTTATCCTTCAAATCCTTAGCCGAAAGAATCGGATTGTCGCCGTTTAATATTGTTGTATCTTTTATCATTTTGTTCTTTAACTTTATTATTTTAAAGAACGAGTTGCAAATCTGTCTGCAAAATTATTTATTTTTGTCAAAACAGAAAAACATTTTCAAAAAAATACCTTGACAATCGCTTAACGTTTTACGTGTTTGGTGATAATGCCGTTCATAGCACCCAAAAAGTCAGTGTCTTGTGTCGCTTTTACTGCCAACTGAGAGAGTGCAGGTGTGAGACGGATGTTTTTCTGTCCCAACGGCGTTGAAAGGAATTGGTTGAGTTCCTTTATCTCGGCGAGAGTGTAGTTCTCGGTGTAAAACTTGGTGTACATTTCTACAAGTTTTGGCATCAGGGCGTCAACAATTTCTTCCGACATAGCCTTTACGTCGTCAAAGGCAACCTGACCGCTGTTGGAGAGGGTTTCGTACTGCAACTTCATCGACTCCACCATCACTTCGCGGGTGTGTTGAAGTTCAAGCGATTTTTTGATTTCGGCAACCATAGCG